>NZ_JBFUMK010000002.1:0-451826 GCF_054049415.1 Roseateles sp. P5_D6 | reverse complement strand
TGCGGACCCCCCTCGTTGTAGCGGCCAAGCCATTTGCGCGCCGTGCGCATGCTGATGCCGGCGGCCTGTGCGGCCAACGCCAAGCCCATCACGCTGATGCGTTCGATCAGCAAAAGCCGACCTTGGTACGTCAATCTGGCATTCTTATGGCTGTTCACCCGGCCACCTTCATCTGAGAGTTCTGAAGCGTCGTAACTCCAGTCTCCCAGACCAGGTCGGGTGAACAACCTATCGAGACATCACAGCTAGCCCTGCACCGCGCTGCGCGCCTGCTGAATCTCGGCGTTTGGCGGCGGCTGTCTCCGGCCGCTTGACTTCACGTTGAGCGTCAGCCTTGCGGCGTCCAATCTCGGCGAGTCGATGTCGGCTTGGGGTCGACAGCGCCATTCCAACGCTTCGAGCAGCAGACATTCCGGCGCGAGTCGACGGCGACAGCCGCGGGCGGCCAGGCTGGACGACCGTAGCGCCCTCGACACCGGTCGTTGAAGCCGTCAGCCGGCCAGGTGCGCCGGCGACTGCTTCCTGCCAGGCAGCGTGAACTCGGCGGCTGATCGCCGATGACGGCAACCGCTGCAATGCGGCGGTCCATTGCGAGCCGAATCCCGCTCAACCCATCGCTTCCAGATACGCAATCCGCCGAATCGGCGTGAACAACGCCCCTAACGCCACCACCCCCAGCAGGCACAAGGCCGCCGCCGTGAACAGCTGCGTCACGTCCAGCACCCGCAGCGCCGCCCCGGCTGCCGCCGAAGCCAGCGGTGCCAGCCCCATGACGATGAACATGAACAGCGCCATCGAGCGGCCCAGCATCTCTGACGGGATGCGCTTTTGCAGCCAGCTGTAGACCGCGACCTGCACAAAGCCGCCCAGGGCGCCCAGTGGCAACAGCAGCAGCGCACCCTGCCAGGCCGCATGCACATGGCCGAAGGCGAGGAAGACGCAGCCGGCGACGGTGTCGATCAGCAGCACCGTGCCGCCCAGCGTGGACAGGCGCCAATGCGGCTTCAACCCTGACACCGCCATGCCCGCCAGCGCGCCCAGGCCGTGCACGGCCAGCATTGCGCCCAAGGCCGCGGCGCCACCGGGCAGACGCTCGGCAGCCAGCACCGGCAACGCGACCTGGATGGGCCCGCCGACGAAGAAGGCTATTGCCGAGAAATACATGAAGAGGGCGCGCAGCTCGCGGTCCTGCCAGCAGCTCGTCAGCGACTCGGCAATGGCCGCGAAGACGGGCTGAGGCGGCCTGGCCTCGCTGGCTGCCACCTGCACGCGCGACAGCGTCCAGGCCGAGATGGCAAAGCTCAGGGCATCGAAGCCAAAGGCCAGCGCCAGGCCGTGGCCGCTCAACGCCGGTGCGCTGCCCGCCGTCACCAGCAGGCCGGCCAGCACCGGCCCGAGCAGCAGCACCAGCTGGCGCGCGCCCATCAGCACGCCGTTGGCCGGCTGGATCAGCGTGGCCGGCACGGTTTGCGGCAGGATGGCGCTGCCGGCCGGATAGCTGAACGCAGTCGCCAGGCCGATGGCCAGCGTCAGGCCATAGACCCAGGGCAGCGTGACCGCGCCCGTGGCGGTCAGCGCGGCCAGCAGGCCGAGCAGCGCGAAGTTGATCCACTTGGTCAGCAGCAGCACGGCCTTGGGCGAGTGGCGGTCCACCAGCGCGCCGCCAACCAGGATGAAGATGGCGCGCGGCAGGCTGCCCAGGGCCAGCACGGTGCCCAGCACCAGCGGGTCGCGGCTCAGGCCCATGACGAGCCAGGGCAGGGCCAGCAGCGTGAACTGGTCGCCCAGCATGGACAGCAGGCCGCCGCCGATGATCCAGCGGAAATTGGCGTTGCGAAAGAGTTCGCGGCGCGGGTCGCTCATGACTGCTCCCCGAGGGGCAATGTTTCTTTGGAGCGGCGCAGGTAGGCGATCAGTTCAGGCGTCACACCGGACTGGCGCGCCAGTTCGGGCTCGGCGGCATACATGCGCTGCATGGTGTCCTTCATGCCGGGCGCCACTTCCAGGAACTGCTTCTGCAGCGCCAGCCAGCGCCGCACCAGGGCCTGGACCTCGGGCGCGGCCGGGTCGAGGCCGGTGTCCATCGCCGCGCGAGCTTCCTTGATCAGCTGCGGCCATTCCAGCTCGACGGCGTCGCGCTCCGGCTCGGGGATGGCTTCCCATTGCCAGCGCATGGCGCGCAGCTGCTCCGGGCTGAACCAGCGCTCGTGCACGCGCCGGATGGCCATGGCGTCCAGCAGCACCTGCACCGCATCGCCGCCATCGCCCTGCAGTTCCAGCCGCTTGGCGGCATTGCGCAGCGTCAGCAGCAGGCTCTCCTGCGCCTGCAACTGAGCCTCGACCTGTTCGATCTGGGCCTGCAGCACGTCAGCCAGCGGTTGCGGCGCCTCGCCGTCCAGCAGCGGCGCGATGGCCTTCAGCGACAGGCCGGCGTCGCGCAGCGCCAGCACCCGGTGCAGGCGCAGCACGTCGGCGTCGCCGTAGCGGCGGTAGCCAGCCTCACTGCGGCCCGAGGGGCGCAGCAGGCCGAGTTCTTCGTAGTGGTGCAGGGTGCGCACCGTCAAGCCGGCCCGTTTGGCCAGCTCTCCCACCGTGTAGTCCATATCCAGGCTCGTGCATGAAACGGGCCGGATGATGAAGCCTCACGTGACGTGAGGGTCAAGCGCCGCGCCATCGCGAGGCGTGGTGTCGCGATGCGGGGCGCTCAGGCCCAGACCTGGGGCGAATACTGATTGAAGACGCCGTTTGACCGTGAAGTTCTTGGCATTTCGAGCTGGCATGGGGTTTGCACTATGGCTTGTGCCGAGGCGACTGGCCTCGGGGAACCTAAGGAGTACCTCACCATGAAGACCTGGACGAATCTGCGACCCCTCACCCTGTCGGCCGCTCTGCTCGCAACCATGACGCTGATCGCGCCCGCGAGTGCCCAGGAACCCACCGTGCCCGCCATGACCGGCCGCGCCATGCTGCGCGACGCACGAGGCGAATTTCTGCTTGACGATGGCCGCACGCTGAAGGTCCATGTCGGCGTGCGCAGTCTGGGCGTCAGCCTCGACGAGAGCCCGCTGGAGACCTGGCGCGCCGAGAACACCGAGCTGCTCGTCAGCCCCGACGGCATGCGTCGCGTGCGCCTGTTCCGCAACGTCGACGGCAGCGTTGATCGCATCGCATTCGAGACCGACCGGATGCGCTGAGACGGCAAGTTATCCCAAGCCGGCGCGCGCTCGCGGAGTGCGCCGGCTTCGGCGGCATCTCTCCTCCATTCAGCGACGAGGCTGGCCGTCCATCCACGCGGCGCGGATCTCGCGCCCGCAGTTCACCGAAGCCACCGCCGGCTTGTCGCTGGGGTCGTCGCCCAGGGCGCCACGGCGCTGCTCGCGAGCGACGATGCCGTAGAAGCGCTGGTCGGCGCTGATCCACGGATAGAAGCCGAAGGCGCCCGGGCTGCTGAAGGCACCGTCACCGACCTGCGGGTCGTCCTCCACCCAGTGGCCGAGGCTGTAGTGCCAGCTCTCCGTCGCAGGGATGGGCGTCTTCACGGCATCGCTCGGGCAGACCTGTGGGTTGGTGCAGACGGCCTCCTTGCCCAGCAAGCGGCCGAGTTGCAGCTGGCCGCCCAGCAGGGCGCGCAGCAGGCGGCTGTAGTCGGCCGCGCTGGTCTGGCCGCCGCCGGCCGGCATGGCCTGGCTGTAGCTGAAGGACCAGTCCGTGCCGAGCGTGGGTGCGAGCGACTGCCGCACCGCGAGGGCCAGACCCTCCGGGCCCAGCGAGCCCAGGCCCATCAGGATGGCGTGCTGCTGCATGTGGCCGCCGTTGTAGTCGAAGCGGTTTTCGGTGGCCGGATTGAGGCGGCCGCGGCCGTTGATGAGGCTTTGCTGGCAGGCCGCCACGCTCTGGTTCTGGCGGCACACGTGGTAGTAGGTGTAGCCGGACTGGAAGTGCAGGAACTTGACGTCCTCGGCGCTGAGCTGGCCCTGGCGGCGCTCGGCCACGAAGGCGGCGTAGACCCATTTGGAGGCGGAGGCGATGGCCATCTCGGTGTGGCGCTCGGGGCCGTTTTCGCCGGCCTTGCCGCCGGCCAGCGGCTGGGTGGCGTTGCCGATCTCCCAATAGAAGGGCTGGGCGGCCATGCAGGCCGCAGACTTCTCGGCCGTCAACCGTGCGGCGCCGGCGCGCTGCAGTGGCGTTGGTTCGGCTTGAGCAATGAGCGGGGCGGCAATCAGCAGGGTGAGCAGGGTGAAGGCGGCGTGGCGCATGGCGATCTCCGTTTGAGGTGGGGCCATGCTGCCCAGCCGTGGCCGCGCAAAGGTTGCCGCGCGGGTTGCAGTGCTTGCAGGGCCTGACGGCGGGCGCGGCTTGCAACGGTTTGTCATTGTTTTCCGGCAAGGTGGGGCGCGGGCTTCTCCCTAACATCCCCCTATGAGCCGCATCCTGATCGCCGACGACGAGGCCGAGTTGCGCGGCCTGCTGCAGCGCTACCTGACCGAGCAGGGGCACAGCGTGCGCGCCGTGCCCGATGCCGCCACCGCCGCGCAGCTGCTGGCGCGCGAACGCTTCGACGTGCTGGTGCTGGATTTGATGATGCCGGGCGAGGACGGCCTGTCGCTGTGCCGCCGCTTGCGCGGCCAGGGCGAGACCATTCCCATCCTGATGCTGACGGCGCGCGGTGACCTCGTCGACCGCGTGCTGGGCCTGGAGATGGGCGCCGACGACTACCTGGCCAAGCCCTTCGCCCCGCGTGAGCTGCTGGCGCGCATCCAGGCGATGGTGCGTCGCCAGCAGCAGCTCGGTGCCCACCTCGGCCCTGCGGGCGAGGAAGCGGTGCGCTTCGGTGACTTCACCCTCTACCCCACGCAGCGCCGGCTGGAGCGCGCTGGCGCGCCGGTGGAGATCAGCACCGTGGAGTTCCAGCTGCTGCGCGCGCTGGCCAGCCAGCCCAACCGGCCGCTGGGCCGCGAGAAGCTGCTGGCCCTGGCGCATGGCGACGAGCACGGCGTCAGCGACCGCAGCCTGGACGTGCAGGTCATGCGGCTGCGCCGCCTTGTCGAAGCCGACCCGAGCACACCGCGCCACATCCAGACTGTGTGGGGCCTGGGCTACGTCTTTATTCCTGAGCCGGGCGCGCGATGAAGTTCGGCCTGTCCACGCTGTTCGGCCGCAACCTGTGGCTCATCGTCTGCCTGATCGTGCTGGGCCAGTTGGTCAATGCGCTTGCTTATGCGCAGTTCGTCGCCCGGCCGCGCCTGCAGCAGTCGGCCGAGGCGACCGCGCGCAGCCTGCAGGCCGTCGCCGAAGGCATGCGCCTGTTGCCCGAGGCCGAGCGCGCCGGCTTCGTGGATCGCTTCAATGCGCGCGCCGGCTCGGGCCAGCAGCAGCGCCTGCTCGAGCGGCCGACCTGGGTGGAGCGCGGCTTCCTGGCCGAACTGGCGACGCAACTGGGCCTGGAGCGCGGCGAGCTGCCGTGGCGGCGCGAAGCCAACGGCCTCATCGCGGTGCAACTGCCTGGCGCGCCGGCCTGGCTGGTGCTGCCTGCCGTGCAGCCGGCCCACCATTTCGCGCGCACCTGGCTGATCGCCAGTGGCGCCAGTGCCGTGCTGGCCTTGCTCGGCGCCTGGTTGATCCAGCGCCGCATCAACCGCCCGCTGGCCCGCCTCGTCGACGCGGCCCGGGCGGTCGGTGCCGGCCAGCGCCGCTTGCTGCTGCCCACTGACGGCCCGGCCGAGACCGCGGCGCTGGCGCGCGGCTTCAACGACATGGCCGAGGCCCTGGCGCGCGACGAGGAGGAGCGATTGCTGATGCTGGCCGGTTTGTCGCATGACCTGCGCACGCCGCTGGCAAAGATTCGCCTCGCTAGCGAGTTGCTGCGTGGTTCTTTCGATCGGGCGGGCCAAGGGGACAGGGAATTGCTCGACACGCTGGACCGCAGCCTCCACGGCCTGGACGGGCTGCTGACCCAGTTCCTCGACTACGCGCGCGCCGCCCACCCCGCCGAGCAGGAGCTGCCGGCCGTGGACGTCGAGCTGCGCGAATTCCTGGCCGAGACGCTGGCCCTGGCGCCGGGCCTGCCGCAACCGCTGCTGGCCAATGGGCAGGCAGTGCATCGGCGCGCACGGCCGCAGGCGTTGCGCCGCCTCGTCCTCAACCTCATCGCCAATGCGCAGAACCACGGTGCGCCGCCGATCGAGCTGGCCTGCGGTGAAAACGCCGGTGCCGCCTGGATCGAGGTGCGCGACCGCGGCCCGGGCATCGCGCCGGCCCGGGTCGACGACCTCAAGCGCCCCTTTCAGCGCGGCGACACGGCGCGCGGCGGCAAGCCCGGCTCGGGCCTGGGCCTGGCCATCGTCGAGCGCATCGCGCGGGCCGAGGGCGCCGAGCTCAGGTTGATGCCACGCGATGGTGGCGGCCTCATTGCCCGTGTCAGCTGGTCTGGATCGTGACGAAGCAGTATTCGAGCAGTCGCCAGTGCTGAGTTCAGCTCGCGTTGATCGTCACCGTCACGTTGCCCGTGCTCGTCTGGCCGAGGTTGTCCTTCAGCGTGATGACGAGGTTGGTGCGGCCGGCTACCGGGTTGGCCCAGTTCAGGGCGAGGCCGCTGCCGGTGGCCGAGAAGCTCATGCCGCTGGCGGCACCGCTGATGCTGATGCTCAGCGAGCTCGCGCCCGGCGCCGAGTAGCCGATGGTGGCGGCGAGAGCCTTGCCGGCCGTGCCGCTCAGGCTGGTGGTCGTCAGCGTGGGGCCGCTGCTGGTCGTCGGCGTGGGGGTGGTCGTCGAGGTCGTGACGCTGGCGCCGCTGAGGCTGCTCAGCAGGGCGCTGACGTTGGGCGTGCCCCAGCCGGTGGGCGTGTCATAGCCGGCCTTGGCGGCGCAGCTCGTGCATGTGCCGTTGCTGCCGCTGGCCACGTCCTTGAAGGCGGCGGCGTATTGCGTCGGCACGGCGCCGATCTGCTGGTAGAGGGCGGCGTGAGGCTGGCCGAGCAGGGCCTTGCTGGCGGCGGCGCGCATCGCGTTGGCCACGGCCAGCAGGCCGGCCCATTGCGGCGTGGCCAGGCTGGTGCCGCCGGCGCTGACCCAGCGCGTCGTCGTCGCGCCCTGTGCAATCAGCGCCACGTACTGGCCGGAGTTGGGGTCGGCGTTGAAGGCGACGTCGGCGACGGCGCGCTTGGCGTAGCCGCCAATGGTGCCGCTCTGGTAGCTGGGCAGGGCCACATAGGCGCTGGTGCCGCCGCCGGTGCCGGTCCAGGTGGTTTCGCTGCGCGCACCGCTGCTGTAGCTCAGCGTGGTGCCGCCGACGGCCACGACGCGGGTCGACACCGAAGGCCAGGACACGGCCGCGCCGTTGTCACCGGTGGCGGCCAGGTAACTCATGCCGGCGGTGGCGAAGGCGCCGTCATAGCTCGACGTCCAGCTGCCCTCGGCGGCGCCGAAGCTCATGGACACGACGCCGGTGCCCATCCTGTTGGCCAGGGCCACGGCCTTGGACAGGCTGCCGACGCCGGCATCCGGCGCTTCGATGAGGACGAGGCGCGCCAGCGGTGCCGTCGCGTGGGCCCATTGCACGTCCAGCGCAATCTCGGTGGCCCAGCCGCTGTCATAGGCGGGCGCCGTGGCGGTCAGGGCGCCGGCGGTCGTGCTGTAGGCAATGACCAGCTCGCAGCTGGACGGGGAGGCTTTGGCCAGCGGCAGGCTGGCGTTGGCCGCCAGGGTGCGCGAGCTGCAGGTCGGCAGCGCGAACTTGGTGTTGAAGGCGGCCAGTTCGGCGGCGATGTTGGGGTCGTGCTTGGCGTTGACGATGTAGATGGTCTGCCCGGCGCCGAGCTGGGCGGCCTGGGCGGCGGTCAGGCCGGCGGTGCTGGCGGGCAGGGCCGGCTGCGCGTAGGCGGCGCGGATCTGTGCCGGCGTATAGGTCGTCACGGCAGTGGACGTCGCCATCGGGGCGGCTTCGCCTGCACCCGCCGCGAAGGCGCGAGGCCGCATGGCCTCGTCCAGGCGGTCGCGCGTCAGGCCTTGGGTGGCGACGCCGGCCAGGGCGTGGCTGCGGTGGGGTGCGGCACCGTTGTCGGGTTCTTCGAGATCGACGGCGGCGGTGTGGAAGCTGGGCTTAGCCTCGACGCTGGCGGCGGCGCCATCGGCAAGATCAACGGTCAGGTTGATGACCGAGGCCGCCTCGCTGACCTGGACGGTCGGGCTGTCGCTGCTGCCACCGCCACAAGCGGTGAGGGCCGCGGCGGTCAGCAGGCTGAAGGTCCAGGAAGTCCAGGAGACAGGGCGGGTACTGCGCATGGCCGGGTTCTCGTACGAAGGAGGGCCACGCCGATCAAGACCTGCCGGTCTTGGCGGCCCCGCTGCCGTGGCGCTTGCGCGCTGTAGGCCGGTGGCTTTGCGTCCCCGCCTTTCGACGGGTTTGCCCTCTGGGTTGTGAAACAGGTTCAGTCTAGGCGCCGGGGTGCCGAGATACGGGGCCCGACAAAGGCGCTGCGTGACTTCTGACTCGGCGGGCAGCGCGAGCTTTCGATGCCGCCAGTCTGCGTTTCGTGAGTTACTGCCCTGTGGTTGCTTTGTGTCACGCAGGACACAAAAGCTCAGGCGGGCTGCGGCGGGTGCAGCGGGATCCAGACCGTGAAGCGCGTGCCGACGCCGGGTTGGGAATCCACTTCGATGCGACCGCCGTGCTTTTGCACGATGGAGAATGAAAGGGACAGGCCCAGGCCCGTCCCTTGGCCGACGGGTTTGGTCGTGAAGAAGGGCTCGAAGATGCGCCGCTTGACCTCCTCGCTCATGCCGCTGCCCGTGTCTGCGATCTCGATGCGAACCCAGCCATCCTCGGCGCGCGTGGTCAGCGTGATCGTGCCGCGCTCCTTGATGGCATGGGCCGCATTGACGATCAGATTCATGAAGACCTGGTTGAGCTGCGCGGCGATGCAGTGCACCGGGGGCAGCACGGCATAGTCCTTGCGAACCTCGGCCTTGTACTTGACCTCGTTCATGACGACGTTGAGCGTCGAGTCCAGCCCGGCATTGAGGTCGGCGTCCTGCCAATCGGCATGGTCGACGCGCGAGAAGTCCTTGAGGTCCTGCACGATCTTCTTGACCCGCGACAGCCCCTCCTCGCTCTCGTCGAGCAACTGGGGCAGGTCCTCCTGCACGAAGCTCAGGTCGACGGCGGCATCCACCCGGTCCAGCTCTTCTCGCACATCGCGAGGCAGCGCGTCGGCCGGCGTCTTCCTCAGCAGTGCGAGCAACGCGAAGACAGGTTGGACATAGCCGCGCAGCGAGCCGAGGTTGGAGCTGACAAAGCCGATCGGGTTGTTGATTTCGTGGGCGACACCGGCGGCGAGCTGGCCGATGGAGGCCATCTTCTCGGCCTGCAGCAGCTGGTTCTGCGCTTCCTCAAGCCGGTTGTTGGTCTGCTTGATGCGCTCGTAGTTGAGCTCCAGCTCACGCTGCACGCGGCGCACCTCCGTGCGGTCCTGCAGCAGCCACCAGGTGCCCGCTGTCGGCTCCTCGGGGTTGGATACGTAGGCAATGATCTGCACCCACAGCGTGTTGCCGGCCAGCGTGCAGACCTCCATCTCGTGCAGCAGCGAGCCGCCCCGCGACAGCACCGGGATGGCGATCTGGCTCAGCGCTTCGAAGTCTTCGTCGCTCTTGAACAGGCGGCGCGTCGGCAGTCCATGGGGCGGGACGTCACCGAGTTCGAACATCTCGATGAACTTCTTGTTGCCGCGCTGGATCTGCTGATTGGCCGTCGCGATGATGCCTACCGACGCGTTCTCCAGAAAGGCTTCGAGTTCATGGTGGGTGCTCAGCAACTCGGCCGTGCGGTCCGCGATCATGTTCTCGAGTTCGTTGCGATGGCGGCGGAGTTCGTCCTCGGCCTGGCGCCGTCGCGTGATGTCCTGGAGTGTCTCGATGGCGCCGACGACTTCGCCGTGGGCATCGACCAGCGGGGCGGCCGTGAAGTAGAGCCAGCGCCCTTCCCGGCCGAAATTGGGGAAATAGCCCTCGACCTCGTAGGCGTTGGCGATGTGCGGCGACGGTTGGCAGTGCCGGCCGTACAGGCGCTGGCGCTCCTGCTCGACATTGCCGTCCAGGATCAGGTCGACCAGCAGCGGCCTGGCTTCGGGGTAGAAGGCGCGCCAGGTGTCGTCGCGGCCCAGCATCTCGGAGGCGTCGCGGCCGGTGAGCTGGGCGCAGGAGGCGTTCCAGTGCGTGACGCGGTGAGACTTGTCGATCACGAGCGTGGCCACCGGGTTGTTCTCGAGGATCTGGTAGAGCACGCGGCCGATGTCCAGCAGGCTGGTCTGCACGTGGCGGATGTCGCTGAGGTCCTGCCCGGTCAGCACCGCACAGGGTTGGCCGTCGAGCATGACGCGATGCGCCTTGACTTCCAGCACGCGCAGCGAGCCGCTGCCCGTCAGCGCCTCGATCTCGATCGCGGGCAGCTCGCCTTCCTCGGCCAGCGCCCGCTGGCCATAGCGCCGCAACTCATCGGCGAACTCGGGCGCTGCCCAGCCGTGCGGCGGCATCTGCTGCAGCGCCTCCAGCCCATAGCCCAGCAGGCGTTCCATCGCCGCGTTGGCGAACAGGATGCGGTCCGATCCATGCACCAGGACCGACGCACTGACGGCCTGCAGCGCCAGGCTGAAGTCGACCGTCAGTACGGTCACCACTTCACCTCTTCATCCGGGTCCTCCAGGATGAACGAGCCGTCGCTGCCCCATTTCACATGGGTGATGCCCGGTTCGAGCCGCTCCAGGCGGCGCAGCTCCGCCTCTTGGGCGGTAAGCACGCCCATCTGCTGGCGCACCTGGTCAGCCAGGCGCTGGTTCTCCATCGTCAGCTCGCGGATGCGCAACACCTGGCGCACGGCGCTGAGCAGGTCGAAGTCGGCCCAGGGCTTGGAGATGAAACGGGCGATCTCGGCCTCGTTGATGGCCGCCACCAGCGCGTTCAGGTCGGCATAGCCGGACAGGATGATGCGCCCGCAGTCGGGCTGCACCTGACGCAGTTCGCGCAGGAATTCCACGCCGGTCATGCCCGGCATGCGCTGATCGGAGATGGCCAGCGCGAAAGCGCACTCGCGCGCCCGCGCCAGAGCCACGGCGCCGTCGGTGAAGCTTTCGACGTCATAGCGCGCGCCGCCGGTGTCCTTCAGCCCGTTGCGCAGCAGGCGCTGCAGCGCGCTGAGGATGTGAGGCTCGTCGTCGACGAGCAGGATGCGTTCGCTCACGTCGCACCTCCTTCAGGCAGCTTCACGAAGACATGCAGCTTTGCGCCTTCACGGCCGGCGAATTCGCGCAGCTGTCTGACGACCCGGTTGTCGAAGACGAAACCCGCGGCCAGCAGCAGCGTGCCCTGCGGCGACAGCAGGTCGCGGGACAGCACCATGCCCGGCATCACTTCGTGAGGCTGCAGCTCCCGGTCACGCGGCTTCTCGGAGGGCTCGTCCTTGAGCGCCAGCTCGAAGGCCTCGACAACAGCCTTCTCGTAACGCGTGCCGGCACCGCCGAGGATCAGCGAATGCGCCTCGGCCGCCGAATGGCGCTTCAGCGACAGCCGGCCGGACTGTGCGGCGTAGTAGTCGCAAGCCACGCTCACCACCTGCGCGCCGAGCGGCACCTCGTCGCCGCTCAGCGCATCGGGGTAGCCCTTGCCGTCGATGCGTTCGTGGTGCGACCGCACCAGGCGCGCCACGCGTTGCAGCCGCCCGAGCGGCAGCAGCGCCGCCTCGCCATTGAGCGGGTAGCGACGGTACAGGGCCAGCTCATCGCTGGACATGGCCGAGAGCGGCTTGCGCAGCATCGTGTCCGGAAGGCCGATCTTGCCGACCTCATGCAGCAGGCCGGTGATGTAGATGTCTTCCTCTGCCGCTGCACCCAGGTTGAGCCGCCGCGCCGTGCGGCGAGCCAGGTCGGCCACCTCGCGTGAATAGCCCGCCATGCCACCACCACGCAGCTCGATCAGACCTGAGAACACGTTGATCGACAGCAGGAAGTTCTCCTGCAACTGCGCGAACGAGGTCTCCAGCATGGCGTTGACCTGTTCCAGCTCGCTGGTCCGCGCCTTGACCCGCGCCGCCAGGTCGGTGTTCAAGGCCTGCAGTTCGTCGTTCTGCCTTTGAGTCAGCAGCTGCAGCGCGCGGTTTTCCTTCTCCAGCCGGCGGCGCTCCAGGCCGTCCTGCACGCACATCACCAGCTCGCGGTCGTCCCAGGGCTTGGCGATATAGCGGTGGATCTGCCCGCGGTTGATGGCTGCGACGGTCGAGCCGATATCGGCATAACCCGTCAACAGGATGCGCCCGACGGTCGGCCAGCGCTGGTGGACCTGTTCGAGCAGCGCCGCGCCGTCCATCTCCGGCATGCGCATGTCGGACACGACGAGATCGACCGGTTCGGTCTCGAGCATGGCCAGTCCGGCCTTGGCGCTTTCGGCCAGCAACACCCGGTAACCCTGGGGCCGGAACAGCCGTCGCAGCGCACTGAGGATCGACACCTCGTCATCGACGAACAGCACGACCGGAGGGTCGGCAACTTTTGCATCCATCAAATCGCTCCCGCTGGCGGATGCGTCGCGCCATCGCCGTCCGTGGCGAGCGCGCCAGGGACGACCGCCGCTTTACTGGGAGTTTAGGCAGGTCGGCCCGGCGATGCTTGACAAGTTGTTCGCAAAATGTGGCGGGTCGTCGCGGTCTCGGCAGGTCAGGCGGGTGCAATCTCCACGGCGATGCCGCTCAGCACCGCATTGCCGCTCAAAGGGTCCCGTGCCGCGTCGTCCAGCAGTTCGTTCATGTTGACGCCTGGCCGCTCGCGCGCCACGCCGAGTTGCACGCCGTCCAGGTCATGCCCCCAGCCATGCGGCAGGCTGACCACGCCGGGGCTCATGTCGGCGCTGCGCTCGACGCGCGCGATCAGCTCACCGACCGCGCTTTTGATCCGGGCAAACTCGGCCAGGCCCAGGCGATCCGCGTCACCCGGGTTGACCAGCAGCGTGCAGCGGTCCGGCCCCTTGGCCAGCACCGGCAGGTTGTGCATCCAGCTGTTGCCCGAGCGCGTGTCGCGCCGGCCGATGAGGCTGAACTCGGGGGCGGGCTCGGTCCGGACTGAGGTCAGGTCGGCCAGCACCGAGGGCGGTGCGAGTTCGATCCTGCCGCTGGGCGTGCGCAGGATCTCGGGGATGCGCGCGGTCAGCGCACCGAGGTCGATGCCACCGCCTTCGACGGTGCTGGCAGCCTTGACCTTGGCCAGGTTGATGCCATCGGGCTTGCGGCCGAACTGATCGCCATAGGGGCCGACGCGCAGCTGCAGGTCGATCAGCCGTTCGGGGCCGCGCCAGGGCTGCAGCGCGGCCAGCACTGCGGGCGTCTGGTCGCCGGCAAAGCGCTTCACATCGGATTCGATGGCGTCATCGTCGAGCTGGGCCACGTCGACTTCCAGGCCGCGGCCTTCGAGCAGGGCACACAGGCGCAGGATGGTCTGCCACTCCTGCGGCGTGCCGGCCGGCGCGTCGAACACCGGGCCGGAGAAGCGCGCATGGTTGCGATGGCTGAGCTGTGGGAAGGCGACGTCGAAGTGCAGGTCCTCCAGCGGCGACAGGCCGGGCAGGATGACGTCGGCATGGCGGCTGGTCTCGTTGACGTAGATGTCCAGGCTGAGCATGAAGTCCAGCTTCTCCAGCGCTTTGGCGATGCGCGGGCCGCCGGGGGCCGACAGCACCGGATTGCTCGCGATGCTGATCAGCGCCTTGATCTGGCCCTCGCCGGCGATCTCCATTTCCTCGGCCATCACGGTGATGGGCAGTTCGCCGAACACTTCCGGCGCACCAGATACGCGGCTCTTGCGCCGGCCCGTCGTGATGCCTTTGCCACTGCCCGGCTTGCCTTGGGTATTGGACGCGAAGGCGGCGGCCTTGGCGAACATCGCACCGCCTTCGCGGTCGAGGTTGCCGGTCAGCGCGTTGATGAGGTCGACCAGCCAGGAGTTGACCGTGCCGAAGCGCGTCGTGCAGGTGCCGATGCGGCCATAGACGGCGGCGCGCGGCGCGCTGGCGATCTCGCGGGCGATGCGACGCTGGACCTCGGCCGGGATGCCGCAGCCGGCGGCAGTGACCTCGGGTGCGAAGGGCAGCAGGGCGGCGCGTACTTCGTCCAGACCGTTGATGTGATCGGCCAGCCGCCCGAGCTTCACCAGGCCCTCGTCGAACAGCGTGTGGGCGATGCCGGCCAGCAGCAGCGCATCGCCGCCGGGCCGGATGGCCAGATGCTCGTCGGCCGCCGTGGCCGTCTCGCTGCGGCGCGGGTCGACGACGACGATGCGGCCGCCGCGCGCGCGCATGGCCTTGGCCTTGCCGCGGTAGTCGGGCACCGTCCACAGGCTGCCGTTGCTGATCATCGGGTTGCCACCGAGGATGAGCAGGTAGTCGCAGCGCTCGATGTCGGGCAGAGGAATGGACAGCCAGTGGCCGAACATCAGGCCGGCGCTGAGCTGCTTGGGCATCTGGTCCAGCGTCGATGCGCTGAAGGCATTGCGGGTGCCCAGTGCCCGCACCAGGCGCGGCGTGTAGGCCAGCAGGCTGACCTTGTGCGCGGCCGGGTTGCCGATGGTCAAGGCCACCGAATCCGGGCCGTGCTCACGCCAGATCGGCAGCAGGCGTTTTTCGATCTCGGCAAAGGCCTCGTCCCAGCTCGCCGGCACGAACTTGCCATCTCGCTTGATCAGCGGCGTGCGCAGGCGGTCGGGGTCCTCGTGCAGGTCCTTCAGGCTCACGCCCTTGGGGCAGAGATAGCCGTGACTGAAGACGTCGTTGTCGGCGCCGCGGATGCTGATGACCTTGGCACCTTCGGTTTTCACTTCCAGGCCGCAGCAGGCCTCGCACAGCGGGCAGATGCGGTAATGGCTTTCGGACATGGCACGTCTCCTGATCGATCTTTCGAACGATTGTGCGACGCCGAGCTTGAGGCCCGCGTCAACCGGGCGACATGACCCGAGAGGTCATTGACCTCGCTTCATGAGGCCGGCCAGACGATCTTGCGCCCGTCACTGCACCGCAGCGTGTAGACGCCGGCATCGACCCCGGCCCGCAGTTCCCGGATGTCCGGGTGCCCGCATGATCGCGGGGTGTCTATGGCGGTGACGCCGACCCAGACGTCGCGGCCGCTGGCCTTGGCGACGTACAGGCATTGGTCGGCCAGTGCCACGGTGTCGTTCCAGTCCGCCGGCGCCGCGCCCTGGGCATCCGGTTGCAGGGGGTGGCAGGCGTAGCCGATGGAGCAGGTCTTGCGCAGCACCTGGCCGTCGTCCAGCACGAAGTCGTGGGCGGCGATGCTGGCGCGCAGCCGCTCGGCCAGCACGTGGATCTCACCGGCATTGGCCTGGCGGGCGAAGACGAGGAACTCCTCGCCACCCCAGCGCACGAGGGTGTCGGACTCGCGCAGCTGTCGTTGCAGCACGGCGGCGCATTGCCTGAGCACCGCGTCGCCGGCCGCGTGGCCGTGCACGTCGTTGACGGCCTTGAAGTGATCGACGTCGATCATCATGAAGATGATGTCGGTGTTGGCCGGCCCGACGCCAGCGCCAGTGTTGGCACGCAGGCGCCGTGCTCGCGCCATGTCCTCCTGCACGTTGCTCACCAGGTGGCGGCGGTTGCGCAGGCCGGTCAGGGGGTCCGAGAACGCCATGTCGCGCATCGCCTGGTAGGCCCGCTTGACGTGATGGCGGCTGACGGCCGCGACGATGGCCGCCACCAGCCCGGCCACGGCGGCCAGCGCCAGCAGCCAGTGGAAGCGTTGCTGATACTGCTGCTCATGCTCCAGCGCTTGGATCTGACGCTGGCGCTTGTCGGCCTCATAGGCGGCCTGCGCCTGGGCGATGCGCTTGTGGTCGGCGGCCTTGCGCACCTCGTCGCTCAGGCGCTTGAACTGCATCGCCGCCTCGTAGGCTTGCGGGTAGTCGTGGGCGAAGGCCAGCTCCTCGGCCAGCAGGCCCTGGACGTCAGCCGCGTTGGCGGCCATGCCGGGTGTCGCGGTGAAGACGGCGATGGCCTTGCGTATCCAATCGAGGCCGCCGGGCCGCCCCAGCCGGTTCAGGGCAATGCCCTTGTTGACCCAGCAGATCCAAAGTGACTCCTTGTCGCCGCTGCGCTCCACGAGGGGCATGGCCTCCTCTGCATAGCTCAGCGCGGCGCGGTAGTCCTTCTTCTGCAGGGCGACGTCGGCCAGGTTGGTCGCTGCGACGGCGAGGTTGTAGTTCCTCAATTCGTCCCGCGCGGTGGCCCGGGCCTTGAGCAGCGCTTCATGCTGTTCGTCGGGGCGCCCGAGCAGGCCGAGAAAATAACCCTTGCGCAGGTAGTAGCTGGACAGGGCGGAGCGATCCCCTGCGGCCTCCGAGACGTCGATGGCGCGTTGCACCGTGCGCAACGCTTCGTCGACGCGACCGGAACGCGAATGCACGAGGGCCGTGTAGGTCAGCGCCTGCGCGAACTCGTAGACGGCGTCGGGGCGCTCATCGAGGATGCGCAAGGCCTGTGTCAGCAGTTCCGCGGCCTCGGGCAGCCGGCCGACGCCAAACGTGGCGATGCCGGCAAGCCGCCAGATGTCCGCCGCGATCAGGCGCGCTTCGGCATTCGCTGCGTCCCTCGCCAGCGCTGGCAGCCGGGGGGCGACGCTCTGGTAGCGCTTGAGCACGTCGTCGTGGCGGTGCGCATCCACCAGCGCCATCATCTCCAACCGGTCGAAATGCAGCCGTTCCTGCTCGTCGCGAGCTTCCCGCCGGCCGATGCCGGCCTGGGCGACGGCCTCCTCCGTCCGGTCCAGGCGGTCCAGGTCGCGCACCAGGCGCGTACGCAGCCAGCGGCGATCCTCGGGCGCCAACCCGGCTGCTGCGAGCGCCTGTTGGGCCAGTTCGATCGAAGCGGCAGGCCGCCGGCGGTCGTCCGAGGCGATCCTGGCCTTCAGCTCGGCGATGTCCAGGGCGGGCGCCCGGGCGCCGGGAGCGGAGGCCGCACTTGTCGCCGCAGCCGCCTGAGCCTGGCCGGCGACCGGCGTGCCGAAGGCTGCGCATCCGGCCAACAGGGCGGCCGCCAGCCGCGCAGCGCCTCGCATCGCAGTCCTTCTGATGCGAAACCGGTCCGTTCGAAGATTTCTTTGCGCCATAGCCTGGCGAATGCGCGCCCTCGATGCCGTGGGCAGCTCCGCTGGCCGAGTCTATGGTGGCCTCTGCCGCCGCGCGCCACTGCCGTTGCCTTTGGAAAAACGGATGCGTGCAGCTTTCCTCGCTCGGGGTGCTCCTGAGCTACCAGTTGCCGATGCTCGGGTTCACATAGCTGAACTCGTTGGGCACGCCGGTATCGAAGTTGGTGTACGAGAAGGACATGCTCATCTCCAGCGATGACACCTGGTGCCACCAGCCCAGCGGCAGGAAGAGGGTGTCGCCCGGTTCCAGCACCGTCTCCAGCACGACGGCCTCGCGCAGCCGCGGGTAGCGGGCGTAGTCGGGGGCATCCAGGTCGATGGGGCTGTAGACGCCCATGCGGTTGTAGAGCGCCGGCGTCTGCAGCGGCGACACGAAGCGCCAGCGTTTGCGGCCGACCACCTGGGTGTGGAAGAGCATCAGCGTGTCGTGATGCAGCGGCGTGCGCGTGCCCGCCGGGCCGAACCAGAAGGAGGCGGCCGTGTGCAGCAGCGCCGGATCGCAGATGGGCGGCATGCGGCCGATGTCCTGCAGCAGCGGCATGAACTCGGGCCGGCGCAGCATCTCGTCGTTGGCCGTCAGGTAATGGTCGTTGGTGGCGCCGCCGCTGACGACGAGATCGACGAACTGCGACACCTTCATGCGCTGTCGCAGCTTTTCCTTGTTCTGCTCGAACAGGGTGTCGGTGTTGCGGCCCACCTGCACGTCGACCTCCAGATGGCCGAAGCGCTGGCTCAGGTCGGCCGGCGACCAGCGGCGCATGGCCGGCCAGTCCTCGGCGATGTCCGTCAGCACGACGGGCCGGCAGCCGTAGACATAGCGTGCCAGGAACTCCTCGCGGCCCACGCCGCGGCGCTTCTCGACGACGGCGTAATTGGGGTCCTGCTGCCAGACCTTCTGCAGATTGCCGCAGACCGACTCCAGCTTGCGCAGCATCTGCTGGTGGCGGCGAGCGGCCTGGAAGACCGGGTCCTGGTCGATCTGGCCGATGGCGGCGGCGGCGGTCTCGGTGTCCTGGCCGGCGGTGACCATGGTGTCCAGCATGGAGGCGGGCGCGCAGTCCCAGAGCCGGTTGTCGGCCAGCCATTGCAGCCAGTCGGGCGTCAGGTCGAGCAGGGCTGCCGGCCGGGGCCGGGGCGGAGGCTTGATCGGAGAAAGCGTCATGGCGGCAAGGGTGGAAGCGGGCCAGCGAGCGGCATTGTGGGCCTGCTGCAACTGGTATTGCCGGGCGGAAGTTAGGGGCCCGCCCTGCCTTCCCGACGGGGACCACCTCTGGCGGCCGGCTGGTACGCGGCAGCTGTCGCGATCATGGCTTCAACCAGCGCTGCAGTTGATCCAGCACGGCGGCGTCGGTCTGCAGGCCCAGATGGCCCAGACCGGTGAAGAGGGCGGTGTCGGTGAAGGCGAGCCGGCGCGCCGGCGAACGGTGCTGGCCCAGCGCGCTGGCCACCGGCACCAGGCCGTCGCCGAGCCATCGAGCGGGTGAGCCGCTGGCGGACTTGGACGTGGTGGCCGCCACGGCGTAGCAGGCCACGCCTTCAGGCAGCGGCAAGGCGCTGGCCTTGCCGGCATCGGCTTCAAGCAGGCTGGCATGGCGCAGGTCACGGATGCCGGCACTGCGCCGCGCGGCCAGCAGGGACAGCGGGCGCGAGTAGGCGCTGATGTTGAGCAGCTGCTGCACCTGCTGGCCGCCGCGTTCCAGCGGCGCGCCCTGGTGCGGCGTGCCGAGCGTGACGAGGGCTTGCAGCCGCTTGGGCCAGCGCCGCCGCCCGGCCTGGGCAATGGCGCTGCGTGCCACCAGGCCGCCCATGCTGTGGCCGAGCAGCGTCAGCGGGCCGGGCACGTCGTCCATCAGCTTGGCCAGCTCGGCGCCGTTGCGCCAGATCGGTCGGCCGCTGTTGTAGCGCAGGCCCAGCGGCTGGTAGCCGAGTGCCGCGAGCGCGGCGGGGAAGTCGGCTCCGTCGCGGCGCCACTGCGCCTCGTTCATGCACAGGCCGTGCAGCATGATGAGGGCCGGTCCGGTCGCACCGTCCACCAGCGGGCGCAGGCTCATCGCCGTGGCCAGCGGGTTGAGGGTGTCTTCGAGGTAGTCGCCCAGTACGCCGTTCAATGCGGCCTGCGCGGCGTTGGCCCGATCGGCCTCGGCCTGGCCGAGCAGTGGGGTCAGGGCGCCCAGCGCGATGTCGAGGCCACCGCCCACCAAGCGGGTCACGCCGCGCACGCTGCGATAGACCAGGCCGGTGATGCCGGAGGTGCGTTCGCGTTGCTGGGTCAGCGGCAGCCGGGCGATCTCGGCGTGCATGGCCTCGACGAGATTGGTGACGCCGGTGGTGGCGTCGACGGCGAGGCGGCTGGCGCCGCGGAGAGTGTGCGCTGATTGCATGGGTGAATCATGCGTTGCTTTTGCGATGGGTGTGGCTGCTCGATGCATTGCCGGGAGTCCCGCCCGGCAGCGGGGTAACTTTCTTCTGCGGGGCCAGAAGAAAGTCACCAAAGAAGAGGCCCTGAACCGCACACGAGCACCACAGGCCATCGCTGCGCAAGCAACACAAAGACGGCGAGTGGGAAGACGCGACCCGCTGCGCTCTCGCTGCTGTCCCTGTGACCAGCACCATCCATCACACCACCTGCCCGCTTAGCGCGCGGCTGCACGCCGGGCTCACCAGAACAGCCAATGCAGCGTCGCTCGGGCGACGCGATCACTGCCAGCACCTCGGAGGCGTCGCCCCAGCGACGCTGTATTCATTGATAAGCCCGGCGTGCAGCCGGCGTTAAGCGGCGTGAAGGGGCGAGCTCTGGTGCTCGTCATAGGGACAGCAGCGAGAGCGCAGCGGGTCGCTTCTTCCCGCAATGTCAGCGCACGTTTTCGCGCGCCGCTCATGGCGGCGTCGCGATGGTGTGCGGTTCAGGGCCTCTTCTTTGGTGACTTTCTTCTGGCCCCGCAGAAGAAAGTTACCCGGCCGCCGGGACGGACCCCCGGCAATGCATCGAGCAGACGCGCTCTCCGCAAAAGCAACCCACCCCACCCTCACATCTGCCGAAACAGATGCGCACAGCTCTCCGCCACCAACAGCATCTCCGCTCCATGCTTCAACTTGATCTGCATCCTTCCCCGAAAGTCCCGGCTGACCGTGGCAATCGAGTTCACATTGACCAGCGTCGAGCGGTGGATCTGCCAGAACTGCTGCGGGTCGAGCTCGTCGATGAGCTCCTTCAGCGGCTTGCGGATCAAGGCCTCGCCGTCCTTCAGCCCCAGCCGCGTGTACTTGTTGTCGCTCTGGAAGAACATGACCTCGTCGACCGTGATGAGGCGCAGCGTCTGGCCCACCGAGGCGTTGATCCAGCGAAGCGGTGCGCGCGCGGCAGACGGTGTGGCGGCGGGGCGAGCGACAAGCTCGTCGAGCACGCCACCGAGCTGGGCCGGTGCCTGCCCCAGCCGCGCCTTCAACCGCGAGATGGCCGTGAACAGGCGCGCGCCGGCCAGCGGCTTGAGCAGGTAGTCGACGGCGCCCTGGTCGAAGGCGGCGATGGCGTACTGGTCATAGGCCGTCACGAAGACGACATGGGCACGGCCATTGACCTGGCGGGCCACGTCGATGCCGGTGGCGCCGGGCATCTCGATGTCGAGGAAAAGAATGTCGGGCTGGTGCCGGTCCAGCAGGCGCAAGGCCTCCAGGCCATCGGCAGCTTCGCCGACGATGCTGAGTTCGGGCCAGAGCTTGCCGAGCTGCTCGACGAGTTCGCCACGCAGCGCGGCTTCGTCCTCGGCAACGACGGCGGTGGGGGCAAACAGGCTCATGCAGAAAGTTCTAAGGTGAATTCGGTGCGGCCATTGCCACTCGTGCAGACAAGTTTCGCGCCAAGCACCGCCAGGCGCTCGCGCAGCGAGGTGAGGTCGGCGTCATCGCTGCACAGGCCCTCCTGGTCGAAGCCCAGCGTGATGCTGCCATTGACGCTGAGCCAGCAGCGGCTTGGGTGGCCCAGCCGCACCG
Source organism: Roseateles sp. P5_D6 (assembly GCF_054049415.1). Classification (NCBI taxonomy): domain Bacteria; kingdom Pseudomonadati; phylum Pseudomonadota; class Betaproteobacteria; order Burkholderiales; family Sphaerotilaceae; genus Roseateles; species Roseateles sp. P5_D6. The sequence continues at coordinate 430,651 of NZ_JBFUMK010000002.1, read as the reverse complement.
CACGCTGTACCAGGGGCAGCAGCAGCATCGGTGGCAGCTGGGTCGCGCCGCGCGGGCCGAGTTCGCAGTCGAAGGCGGGCGGGTCGCCGTTGAGATCGCGCAGAAGGTCAAGGTAGCTGGCGATCAACTCGGCCTCGCTGCCCAGCGTGGCGCCGGCGTCGCGAAGCCGCGGCAGGGCCACGCGAAGATGGCGGATCAACCGCTCCAGCCGCGCGCTGGCGGTCGGGTCCTCGCGGCCGTAGGCCTGCTCGACGGAGACGAGGGCGTCGAACAGCAGGGCCGGGTCGACCTGGGCCTGCAGGGCGGCCAGGCGCGAGGCCAGCGCGTGGCGGCGCAACTGGCTGTGCTCGCGCAGCAGGTCCTGGGCGGCCTGGTCCTGGCGGCGGCGCAGCGTGCGGAACTCCAGCACGCCGACGATCATCAGTGCCGGCATGAAGACCCACAGCGTGTCGCCGATGACGGCGTTGACGCGGAACATCGTGCACTTCATCTTGCCGTGGGTCTGGGCATAGATGTCGCACAGCGACGGCCAGGGCAGGGCGGCTGCCAGCGGGTAGATGACGGCCATGGCCAGCACGGAGCCCAGCAAGGTGGCTGCCACGAGGCGCTGGCGGCGCGCCGGGTGGATGGGGCTGCTGCGCGCGGCCGGCAGCCAGCACAGCAGCAGCACGGCGCAGCTGACCAGGGGCAGGCTGAGCTGGCGGGCCAGCACCTGGGGCAGTTGGTCGCCGACGCGCAGTTCCAGCAGCGAGGTCAGGTCGATGGCGCCGAACAGCAGGGCCGCGCTGACGAAGACCAGGGCCTCGTTCAGGCTCAGGGAGCGCCAGGACTGCAGCACATGACGCAATGCATTCATACCAGAGCTTCTGCCGGCAGATGAACGCGGGCCACGACGCCGCGCGGCTGGACGGCTTCCAGAGCCAGCGTGGCCATGTCGCCAAAACGCGCGGCAAGCCGTGCGCGCGTGTTGGCCAGGCCGACGCCGGCGCCGCCGCTGGCCGTGCCGAAGCCCTGGCCGTTGTCGGCCACCTCGACGGTCAGGCCGCCATCGGCCGCGTGTGCAGCGCGGATCTCGATGCGCCCGCCTTCGGGCAGCGGCGACAGGCCGTGCTTGATGGCGTTCTCCACCAGCGTCGGCAGCACCAGCGTCGGCAGGCGGGCCGTCAACAGCTCGGGCGGCGCGCTGATGTCGAAGGACAGGCGCTCGCCCATGCGCATCTGCAGGATGGCGAGGTAATGGCGCACCAGCTCCAGCTCTTCGGCCAGCGTGGACTCATGCCGGCGCATGCCGGGCAGGGCAGCGCGCAGGTAGGCGATCAGGGCCACCAGCATGTTGCGGCCACGCTCGGGCTGGGTCTCGTACAGGCGCTTGACGTTGGCCAACGTGTTGAACAGGAAGTGGGGCTCGATCTGGGCATTCAGCGCCGACAGCTGGGCCTCGGTCTGCTGCGTCTTGAGCGCCTCGCGCTCGCGGAACAGCCGGGTCAGCTCGTCGCGGCCCTGGCGCTGGGCGCGGCTGACGAGCAGCAGCGCATAGGCGATACCGCCGAGCAGGGCCCACAGCAAGACGGTGGACATCACCCAGGCGGGCTTGACCTTGTTGCCGGGATCGCCCATCGACGAGACTGCATAGCGCAGCCAGGTGCCGAGGGCCGCGCCGAAACCGACGGCGCCGGCCTGCACCGTCAGCGCGGCAGGCAGCTTCCAGTGCCGGCCGGCCAGCAGCGCTTCGGCCAGGGCCACCATCAGCAGCAGGGAGATGCCGGTCAGCAGGCATTGGCGGCTGAAACGGATCAGGTCGAAGAGGGCGTCGTCCAGGCCACCGTCTCCTTCGCCGAACCAGGTCAGCGCGCGCGAAATGGCGTAGAACAGGCAGAAGTAGTAGACGCCCGCCAGCATGCGCAGATTGCAGACGCGGCGAAAGGCTTGCAGCGGGCTGAGGTCCTCCATTCGGGCGATTCTCGGTGGGCCATCGCCGCCCGGTGTGGGATGCGACGAACTGCCCTCAGGGGCTGCCGGCCGCGGCAATCAGCGCCTTGAGTTCCCGCTCCGATGCCGATGGATCGCCGAGGTTCACTTCGATGAGGCGGCGCAGATGGGTGATGGACTCGATGTCGATGCTGCGGCACAGCACGCCGGCATGGCTGCCCTCGACATGGGCCAGCTCGCCCGCCATCGAGATGACGATGTCTCCCGGGGCGCCGGCGCCGAGGGGGAGCTTGACGAGGCAGGGCATGCCGACCTGCGGCGGGTGACCGGCCGGCAGTTGCAGCAGCACGCCCTTGAGGGAAATATCCAGCACCTGGCAGCGCAGGTGTTCCTGGGTCGTGATCAGCTCGGCGCCCGAGGCGAAGGCGACGCGGGTGAATTGGCGGCGTTCGGTGCTGATGATGGTCTCCCTGATCGGGCGAGCCCGGGCGAATGGGTTCGGCCGATCCTAGATGAAAGGTTCCAGCGCAGCACTGCTGCTGAAGACGGTGCTGTGCTCCACCGCCTGCTGCAGCCGCTCCGGCGCCAGCGAGGCCAGGCCCATGGCTTCCAGCATGAACCAGGCGGCGCGCAGCAGGGCGACGATTTCGTCGCGGGTGCCGTCGATTTCGACCGGGGAGTCATCCCAGCCGCGCTCCTGCTGGGCCTGGCGTGGCGCGACCACGGCGGGCCGGTGCGCCCGCGCGATGCGGGCCAGCAGCTCGCGGGTGTCGACCGTTGCGCTGGGGGCATCAATGAGCCTGACCAGATCACCGAGCTGCTGCTCGGCCGCGGCGGCCAGCAGCCGGGCGGCCTGGTCGGCCCCGCCCGCCAGATAGAGGCCGGCGGCAAGGTCGGCGTATTCGAGGGCGGCGGACAGCCGCTGGAGGTCGGGGTTGGACGACATGATCGTCGAGTCTAGGTTGTGTGAAGGGGCAACGGGCGGCCAAACTTCACGCTGTTTTGTTTATGCTGGCCCCTCCAATGAGGGCCTCAAGGAGAGCTGCCGTGATCGATCGTCGCCAGCATCTGCAACACCTCGCCGCCCTGGCATCTGCTGCGGCTGTGCCTGCTTTTGCCGCGGATGACAAGGACGGCACCTATGACGAGGAGTCCGTCCTCAAGGCTGCCACCGATTTCTTCGGCCAGACGACGGAGGGCCTGGCCAAGGTCATCGAGAAAGCCTTCAAGGAGCAGGGGCGGCCCAATGCCTACATCAAGGGCGAGGAAGCTGCCGCCGCCATCACCGTGGGCCTGCGCTATGGCGACGGCGAGTTGCTGATGAAGGGCGGCGGCGCGTCCAGGGTCTACTGGGCCGGCCCGTCCATCGGCTTCGACCTGGGCGCCAATGCGTCCAAGGTCTTCACGCTGGTCTACAAGCTGCCCAAGGCCAGCGCGATCTACCAGCGCTTTCCCGGTGTGGACGGCAGCCTTTACTACATCGGCGGCGCCGGCATCAATTACCAGCGCCTGAATGGCATCACGCTGGCGCCCATCCGCCTGGGCGTGGGCCTGCGCGCCGGGGCCAGCGTCGGCTACATCCACTACCGGCGCGAGAAGAGCATCAACCCGTTCTGAAGCGGCTGCGCCGACAGGCGTAGACTGTATTTTTGTACAGCATTGTCCGGGGCCAACGTGAGCACCACCACCCATCTTTCAGTGCAGGACATTTCCAGCGAAGTCCTGATCGAGAAATACGCCAAGGGCGGCGAGCAGACGCCCGACGAGCTGCGCGAACGTGTCGCCCGCGCGCTGGCCGAGGCCGAGAAACCCGCCGACCGCGCGCGCTGGACAGCCGCCTTCCTCGATGCGCAAAAGCGCGGCTTCGTGCCCGCCGGCCGCATCATGTCCGCCGCCGGCACCGAGCTGTCGGCCACCCTCATCAATTGCTTCGTGCAGCCGGTGGGCGACTCCATCGCCACGCCCGAGGACGGCGTGCCCGGCATCTACACCGCGCTGACCGAAGCCGCCGAGACCATGCGCCGCGGCGGTGGCGTCGGCTACGACTTCAGCCGCATCCGGCCGATGGGCGCCTGGGTGGGTTCCACGCGCAGCCATGCCTCCGGGCCCATCAGCTACATGCGCGTCTTCGACCGCAGCTGCGAGACGGTGGAGAGCGCCGGCAGCCGCCGCGGCGCGCAGATGGGCGTGCTGCGCTGCGACCACCCCGACATCGAAGCCTTCATCCACGCCAAGGACCAGGGCGACCTGCGCAACTTCAACATCTCCATCGGCGTGACCGACGCCTTCATGGAGGCCGTGCAGGCGGATGGCACCGTGGAGCTGGCGCACAAGGCCCAGCCCAGCGCCGAACAGATCGAGGCTGGCGCCTACCAGCGCGGCGACGGCCAGTGGGTCTACCGCAAGGTGCGCGCCCGCGAGCTGTGGGACCAGGTCATGCGCTCCACCTACGACCATGCCGAGCCCGGTGTGCTCTTCCTGGATCGCATCAATGCCGACAACAACCTGCATTACTGCGAGACGATTGCGGCGACCAACCCATGCGGAGAGCAGCCACTTCCTTCCTACGGCTGCTGCTGCCTCGGTTCCATCGACCTGACGCGCTTTGTGCGCGACCCCTTCAGCGCCAAGCCCGCGTTTGATGAAGCCGGTTTTGCCGACGTCGTCGCCGTGGCCACGCGCATGCTCGACAACGTGCTCGACGTGACGCCGTGGCCGCTGCCCGCGCAAGCCGCAGAGGCATCCAACAAGCGCCGCGTCGGCCTGGGGTTCACGGGCCTGGGCGACGCCCTCGTCATGCTGAACCTGCGCTACGACACGCCCGAAGCGCGTGACATGGCCAGCCACGTCAGCGAGCTCATGCGCGACGCGGCCTACTCGGCCTCCAGCGACATCGCCGCCGAGCGAGGCAGCTTCCCGCTGTTCAATGCCGACTTGTATCTCTCCGGCGGCAGCTTCGCGTCGCGCCTGCCGCAGGGGCTGAAGGACAAGATCCGTTCGCAGGGGCTGCGCAACTCCCACCTGCTGTCCATCGCGCCCACCGGCACCATCAGCCTGGCCTTTGCCGACAACGCCAGCAACGGCATCGAGCCGGCCTTCTCCTGGACCTACACGCGCAAGAAGCGCCTGCCGCAGACGGAGGGTGGCGGCTTCAAGGAATACGCCGTCGAGGACCATGCCTGGCGCTTGTATAGGCATCTGTTCGGTGCCGATGCGCCACTGAGCGACGCCTTCGTCACCGCGCTGGAGCTGAGCGCGGCCGACCACGCATCGATGGTCGCGGCCGTCGCGCCCTATATCGACACGTCCATCAGCAAGACGGTCAATGTGCCGGCAGACTATCCGTACGAGGACTTCCAGAACCTCTACATCCAGGCCTGGCAAACCAAGCTCAAGGGCCTGGCCACGTATCGGCCCAACAGCGTGCTGGGTTCGGTGCTGTCGGTCACGCCCGAGGTTAAGCAGCCCGAGCCATTGCGAGCCGACGTCGGCGGCGCCAACCAGCGCCTGCGCGTGGAGCGACTGCCCAATGCGGTGGTGGCCTCGCTGCGCTGGCCCAGCCGCCCCGACATGCCTGGCGGCAACCCGGCCTGGAGCTATCTGATCCAGCACCCGCACGGCGACTTCGCCCTCTTCATCGGCGAGCTGCCGCTGGAGGGGCCTGACGCCGGCCTGTTCGGCCGCAACCTGCCCTTTGAGGTCTGGGTCAACGGCGCCGAGCAACCGCGTGGCCTGTCGGCTCTGGCCAAGACGCTGTCCATGGACCTGCGCACCAACGACGCCGCCTGGCTGCGCCTCAAGCTCGATGCGCTCGCGACAGTCGCCGAGGAGCGCGCCTTCGAGATGCCCATGCCGCCCAGCGGCGAGAAGCGACTCTTCCCCGGCGTCGTCGCCGCAACGGCGGCCGTCATCCGCTGGCGCTGCGAGCAGCTCGGCGCGTTGGCCGAAGGCGGCGCCACGCCCGTGGTGGACGCCATGTTCAGCCGCAACGAGCCGCGCACCGGCGTGTCTGGCACGCTGGCCTGGGCAGTCGACGTGGACAACCCGGCCACCAACGAGCAGTTCACGCTGACGCTGAAGGAAGTGGTGCTGCCCACGCCCGAAGGCGGCTCGGTCATGCGCCCCTGCGCGATGGGTTTCTCGGGCAACTACCCCAAGGCGCTGGATGGCCTGGCCCGACTGCTGTCGCTGGACATGCGTGTCATGGACCCTGGCTGGATCGCGATGAAGCTGCGCAAGCTGCTCAACGTCGGCGAGCCGCTCGGCCACTTCATGGCCCCGGTGCCGTCACTCAATGGCGAACGCCGCCAGCAGGTCTGGCCGTCGACGGTGGCCTATGTGGCCCGCCTCGTCATCCATCGCTACGCCATGCTCGGCATCCTCGACGAAGCCGGCCAGCCACTGAGCGACATGGGCCTGCTGCAGACGCCCGCACCCAAGCTCGCGGCGGCCGCCGGCACGCTGCAGGTCCAGGCCGGCAAGCCCTGCCCAGAGTGCGGCAACGCGACCATGATCCACAAGGATGGTTGCGATTTCTGCACGGCTTGTGGGTATGTGGGGCAGTGCGGGTGAGAGTGCGCGCTGCACCAATTTGTGAAAGTACCCGCGGGCCATGAGGTTGCCGGCGAAGGCAGTCGCTGGCTCGAGGCGCCGGGAGGTCTCGCATTCTCGAGAGCGCCTCGAGGAATATGGGCGGGCGGCCGCAAAGCTCGTGGCCGCGGAGATGGTCTCGCCGACCCGGCCAGCCCGCCGAATCGTCAAGGAATAGCGGCTTCAGGCGCCCGTGCCGGGCGCTTCGGTTTGCCAACAGGGAATCAATGGAGTTACCTCGCCTCAATTTACGAGCCCTTGCAGTCGGGCTCATCAGCATGCTCGCCTTGGACGTCGTCTCGGGCTTTGCCGTCCTTGCTCTTTGGCCAGGCAGTGTTTCGACGTCGGCTGACGTCGCGGCGCTTGCCGCCCAACCCGAGTACTTGGCAGTTGTCTTTGTGCTCGGGACGTTGACGACTGCCATGGGTGGCGCAATCTGCGCCCGCCTGGCTCCAACCGTGCCGTACTGGCACGCAGCTGCGTTCGGCGTACTGAGCATTGCCACCGGCTTGCTGCTCTCCGACGCGGCGCAGTCGGCTTGGTTCACGGCGCTGGCGACCCTCGTCACCATCCCCGCGGCCATTTATGGGGCCTGGGCAGGCCTCAAGGCACGCCGGTAAACGGAAGGAGACTATCCCGGCGGCTGGATCAAGTTCACCGCCACCGGCTGCCGCCCATCCAGCACATCCGTCGTGACCTCCCGCAGCACCACGGCGCCATGCTGTTTGCGCCAGCTGTCCCAGAGATGGGCCGCGTCGGCATCGATGCTGGGCGGCCCGTTGAGCGCATAGGTGCGGCCCGTCTTGGTGGTCACTTCATCGGTGTCGATGTGCACAAAGGCCACGGCCGACGAGACCTTGGCGCAGTGCTCGTCCTCGATGTAGCCGACGAGATGCCAGGTGGGGGCGTCGTAGCTGGGCACCTGCACCTCCCAGGCCCGCCAGCGGACCAGCACGATGCGCGGCTCCTGGGAGAAGGGCGTGGAGATCCAGAAGCCGCTCATGGGCGTGCCGGCAGTGGTGGTTGCGTGCGAGTGGTGGCCGCCGGCGCCAGTCGGCGCGTTCTACGGCGCTGTTCAATGGCGCGACGCCACAGCGGCCTCGGCGCCGCGTGCGACCGGAGCAACTCGGAGCCGAGGTTGTCGAACCAATTCGGCACGTTCAGTCGGAAGGGGGTTCTCATGCCTGAGACCTGCACTGCTCAACCTTGAGCGCCCCTCAACAATGTCCTCAGCGCCAGCGCGTGGCTGTAGGACGTTGAGCCGCTTACATACCGGCGGGCCGGCAACGGGGTAGTCCGAACTGCCGGTGCACCCCTGGTGCGCTACCGCACCGACACGACCGCATCGCGTGGCTACCTTGTGCTGGAGCACCTCCCGGTGTGGTCTGTCGCAAAGGAATCTTCATGTCTTCACGCTCAACAGCGCTGGCCCTGTGCTTGCCCATGCTGGCGTTGCTGCTGGGCGGTTGCCAGCGCAATGAACCACCGCCCACGGTCATCGTCGCCCCCGGCCCTGCGGGCGAACCGGGGCCGCCCGGGGCCACCGGCGCCACGGGCGAGGCCGGCAAAGCAGGCGCCGCCGCCGTTGTCGTCGTGACACCCGCCGCTTCGGCGGCGTCGGCATGAATCAGGCCGAGCGCCTTCGCTCAAGGAGAACGTCATGAGCATCTCAACCATTCTTTTGATCGTGCTGATCCTGCTGCTGGTCGGCGCCTTTCCGACCTGGCCGCACAGCCGCAGTTGGGGCTATATGCCCTCGGGCGGCATCGGCTTGCTGCTGTTGATCCTCATCGTGCTCTGGCTGATGGGCCGGCTGTAGGCGCGCCTCATGCCTTCCACGCTTCAGGTCGTGTCCCTGAAGGGCGTTTGCGGCACTGACGGTTGCAGCGTGATGCAGTTGTTGACGCCGGCAAGACCGGGCAGATGGCGCACGCAGTTGACCGCGTCCTGGCGCTGGCAGTGCCAGCGCACTTCACCCGATAAGGTCAGCCAGCCGGCTTCAACGCTGGCCCGGACCGTCCCCGGGGGCAGAGACGGGTTCCACGTCAATGCCGCCTGCGCCATGTAAGCGAGATCGGCATCGCTGGGTGCGGGCATCGCGGGCGGACGGCGCTGTGGCTCTGCTTTCATGGTGGCCTTTGCTGCAAGGGCACTGGGAGCTTGGGCGTGCACGCCGCGGCGGGTCTGTGCGGCAGCGCACGCGGCCCGGTACGCGGCGTGTGCGTTGCCGCACAGTCAAGCGCGCGCGGCCGCCCTAAGGTCTGGGCAGTCCTGGCCAGAAATCCTTCGTCGCCTGGATCTCAATGCCGGAGCACCCCATGAAGCAGTCGATGAAGGCCAGGAACAAGCCCGCGGAACCCGCCGGCCACCCGCCCGTGCTGGATATCAAGCCCGAGCTGCCCAAGCCGTCGGCCCACATGCCCGAGCGCCACAAGCACGCCGGCCGCAAGGGCCAGAAGGGGTCGCGATGAACGCCACCCTCCAAGCCGATCCTTCGGCTCGCGTTCGCATGCGCACCGACGGCCCGCCCGTCCCCATCTACCGCAACGAAGACCCACCAGCTTGCCGCGAGGAAAGCTTCCTGAGCATGGCCAGACGCCGTTCGCCCTGGGTGTTCCTGGTCGGCCTGGGCGCGGTGCTGATGGGTGGCCTGCTCGGCCAGGCATTCGTCGCCTTGGCCTAGGGCTCCGACAAGGAAGCCACAAGGACCCGCCCCCATCAAGCGCTGAAGCGGTAGCGCAGCTTGCCCAGGCGTCCGCGCCAATAGGTCTGGCGCCCGCTGAGCAGCAGCCAGGCCACCTCGCCGGCCAGAGGCACGCGCATGCCGTCGCGGGTCGTCCACTCCTTCCAGCGCCCTTCCCAGGGGGCCATTTCAGTCATCCGGCCCACCTTGCGCCCGCGCGCCTCGGCGCGCACCGTGTCCACCAGGCCGGCATCGCCGAACTTGAAGCGCAGCGTCACCGAGACGGCGCCGTCGGCCAACGTGGCATCGGCTTGGCGCGCGTCCACCGCCGCCCAGCTCACGCCCTGGCTGGGCAGCAGGGCCGTGGGGTACCAGGGCGCCTCGGCCAGGAAACGCATCAGCTCCCCGCGCGCCAGCTCGCCCCCGCCCTGCTGGCGAGCCATGTCGAGCACGCCAAGCAGAGCTGCATGCAGCAGGCCCGCGCCGGCCAGATAGCTGTCCTGCACGCGCACGCTCAGGCCGGAGAACAGCCCGACACGGGCATTCCAAAGAAAGCCCGGCCCGCGCGTGGCGACCTGCTGCTCGGCCGTGAAGGGCTGCCAACGGTCGCCGGCAGCCGACAGGTTGAGGAAGCCGCTCTGCGTCAACCTCACGCCGCGCACCAGTGGCTGGCCGGCGGTCAGCGCGATGCGCAGATAGCGCTGCACCGGTGCCGGCAAATGGATGAGTTCCGCGGGGTCGAAATGGGTGACGCCCGCCGGGCCCGGCTCGGCATTGAGCTTGGCGATCAGCGCCCTGGACTGTGAGCGCCAGCGGCGCTGGCGACGCGCTCCCAGCAGCAGCGTGATCGCGAGGGCCAGGGCGGCGAGAAGGACAAAAGCGGCGAGCAGCCAGTCCATGCGGTGTTTGCCGGTTTGTCGGGTGACGGGCCGCAAGGCTCGCCGAGCCTGGGCCAACGGTCTGTGCGCTGCCGAACACTGGAGCGCTCGCGCGTCAGTGCTTCGGCGCCGGCTGGGTCCGCCACCGTACAGACGGGTTGCCCGACACGGCACAGACTTTCCTCACGGGCCTCGCCCCGACACCGGAGAACGCCATGCATACCCCCCAAACACACTCCCTGCGCCGCAACGCCCTTGGCCTGCTGCTGGCCCTTTCGGCCAGCACGCCCGCGCTGGCGCAGATCACCTTTTATGAGCAGGCCAACTTCCAGGGCCGCTCCATGACCAGCAACGGCAGCGTCAGCAATTTCAGGAGCAACAACTTCAACGACAGGGCCTCGTCGGTGGTGGTGCGCAGCCAGCGCTGGGAGGTCTGCGTGGACCAGCGCTATTCGGGCCGTTGCCGCGTGCTGCGACCCGGCCAGTACCCGTCGCTCGAAGCCATGGGGCTGGACGAGCAGATCTCGTCGGTGCGCGCCGTGCAGCGCAATGCCCGCGATGACGAGTTGAGCTATGCGCCCTACCCGAGCGTGCCGGCCGACTACCGCCGCCGCGACCGCGAGCGCCTGTACCAGGCGACCGTGAGCGATGTGCGGGCGATCTACGGCGAGTCCGGCCAGCGGCGCTGCTGGACGGAGCGTGAGCAGGTCGGCGACGGCCGCCGCAGCGACAACAGCGTGCCCGGCACCGTCATCGGCGCGGTCATTGGCGGCATCCTCGGCCATCAGGTCGGCGGCGGCACGGGGCGAGTGCTGGCCACGGCCGGCGGTGCAGTGGCCGGTGGCGTGGTGGGCAACAACATCGGCCGCAACAACAGTGGCGAATCGGTGGTGACCCGCGACGTGCAGCGCTGCGATGACCGGCCGGTTGCGCAGAACCCTGCCTACTGGGACGTGACCTACAACTTCCGCGGCCAGCAGCACCACATGCAGGTTGCCACGCCGCCCGGCGCCACCGTGACGGTCAATGCCAACGGCGAACCGCGCGCCTGAACCACGGGCGGGTGCTCCAGCGCACAGACCCCGGCAATCCTGAGGGGCAGCATTTGCATGCATCCCTCCACCAGAAAGCTCTCATGATTGCCGCCGTCGTCACCAACAACCCGAGCAAGGCCGCCCTGCAGGACAACCTGCTGGCCACGGTCCACAGGACCGGCCACTTCAAGCACCTGATGGCGGCCGTCAAGGCCGCCGGCCTGGCCGACATGCTTGACGGCTCGGGCCCCTACACCTTCTTCGCACCCAACGACAAGGCCTTCGACAAGCTCGCCAGGAACGAGCTGGTCGACCTGCTCAAGCCCGAGAGCAAGGCCAGGCTGACGGCCATCCTGCTGCTGCACGTGGTGGCGGGCCATGTGAAGGCCGCTGCGGCGGGCGGCCAGCCCGCCACGCTGAAATCGCTGCAAGGCGAAGACCTGGCCATCGACATGACCCCGGCCGGCCTGCGCGTGAACAAGGCCCGTGTCGTCGAGCGCGACATCGAAGCCACCAATGGCGTCATCCATGTGATCGACACCGTGCTGATGCCGGCCGCAAGCTGACCCGTCCCGGCTTTGCCGCAGTGCCGCCGGTGCAGTTGCGGGATGCGTGGCCTCATGAGGGAACTCCGCGGCGTCATGGGATGACGTGGCTTGCAGAAAACGCGGCCACCGGCGCATGTTCGTCAGCGTGCGGAGCGCCGTTTCCAGGGGGAAATTTCATGCCGGCGCGGTAGCTCGCCCGGTCCTGCGCATAGCAGCCGCAGGCCGCCGCCTCCAGGCCGGCGCGGTCGCTGACCGTGACCCAGCCCCGGTGGTAGCGGATCAGGCCAGCCTCCTGCAGCGCGCCCGCCGCCACCGTGACGCCGACGCGCCGCACGCCCAGCAGGTGGGCCATGCCTTCCTGCGTGACCGCGAAGCCGTCGCCCTGCGCCCGGTCCTGCCCCATCAGCAGCCAGCGTGCCAGCCGCGCCTGCAGGGCATGGAAGTGCAGGCAGGCCGCGGCCGTCGCTGAAAGCCTCAGCTGCACCAGCAGATAGCGCATCAGCAGCCGGCGCAGCCCCGGGCTGTCGGGCAACTGGCTGCGCAGCGCCGCGGCGGTCAGGCTCCAGGCCTGGCCGTCCTCCTGCACCATCACGCTCACCGGGCTGGTGGCCACGCCCAGCAGCAACTGCACGCCCACCACGCCCTCGCAGCCCACCATGCCCACCTGCAGCGGCGGGTGAGCGTCCATGAGCGTGACCAGCGAAAGGAAACCCTGCAGCGGGAACAGCAGCACGCGGGCAGGCTGGTCCTGGGTGCCGAGCTTCTGCCCGCTGCGCAAGGGCACCTGAATGCTCTGCGCCAGCAGGCGCCGCAACTCGGCGGCGGGCAGGTGATCGAGCAACTGGTTGGCAGTCATGCACCAGTCTGCACATCACTTGTTGATTGCCGCTGTGCGCCAGCACACGCTGCGGGTCAGGGCAAGGGAATTGCCGGCCAGTTCAGCAGCCGGTCGTACTCCTGCTTGACGACGCCATAGCATTCGCAGCTGCGCTGTTCCAGCCCCGCGCGGTCCAGCACGGTGATGTGGCCCCGCGCGTAGTCGATCAGGCCGAGCTTTTGCAGGTTCAGCGCCGCCTCGGTGACGCCTTCACGGCGCACGCCCAGCATATTGGCGATCAGCTCCTGCGTCATCACCAGCTGCTCGCCGGCGATGCGGTCCAGGCTGAGCAGCAGCCAGCGGCACAGCTGCTGCTCCAGCAGATGATGGCGGTTGCAGACCGCCGTCTGCGCCATCTGCGTCAGCAGCGCCTGCGTGTAGCGCAGCAGCAGGTGCATGCCCACGCCGTAGCGGTTGAACTCCACCTTGATGGCCGCCGCGCGCAGCCGGAAGGCGCCGCCGGCGCTTTGCACCACTGCACGGCTCGGGGTGGTCTCGCCGCCCATGAAGAGCGATACGCCGACCACGCCTTCGTAGCCCACCACGGCGATTTCGGCCGAGGCGCCGTCCTCCAGCACATAGAGCAGCGACACGATGGCCGTGGTGGGGAAATACACGTGGCTCTGCGGCCGGCCGGACTCGTAGATGACCTGGCCCAGTTTCAGTGGCACGAACTCCAGCTGGTCGGCCCAGCGGTCCCATTCCTCGCCCGGCAGGGCGGCCAGCAGGCGGTTGCTGCGAGGGGCCAGGGCGTCAAGCGGTGCAGACATCAATCCTCCCGCGCTGGCGCGACTTAGAAGCAACAACTCTATCCAGCGCCTGGCCTGCCGTGTGTACGGCATCGCACATAAACATTTTTGGCATGCGGGGGCGTCGCCCTTATTGCGTCAGCGCCAGCGGTAGCCGAGGGCCGATGAAGGTGCTCACCTGGGTGCAGGCAAGCAACGGAGGTTCCACGCCGTTGGGCGTGGCTGGACGACGTACATGGGTTGACTCCCGCTAAGACGTCGATCCTGACGGTGCCTGTTGGGCAGGACCGTGCGCCAGCGCACAGAGGCGCCGCCGGCCGCCGTGCTACGGCTGGGCAAACCAGGCACGGTTCCCAGGCTCGTTCGCGGGGCCGACGGCGCCGCCATGCTGCAAGGGGGGCATGGCCGCCGGCGTCTGTGCGGTGTCGCACATGGCCGGCAGGCCGGCCGCCAGCGCGGCCAGCAGGCGCATCTGTTCGGCCTGCAGCGCCAGCAGTTCGCTCCATTGCTGCTGGCGCAACTGATCCAGCTTGTCGTGCAGCAGCATGATTTCGAGTTCGGCCTTGAGGTTGACCTCGTAGTCATGCCCCGCCGTGACGCGGTCCTTCTCGGACTGGCGGTTCTGCGACATCAGGATGATGGGCGCCTGCACCGCCGCCAGCATGGACAGGAAAAGGTTGAGCAGGATGAAGGGATAGGGATCGAAGGTCTGGCCTCGTGCGGCCAGCAACACGACGTTCATGCCCACCCACACCAGCATCACGGCCGCGAACAGGCCGACGAACAGCCAGGAGCCGCCAAACGCGGTGACCGCATCGGCGGCGCGCTGGCCCCGGGTCGGCGGCGTGGTTGCCGCGGCTTCCGGGTGCTGCGTGATGGGTTGGCGCAGGCCGATATGCCGAGCCACGCGCTGCGCGCGCACGTCGAGTTCCGCAAACGGCCGGCCCAGCAGGGCGGTGGCCTGCGCGTCGTGGGCATCGTCTGGCGGGAGCGACATGGGGGACGAGGAAGCGGGGGTGACGGCGAGTCTGGCCGCGGCCTGGCCGGCGCACCGTCTGCTGGCGCACACAAGACGGCGCCTGGCCGGGCCGCTGGCGGCCGAATCCCAGGGCGCTTACGGCGCTTTCGCCGCACTCGGTGGGCTGATCGACCATTGCTGGCGGTACTCGGCCCGGTAAGGCAGCAGGTCATCGACCTCCAACTGCCCGAGTTGCCGCAGCAACTCCGTCGTGATGGCGATCGGGCGGGCGACACGGCCGCTGGGGGGCTGCCTGGCGAAGGCGCGCTTGAGCTCATCGGCCAGTTGCCAGCCCTGCTGGCCAGTGGGCTCGGCGATGGTCGCGAGCTGCTGTGAGCGGCCCGAGCGGATGCGGCTCAGTGCCGTGCGTGAGCCGTCGCCGGCCGCGATGCCAACGACGTCGCGGCGGCCCAGGGCCAGCAGCGGAAAGTGCATGGAGTCCATGTAGACGTCGTTGATCGCCAGCACATGGGTCCAGCGCGTGCCGAACTGCCGATGCAGCCGTTCCAGCGCGGCCGGCATGTCCTTGGAGGCGTTCGAAATCGGCAGGTCTTCCACGGCGAGCAGTTCGCATGAGGCGCAACGCGACAAGGCCTCGCGCATGCGCAGGGTCTTGACGTTGGCGATGTCGAAGCGGCTGTCGTTGAAGATGACGACGCCCGCCCGGGCACCGCCGGGCTGGGCGACCAAGGCCGCGGCCATGTCGGCCACGACCGCGGGGTCGGTGCTGACGTTGGCGAACAGATGAGGCGTCGACCCATGGCGCGGGGCCGCGTGCCAGCCCACCAGCACGGGAAGAGGCCGCGAAGTCGGGGCCAGACGGTCGGCGATATCGGCTTCGTCAAAGCCGCCAAGCACGATGCCGTCAGGGCCGGCACGCAAGGCTTCGTCGAACTGACGCCTGATCGTCGCCTTGTCGCCCTTGCCGTTGACGATGCTCAAGGTCCAGCCGAGTTCCTGGCAGGCCTGCTCGAAGCCACGGTAGACGGCGGTGATGCCGCCGTTGCGGAAGTCCTGGGCCAGGAAGACGACCCGCCTCGGGGCCTCGGATGGCGGCGGTTCGGCCTGCGCTGCCGATGCCATGGCAGCCCAGGCAGCGAGCAGGATCAGCACCGGGCGGCGCAGCCACTGCAGCGGCAGGCGGGGCGCCGAACGCGGTTCGGGAGAAGGGGCGGCCATGGGCGCGAGCCTAACTTGCCATGGCCCGATATGCGCGCTTGAGCATCGGACCTCGGGTAAATCACGTCACTCGGCGGCGAGCCCTGGCTTGCCCGACCGTCAATTCGCGACCAGCGGCGTGAACAGCGGCGAGGCCATGCGCACCGGGATGACGTCCAGGCGGGCCTTCAGCACCGTGTAGTCCTCGCCGCCGAGGGCGCCGCTGAACCAGCCGACGAGCCCAGGCCCCTTGTAGAGGCGGAACTCGAAGCCGAGCTCGGGGGAGAGGTCGCCGGGGCGGGGTTTCGCGCGGTAGGCGAGGCCGCGCACCTCGGGCGCGCGGCCGTCCAGCAACTGGGCCATCGCCGTGACGATGGTGTTGTCGGCCAGGATGTCGAGGAAGTAGTTGTCGTTCTGCAGATAGGGCTTGTAATCGCTCGCCGCCGGGTCGATCTTGGGCTCACGCAGCTTGTGCGCGGCGGGTGTCGTGACGCCGGTCTTGAGGTCGTGGCGGTCGCCGCGGTCCAGGTAGCTGATCAGCGCGCCACGCAGGTTGAAGGCCGGCAACCTGGTGTCGGCGCTGGCCTCGGACAGGTCCACCAGCAGTGCACCGCGCGCGCCGACGATCTCGACCTCGCTGCCCTTGACGACGGCCGCCGTGTTTTCCTCCACGCCCAGGCCCAGCGTATAGCCGAGCGCTCGCATGGCCGGTAGCATGCGGCCGATGCGGCCGCGCTTGAGGAAGTGCTGGTCGACGAACAGGTCCGGTCCGATGAAGCCCAGGCCGCGGTCGAACTCCCGCCTGTCGCGCCACTGGCCCTTGAGGACCTGCATGTTGTCCGGTGCGTCGCGGAACATCATGCGGCTCATGATGGCCGCGCCGGCGCTCGTGCCGGCCACGACACCGCCGCCGTCGAAGACCTGGCGGATGGCCAGCAGCATGGCCGTCGGCTCCCCGCCGGGCTGCAGTGTGTCGACGATGTGCTCCTGCGCGCCGCCGGAGAAGAACACGGCTTTCGAGGCTGCGACCTTGGCGATCAGTACCGGGTCGTTGAGGTTGGCCTGCAGGTCGATGTCCTTCTGGCGCGGCGCAACGGGAATGGCCTCGGCATTGGCGCCGTGGCGGTTCAGCGCCGCGACGATGAGGCCGGCGCTGCGCTCCGGGTTGGCCGCCGCCGTGGCGAACACGGCGATGCGCGCACCGGCGCCGCCGGACTCATCGACGATACGCTGCCAGACAGCCTCGTTGTCGTTCTTCAAGGCGCCACCGATGACGATGGCGGTGCCGGCATGGGCAGTGACGCTCAGCGCGAGCGCAGCGGACAGGAGCAGGGCAGCGAGGAATCTCATGCGCCCATCTTGTCAGCGTCGGGGCGGCTGAACCAGCGGGTCAGGCCCGGGCGGAAAATCATGCCATCAAGGCAGGTTGCCGCACCCGAAGCGCGTCCGGCAGGCCTGGGCGGCCGCTCATGTCTACACGACCTTCGCCCTTGAGTGGCGGCCTAGCGGCGCGACGACTGGACGTCATGCCGTTGCCGCGCTGATGCAATGCGCAGCGTCAACTGTTTGGCAACGGCAGGCAGGCCCTGGACAGGCCGCTGCAAGCTGGTGCGCCGCCGCGGCTCAGGCGCCAATCAGGCGCCGCAGCCACGGCCGCAGCGCGAACAGCGCGGCGCCCGTGACCAGGCTGCCGACGGCGAGCTGCGTGAACAGCGTCGCGTAGGCCGCGTTCGTCGTCAGCGGTGAGCCATCCACCGGCTGGGACACCACGCCCGAGAAGTCGCCGGCAAAAAGTGACGCCAGGCCCGTTACCAGCATCCAGCTGCCCATCATGACGCCCTGGTATTGCCGCGGCGCCAGTCGGCCGATCATGGCGTAGCCGATGGGCGAGATCAGCAGCTCGCCCACCGACTGCAGCACATAGCTGAGGAAGAGCCAGGAGAAATCCGAGCGGCCCGAGGCATCGGCAAAGTGGATGCCCACAGGCAGCACGAGAAAGCCCAGGCCCATCAGCACGATGGCGGCCGCGAACTGCATCGGGATGTCCACCGGCCAGCCGCGGGCGCGCCAGCGGGTGAAGAGGGCGGCCAGCAGCGGCCCGCCGATGACGATGGTGACGGTGTTGATGTTCTGCACCCACTGCGGCGCCACGGCCACGCCCCAGACGTTCATCAGCACATTGCCCACCGCATAGAGCTGCAGGCCGTTCGGGGCCATCTGGTAGAGCGACCAGAACACCAGCGAGCCCAGGGTCAGCACCAGATAGGCCTTCATGCGCTGCTTCTCAGCCTGCACCGGATGACGAACCGTGATGACGACAAGGGCGATGGCAACCAGAGCACAGAAGGCCTTCATGCCGATGGCGGTGTCGCCCGGCTGCTTCAGCAGCCAGACCAGCAGCGGCACCAGGCCCACCAGGATGGCGCTGCCAATGGCGAAGCGCCCCCAGAAGGCCACACCACGGCGCTGGGCGAGCGACGTGTTGCGGTCGGCCAGGGTGCGCCAGAAGATCAGCGCCACCACGATGGCCGCGGCATTGCCCAGGGTCGCGAACCAGAACAGCGAGGCGTAGTCCTCACTGAGCTGGAACACGCCCGACACCGTGAAGCCGATGAAGAAGCCGACGTTCATGCCGGCGTAGTTCCACAGGAAGGCGGCCTCACGGCGGTTGTCCTCGGGGGTGAAGCGCTGCGTCAGCATCATGTTCACGCAGGTCACGTTCAGGCCGCTGCCGGTCAGGAACAGGGCCATGCCCCAGTACAGGCCTTCGAGGCTGCCGCCGGCGACGGTGCCGCAGCCCAGCACCTGCAGCAGCATGCCGCCCACGAACAGGTTGCGGTTGCTCAGGAAACGGCCGCCGAGATAGCCACCGAACAGGTGCAACCCATAGTTGAAGGCGCCGAACACGCCGGTGATCAATGCGGCCTGCTCGCTGGTGAACCCGTGGTGGCGCGTGGTGTACAGCGTCAGCGTGAACTGCAGGACTGCGAAGCCCAGCGTCGCGAAGACCTGGATCAAGAAGAGCACGGCAGACCCTTCGGGAATGCGTGCCTGGAACTGTTGGAGTCGGCTCATGGGGCGCGGATTGTCCTGGCGCGAAGCGAGGTTTCGTGTGGGTGTCATCCCGTGCCTCGGCGATCATCCAGCCCTGGACAACCACCGTTTCATGGACAGCTGGCGATGACGGACCGACTCGACCTCGTGCGCGCCTACCTGGCCGCCTATGCAGCGCGCGACCTCGCTGCGATTGAGCCCATGTTCGCCGACGCCATCACGCTGCGCGACTGGAAGATCCGCGTCGTTGGCAAGGCTGCGGCACTGGCCGAGACGCGCAAGAACTTCGAGTCCGTCGCGAGCCTGTCGATCGATGTGCTGGCGGCTTACGAGCGACCAAATGGCGCCGCGGCCGAGCTGAAGATCGCCATCAATGGCCGCGACACGATTCACGTCGTCGACGTGTTCGAGTTCGAGCCCTCGAACCGCATCGCGGCCATCCGCGCCTACATCGGCCGCGGCGACGACTGAGAGGGCGAGAGCTTTTCATCCACGCCCGCCTTGCACGCCAAAACACCCTCGCCCGTCGTTGCAAATGCTCGCCATAGCCCGCTATGGCTGTGCTTTGCGCCTAGTTCGAGGGCGTTTTGACGCGCCTTTCGGGCGCGTCTGAAAAACTCTCACCCTCTGAGCCGCACGCACGGCCCCGACGCACCGGCTCGGCTCAGCGAGACGCCGCTGCGTCCGGCTTGTAGTCCACGCCATGGGCGGCAAGGTAGTCGCGAATCAGGCGCCTCACCACCTGCGAGGGTGTCTGGTCCTGCTGCGCGCACAGGGTCTCGAAGGCCTTCTTCTTGTCCGGATCAATCAGCACCGTCAGGCGGGCGGTCTTTTGTTCCATGCCGGCTCCTCATGTTCATCAAATGATAATTGCAATTGTATTGAATTCAAACTAAATTAGCGCTGTGACCATCAGCTTCCTGCACCGCCTCACCGGCAGGCACCGCACGCGGTCGGCCAACCGGCAGCTCGGCGCGGTGCTGGCCTTCGTGGCCGGGGCGGTCAACGCGGGCGGCTTCCTGGCCGTGCAGCGCTACACCTCGCACATGACGGGCGTGATTTCCGGCGTGGCCGACGATCTCGCCACCGGCGGCGTAGCGCTGGCGTTGACCGGGCTGGCCTCGCTGCTGGCCTTCATCGCGGGGGCGGCTTGCTCGGCCCTGTTGATCAACTGGGCGGGGCAGCGCCAGATGCACAGCCGTTACGCGCTGGCCCTGCTGCTGGAGGCCGCGCTGCTGCTGGCTTTCGGCCTGCTGGGAGCCCACCTCGACACGCTGGCCTACCTGCTGGTGCCGACTGCCGTGCTGCTGCTGTGCTTCATCATGGGCCTGCAGAACGCCATCGTGACCAAGATCTCCCAGGCCGAGATCCGCACCACCCACATGACGGGCGTGGTGACCGACCTGGGCATCGAGCTGGGCCGGCTGCTGTACTGGAACCGCGCCACGTCGCCCGACTCGGTGCACTTCATTCGCGCCAACCGCGACAAGCTCTTCATCCACAGCCTGGTGCTGGGCCTGTTCTTCGTCGGCGGCCTTGTCGGCGCGCTGGCCTTCAAGCACTTCGGTTTCTCGGCCACCCTGCCCATCGCGTTGCTGCTGGTGCTGATGGCCTCGCCGCCGCTGATCAACGACCTGCAGCGCGCCTGAGCGCCGCTGCCTTTCCCGCACGCCATGCCCGACACCGCAGACTCACACCAGTTCGTCAAGCCCTTCGTCTATGAGACGCTGGATACCCGGGCCATGCATTTCACGATCTGCGAAATCCAGAGCCGCATGAAGGTGCAGCACCCGCATGCGCTGGATCTGGCCTACACGCGCACGATGATGGCCTTCCTGCTGTTCGTGCCGCGGCCCGAGACGCTGGCCATGATCGGGCTGGGCGGGGGCTCCATGGCCAAGTTCTGCCACCGCGAGCTGCCGGACACGCGCATCGAGGTTGTCGAGATCAACCCCCACGTCATCGCGTTGCGCGAGCAGTTCCAGGTGCCACCGGACGGTGCGCGCTTGCGCGTGCGGCGCGGCGACGGGGCCGACTTCGTGCGCAACACCCAGGACCGGCTGGACGTGCTGCTGGTGGACGGCTTCGACCATGAAGGCCAGCCGCCGGCTCTGTGCTCGCAGGCCTTCTACGACGACTGCCGCACGGCGCTGCGCGAAGACGGCCTGCTGGTGGTCAACCTGCACACCGCGCACCCCGAGTTCCAGCGCCATGTGGCCCGCCTGGAGCGCGCCTTCGACGGCGAGGTCCTTCTGGTGGGCGACAAGGAATGCAGCAACACCGTGGCCTTCGCCGGCCGGCGCGCGCTGCGGGCGCCATCGCAGGCCGGCGCGATGCGCAAACCGCGGCCGCTTGCTCGCCAGGCCTGGGACGAACTGCTGCCGGCGTTTGCCAATGTCGCAGCCGCGCTGCAACACCAACGCGAGGCTGGCTGAGCCGGCGGGCAGGCAACGTTTTGCTGCTGCCCCGCGGTCAGCTGCGCGGTGACGCGGGCCTGAAGGAGCGATACACGCCGCGCCGCTCCGGCCGACTCAGCACCAGCTGCCACAGCTGGCCCTGGCGGGAGCGGAAGAAGCCGGCGCAGCTCAACAGGTAGTAGCGGAACATGCGCCGGAAGCCTTCGTCGTAGCGGGCGGCAAGTTGCGGCCAGGCCGCTTCGAAACGCTCGGCCCAACTCATCAGCGTGCGGTCGTAGTCGGGGCCGAAGTTGTGCCAGTCCTCGATGATGAAGCGGCCCTCCAGCGCGCCGGCCAGCTCGACGGGCGAAGGCAGCTTGCCATTGGGGAAGATGTAGCGCTCGATCCACGGGTCGGTATGCGGCGCGCGCTGGTCCACGCCGATGCTGTGCAGCAGGAAGAGGCCATCGGGCGCAAGCAGCCGGCGGGCGGTGTCGAAGTAGACGCCGTAGTTCTTCAGCCCCACGTGCTCGAACATGCCGACCGAGACGATCTTGTCGAATCGGCGGTCATCGGCGCATGGGGGCGAGCGGTAGTCCTGCAGCAGCAGCGTGACAGGCAAGCCTTCGCAACGCTTCTCGGCCAGGGCCAGTTGTTCCTTGCTGACGGTGATGCCGGTAACGCGCACGCCGAAGCGCTCGGCCGCATAGCGCGCCAGGCCGCCCCAGCCGCAGCCGATGTCCAGCAGCGTTTCGCCAGGCTGCAGTTCGAGCTTGCGGCAGATCATCTCCAGCTTGTGCGCCTGAGCCTGCTCCAGGCCTTCAGCATGCGCCCAGTAGGCGCAGGAATAGATCATGCGCGAGTCCAGCATGGCTTCGAAGACATCGTTGCCGGCGTCGTAATGGTGCTCGCCCACCTGGTGGGCGCGTTCCTCGCTCTGCAGATTGAACAGGCGATGGCGCAGGCTCTCCAGCAGCAGCTTCCAGCGCGCCGAGGCCGGCGCAGTGCGATCGAGCTGGGCGCGCAGCAGGCGGTCGAACATCATGTCCAGGCGCTCGCAGTCCCAGTCGCCGTCGACATAGGCCTCGCCGGCGCCCAGTGACCATTGCGTCAGGATGCGGCGGTAGGAGCGGGCATCGTTGACGCGCATGTCCCAGGGGCGCGCGCCGTTGATCTGCACATCGGCGCGTGCAAGCAGCTCGCGCAGCACGGTGGGCGGCTGCGGTGCCGAATGCGGCTTGGGGCCCTCGGGGCGGGATAGCGTGGCTTGCTCCGCTGGCATGCGCAACGACTCCTTTCAACGACGCCCTCAGTTTGCCGTCGCTTGCGCCGCGGTGCAGCCCCAAGTTTCAATGACTCACGGCGCGCGGGGATATCGCCAGGGCCTCTGCCGGCGCTACGGCAGGCCCCAGCCGAACGGGTCATCTGGCGCGATCAGCAGCGTGGCCTCGGCACTGATGAAGGCCTGGCCGCGGATGGTGGGAATGATGCTTGCTTCGTCCTTCTCGAACCAGCCGTCGAAGACGCTGCCGATGACGCTGGCCTGGCGCCACACCTCGCCGGCGCTCAGCTTGCCCGCGGCCGCGAGGCAGGCCAGCTTGGCGCTGGTGCCGGTGCCACAAGGCGAGCGGTCGTACTGGCGGCCGGGGCACAGCACGAAGCTGCGCGAGTCGGCGAGGGCCGGGTCGACATCGGCGAAGAGTTCGATGTGGTCGATGACGGCGCCGTCCGCGCCGCGGTGGCCCTGGTCCAGCAGGGCCTGGCCCAGCATGGCGGCGTAGTCGGTCAGTGCCGCGACGTGCGCGGGCGCGATGGCCTGGCCATGGTCGGCGCACAGGAAGAACCAGTTGCCGCCCCAGGCGATGTCGCCGGTCACGGTCTGGCCCGTCGGCAGGTTGACGCTGACACCGGCCGCCAGGCGGTAGGCCGGCACATTGCGCACGCTGACGCGCCCGTCGGCGTGCAGTGTCGCCAGCACCTGGCCCACCGGCGTCTCGATGGTGTGCTCGCCGGCTTCGATGCGGCCCAGATGGGCCAGCGTCGCGACCAGACCGATGGTGCCGTGGCCGCACATGCCCAGATAACCGGCGTTGTTGAAGAAGATGACGCCGGCCGTGTGAGCCGGGTCCTGGGGCGGGCAGAGCAGGGCGCCGACGAGGACCTCGCTGCCCCGCGGCTCCAGCAGCGTTGCGCGGCGGTAGCGGTCGTGCTCGCGGGCCAGCAGTTCGCGTCGCTCGGCCATGGTGCCAGCGCCGAGGTCGGGGAAGCCGTCGATGACGACACGTGTCGGCTCGCCGCCGGTGTGCGAGTCGATGATCTGGATGCGCTTCATGGTTGCGACTGGCAATGAGCCGGCCGTGTCGCCAGTGCCTTCGCAACGAGGGCCTGGATGCGCTCGCGCTCCGCGCCGATGACGGGCAGGCGTGGGCGGCGCATGTGCTCGCTGCCCACGCCCACCAGCAGGTCGATGAGCTTGAGGTTCTGCACCAGCTTGGTCGACACGTCCAGGTGCAGCAGCGGCGTCATCCAGCGGTAGATGGCGCGGGCCTCGTCCCAGCGGCCTTCCTGCATCAGGTTGAACAGCGCCACCGTCTCGCGCGGGAAGGCGCAGCCGACACCGGCCAGCAGGCCGTCGCAGCCCAGCGCCAAGCCTTCGAAGGCGAGGTCGTCCACGCCCATGAAGAGCTGGTAGCGGTCGCCGAGCAGGTTGCGCAGGTCGGTGATGCGGGTCACGTCGCCGCTGCTCTCCTTGATGGCGGCGACATGCTCACAGTCGGCCAGTTCGGCGAAGTGTTCGGGCTTGAGGTCGACGCGGTAGGCGACCGGGTTGTTGTAGACCATCAGCGGCCGCTGGGCTGCATGGGCATAGGTGCGCACATTGGCCATGGCCTCGCGTGCGTCGGCCACGTAGATGACCGAGGGCATGACCATGTAGCCGGCCACGCCCAAGGCGTTGGCGCCCTCGATGAAGCGCAACGCCTCGCGCGTGCTCGCCTCCGACACAGTGGCCAGCACCGGCACGCGGCCGTTGGCCGCATCCAGCGCGCAGCGGGCGACGGCCAGCTTCTCGTCCAGTGTCAGCGTGCTGGCTTCGCCCAGCGAGCCGCAGCAGACGACGCCATGGATGCCATTGCGGATCTGGAAATCGATGTGGCGCGCCGTGCCTGCGAAGTCGAGGCTTTCGTCGGCATGGAACTTGGTGGTGACGGCGGGAAACACCCCGCGCCAGGGGACGTTGTGCATCTTTGGGGCTCCTGGATGAGGAGCCCCATGTTCGCTCAACTAGAACGACGTCCAGTCGTCGCCGTCGGCGGCCACCGCAACGGCGGCCGGAACCGGAGCAGCCCTGGGTGCCACCGCGCGTGCCTTCACCGCCGGGCGCGCGGGCGCTGGCCTGGCCACGCTGGCCGTCTTGGGCCGGCTGACGGGCGCCGCAGCCGGACGGGCCGTGGTCGCGGCGTCGAGCTTGAAGGCCGCCACCGTCTCGGCCAGGTGGCCGGCCTGGATGCGCAGGCTCTCGGCGGCCGCCGCGCTCTCCTCCACCAGGGCGGCGTTCTGCTGCGTGACCTGGTCGAGCTGGTTGACGGCATCGCCGATCTGGCCGATGCCCTTGCCCTGCTCGCTGCTGGCGGCGCTGATCTCGCTGATCAGGTCCGCCACGCGGCGCACCTGGCCAACGACCTCGTCCATGGTGCTGCCGGCCTCGCCCACCAGCTTGTTGCCGGCTTCGACACGTTCGACGCTGGCTCCGATCAGCGCCTTGATCTCCCGCGCGGCCTGGGCGCTGCGCTGCGCCAGGGCCCGTACCTCGCCGGCCACGACGGCGAAACCGCGCCCCTGCTCGCCAGCCCGTGCCGCCTCGACGGCCGCGTTCAGCGCCAGGATGTTGGTCTGGAAGGCGATGCCATCGATGACGCCGATGATGTCGGAAATCTTCTTCGAGCTGGTCGTGATCTCATCCATGGTGGACACCATCTGGCCCATGACCTGGCCGCCGCTCTCGGCCACGCGAGCCGCGCTGCCTGCCAGCTGTGCGGCCTGGTGGGCGGTGTCGGTGTTGTGCTTGACCGTCGCGCTCAGCTCCTCCATGGAGGCGGCGGTCTCCTGCAGGTTGCTGGCCTGCTGTTCGGTGCGCTGGCTCAGGTCGGCGTTGCCCTGGGCAATCTGGCCGCTGGCCGTGGCGACGCTCTCGGCATTGCCGCGCACCGCGCCGACGATGCCCACCAGGGAGTCGTTCATGCGCTGCAGCGCGTTGAGCAACTGGCCGGCCTCGTCCGTGCGGTCGGTGGACAGATGCAGGCGCAAGTCCCCTGCAGCCACCGTCTCGGCGGCGGCCACGGCCTGGCGGATCGGGCCCACCACCGAGCGGGTGATCAGCAGGGCCATGGCCACGCCGAGGGCCAGCGCGGCAGCGGCCGCGACGATGACCGCGATGCCGGCAAAGTCAACGGTCGCGTTCGCCGAGGCGGCCGCGGCGTGCATCAACTCCTTCTGATAGGCGATCAGCGCGTCGAGCTGCTGGAAATACTTGAGCTGCAGCTCATGCGTCTCGCTGAGCAGCAGGTTGCGGGCCTTCTCCGTGTCGTCCTTCAGGCCCAGATCGATGACCCTGCGCACCGAGGCCACGAACAGCTGCCTGGCCTGCACGACGCCGCCCAATATTTCGCGCCCCCGCCCCGGCGGCACGCTGGCGTCGAGCTTCTCGAACAGCTCGGCCGTGCGCTTGGCAGCGGCGTCGACATCGCTCAGCTGCTTGCGTTTGCCCTCGGCATCAGACAGCAGCAGCACATTGCGCACGGCCAGTGCGTTGATGTTGACGTTGTCCTTGATCTGTTCGAGCTGCTCGACCTTGACCATCCGGTCTTCGACCATCACCTCGAGCTCGTGGTCGATGCCAAGGAGCGCCGTTCGCGCATAGGCGGCCAGCAATACGGTGAAGGCGATGGAGATGGTGAAAGCCAGGCCGAGTCGCTGGCCGATCCGCAGGCGCGTGAGGAGGTTCATGGTGGGTCTCCTTGTGGGTGACGCTCCCTGATCGGCCTGGGCTTCGTGTCGAGCCGTATTCCGTGCCCCGAGTCTCTTCCTTCAGGCCGGCGCCACGCAAGGCGTTTTTAGCGGCGTTACCGCCGCGAAAAGCCAACAACTACCGCCGCTGCCCGTGCTGGGGGGTGCCTAGCGCCCGTGGGCACAGCCGGCGGGCCAACGGCGGTGTGCGCGCGGCCGCAGCGCCTAGAACGAGGCAGGCGCCGCCCTGGGCGCGGCCACGGCGTCGAGCTTGAAGGCCGCAACCGTGCCGGCGAGTTGGCTGGCCTGGATGCGCAGGCTCTCGGCCGCGGCGGCGCTCTCCTCGACGAGGGCGGCATTTTGCTGGGTGACTTCGTCGAGCTGGCTGACCGCCTCGCCGATCTGGCCGATGCCCTTGCTCTGCTCGACGCTGGCCGCGCTGATCTCGCTGATCAGGTCGGCCACGCGCTGCACCTGCCCGACCACTTCGCCCATCGTGCGACCGGCGTCGCCGACCAGGCCGTTGCCCGTCTGGATGCGTTCAACGCTGGCGTTGATCAGGACCTTGATCTCGCGCGCGGCTTCGGCGCTGCGCTGGGCCAGGCTGCGCACTTCGCCGGCCACGACGGCAAAGCCCCGGCCCTGTTCGCCGGCGCGCGCAGCTTCCACGGCTGCGTTCAGGGCCAGGATGTTGGTCTGGAAGGCGATGCCGTCGATGACGCCGGTGATTTCGGCGATCTTCCTGGAGCTGGCCGTGATCTGCTCCATCGTGTTCACCACCTGGCCCACGACCTGGCTGCCGCTCTCGGCCACGCGCGCCGCGCTGTTGGCGAGCTGGGCGGCCTGGCGGGAGATATCGGTGTTGTGGCTGACCGTCGCGGTCAGCTCCTCCATGGACGCGGCCGTCTGTTGCAGATTGCTGGCCTGCTGCTCGGTGCGCTGGCTCAGGTTGGCATTGCCCTGGGCGATCTGGCCGCTGGCCATGACGACGCTGTCGGCGTTGCCGCGCACCGTGCCGACGATGTCGACCAGCGCGTCGTTCATGCGTTGCAGCGCGGCCAGCAGTTGGCCCGCTTCGTCTCGGCGATCGGTCGTCAGATGCAGCCTCAGATCACAGGCTGCCACGGTCTCGGCAGCGCGCACCGCGTCCTGGATCGGGCCCACCACCGAGCGCGTGATCAACAGCGCCAGCGCCACACCCACGGCGCCTGCCAATGCCGCCGCGATCAGCATGGCTGCCGAGGCAAAGCTCACGGTGCCATCGGCAAGCTGCGCCGATGTGCGCATCAGCTCCTTCTGGTAGTCGATCAGGGCGTCGAGCGCGGCGAAATAGGCCTGCTGTTTGGCCTGCACGTCGCCCAGGAGCAGGTCGCGTGCGGCGTCCTTTTGCTGCTGCACGCCAAGGTCGGTCACGCGCTGCAGCGTTGCGACATAGGGCGCCCGTGCTTCGGCGGTGGCGGCCAGCAGCTTGGTGCCCTGGCTGGAGGTGATCGAGGCCTGCAGCTTCTGAAACAGGTCACCCGTGCTCTTGCGGTTGCCCGCAATCGTGTCCAGTTCCTTCTGAATGGCGGCTGGATCGCTCAGCAGCACGATGTTGCGCACCGTGCGTGCCGTCAGATTGACGTTGTGCTTGACCTGTTCGAGCTGCTCGACCTTGACGACACGGTCCTTGACCATCAGCGCCAGCTCGTCGTTGATCTGCCTCAGCTGGCCACGTGCATACAGCGCCAGCGCAACGCTGAACAAGATGGAGACCGCGAAGCCGAGACCCAGGCGCAGGCCGATGCGAAGGTCCTTGAAGATATTCATGGTTGTTCTCCCTGTGTGGTGGCGGCGCGTGCATCCGCCGCCAGGCTCCATGTTGAATCGAAGTTAGCACGAGGATGTGAAACTATGCGAATCTTTGATGCCGCGCAAGGGACAGTGCACGTGGTGTGCAGTTCGCGGCACTGGAGCAAAGGCATGGAGACGCAAGCCAACCTGGGCGAAAGGGTGCTGGCGCTGGTAGCGCAGCCGCCTGATACCGGATGTACGCCCAGCGCGCGGCCCCGGGATGCGGCGGCGCGTGCCATCGAGGGCGCCGCAGCCAAGGCCGGCCTGGCCGCCGGCACGCTGGCCCTGCCGCCGGGGCCGCTGGGCTGGGCCACCATCGCGCCGGAGATGCTGGCCGTCTGGCAGATCCAGCGCCAACTGGTGGCCGACATTGCCGCTCTCTATGGCCGCAGCGCCGACCTCGGCCCGGCGCAGATGCTGTGGTGCCTGTTCCGCCACACGGCTGCGCAGGCCCTGCGCGACCTGACGGTGCGCGTCGGCGAGCGCGTCATCGTGCGCCCGGCCGCGCAGGTGCTGCTGCAACGCGTGGCCGAGGCCATCGGCGTGCACCTGGGCAAGAAGGCCGCCAGCCGGATGCTGTCGCGCTGGGTGCCGCTGATCGGCGCGGCGGGGGTCGGCGCCTATGCGTATTGGGACACGCGCCAGGTCGGGCGGGCAGCGCTGCAGCTGTTCGAGAACGAACAGGTGATCGAGAACGAGGCGGGCTAGCCATCTCGGCGACAACCCTGTGTAACTTCTGTGTCGGGCCTGACAAACTGGCGTCCGTATGCAGCTTCCCACCATCCTGGACATCGAAGCCTCGGGCTTCGGCCGCGGCAGCTATCCGATCGAGGTCGGATTCGTCGCGGTGGACGGCGGGCTGTTCTGTGGCCTGGTCACGCCCGAGCCCGATTGGCTGCATTGGGACCCCAGCGCCGAAGCCCTGCACGGCATCAGCCGCGAACTGCTTCAGCGCCACGGCAGACCGGTTCGCTGGATGGCTGAGCAGCTCAATGAGCGGCTGGCCGGCCAGACCGTCTATTGCGATGGCTGGGGACAGGACTACCCCTGGCTGGCGCGTCTCTACGACGCGGCCGGCATGCGGCAGAACTTTCGCCTGGATGACCTGCGCCGGCTGCTCGACGAGCAGGAGGCCCAGCGCTGGCGCGGCGTCACCGAAATCGTGCGTCAGCGACAGCGCCTGACCCGTCACCGCGCCAGCAGCGATGCGCGCGTGCTGCAGCTGGCCCTGGACGAGATCAAGAACGGCGTGGCTGTCTAGGCTCCTAGATTTCGCCGCCGCGGTGGCAGCCGCGCCCGGCACGCTTGGCTTCGTAGAGGCTGGCATCGGCCTGTGCCACCAGTTGCTCCAGGTTGACCGCGCCTGTCGTCGCGACGCAGTAGCCGATGCTGACGCCGATCTCCAGCTCCAGCTCGCCGATGTGATACGGCGTGGAGAGGGCGTGCAGCAGTTTGTCGGCCACCGTGGCGGCGTCGCTGGCCTCGTGCACCTGCGGCAGCAGCACGGCGAATTCGTCGCCGCCCAGACGGGCCACCAGGTCGCCCGGGCGCAACGCATGGCGCAGGCGCAGCGCCACGGCCTTCAGCAGCGCGTCGCCGGTCGGGTGACCGTGCAGGTCGTTGACGGGCTTGAACTTGTCCAGGTCGAGGTAGAGCAGGGTCAGGCGCTGGCCCGGTGGGGCGGTCAGCAAGCGGCGCGCGCCCTCCTCGAAGCCGGTGCGGTTGAGCGCCTGGGTCAGCGCGTCGGTCTGTGAGGCCAGGCGCAGCCGCGCCTCCTCGCGCCGGGTTTCGGTCACATCGACCTCGATGCCGATCAGGCCTTCGATCTTGCCGCTCTGCACGCGCAGCGGTGCGTACTGCGCATCGAAGCTGTGGCCGTCGCGTTCGCTGGGGTCGACGAGATCCAGCCGGCGCGTTTCGCCAGCCAGGGCGCTTTCGATCAGTGGCGCACGGGCTGCGTAGTCCTGCACGCCGAACAGCTCGGCCAGCGGCCGGCCGACCCAGTCCTTGAGCTCGACGCGGCGCTGCTCCTCGAAGGCGGCGTTGAAGAAGATCACCCGTGCCTCGGTGTCGCCGACGAGGAACTGTGCCCGCGCCGTGTGGGCGACGGCCAGCAGCATGGCCTCGTTGCGTTCGCTCTCGCGCTGGGCGTGCAGCTGCTCGGACATGTCGCGCAGGATGACCGACACGGTCTCGACACGGCCGCGCACGTCGCGGTGCATGATGATGAGGCAGTCCATCGGCAGCTTCGCGTCGCCCAGCTGCAAGCCGATTCGGCCGCGCCAGTGGCCCTCGCGCATGGCGGCGGGCAGCACCAGCTTTTCGTAGAGGTCGAGCTGCTCGGCCGAGAAGTAGTCGGCGATGTGGGCGTCGCCCAGCAGCGCATCGGCGGCCATCCCCAGGCGGGCCCGCGCAGCCGGGTTGAGATAGGTGACCTGGCCATGCTCGCGGGCCTGGCAGACGAAGTCGGGCGTCATGTCGAAGATGGCGGTCAGCGTCTGCAGGGCCTTCTCCTGCTCGCCGCGCTCGGTCACGTCTTCCACGGTGCCGGCCTGGCCGGCCACCCGGCCGTCGAAATACAGCGGCGCCGTGCGCACCGCGATCCAGCGGATGCGGCCGTCGTCGCCGCGCTTCATCTTGCGGACCATGTCGATGGGCTCGCCGGTGGCCATCTGGTGTTTCCAGCGCTGGATCAGCATGTCGCGCTGCTCTGGCTGCACGAGGGTGGTCCAGCCCCACTCGACGTTCTCGCGCCTGAGGCCGTGCACGTGCAGATAGCTGTCGTTGACGTAGACGATTCGACCGGTCTCATCGGTGCGGAACAGGCCCAGCGGCATGGCATTGCTGGTGGCCTGCAGGGTCGCCTCGCGCAGCCGTGCCGCGCGCTGCAGTTGGCCCAGCCAGCGCGCCAGCAGCACCAGGCCCAGCGTGGCCAGTACCGCGGCGGCCACCACCAGGCTGCGCTGCCGCCAGAAGGGCACCAGCACGTCTTCCTCGGTGCCCGACAGCAGCAGCTTCAGGCCGTAGTCGGACAGGGTGACGAAGGCGCCGGTGCGGGGCCGGCCGTCGGTGGCCGCGCCGCTGCTGGCGTAGAAACCTTCTTCACCGCTGAGATTGCGGCGGGCGGCGGGGAATTGTTCGAAGAGGTTGCGGCCGACAAAGCCCGGCACCTCAGGCCGGCGCGACAGGGCCAGGCCGTCGGTGCGCAGCATGACGAGGGAGGATGGCGGCAAGGGCACGAACAGGCCCTGAATGTCATGTAGGCGCTGCAGGTCGATGGTGGCCATGACGAACTCGTAGTCGTCCAGCGGCCGCGACAGCCGCATCAGCAGCGGCAGGCGCAGCCGGCCGTCGTCGGCGCGGCCGCCCAGGCGCAGCGGCAGGCCCAGCGCAATGCCCTCGGGCACCAGGCCCGCGATCTCGCCGAAGGCCGCGGTGCCGGCGATGCTGGCGTCGTCGCCCTCAGCGCCCGCCTGCAGCCGGCGCACCTGGCCGGTGGGCGACACCAGCACGATGTCGACCATCTGGCGCGAGCCGCTGCGCACGCTGTCGACGAACTGGCGCAGCATGGCGTCGGCCTGCGGCCGCCCCTCCTGCCCATCGGTGCGACGCGTCAGCAGCCACAGGTCCACGACGCGCAGCGCGCTTTCGGCCTGGCGCAGCACGGGCTCGGTCTGCATCGCGACGGCACGAACGCCGGTGGCCAGCTCCTGGCGCTGCTGGGCCAGCAGTTCACGGGGCTTCTCGACGGCATACCAGCCCACCAAGGCCCAGATCGTCAGCACGACGGAACCGAAGGCCAGGGCGGGCGCCAGCAGCAGGGCACGCTCGCGCCAGCGGCGGCGGCGGGCCTGCTTCAGCGGCTCGGTGGGCGGGGTGGCGGCGCTCATCGGGGGCAGGGGTTGCGGGCCATTGTGCGCCGCCGCCCCCGCCATCCGGCGCCGCTATTTCGGCGCAAACAGCGTCGCCTGCTGCTCCCGTAGCAGCTTCTTCTGCACCTTGCCCATGGCGTTGCGTGGCAGCTCTGGCACGACCAGGATGCGCTTGGGCACCTTGAAGCCGGCAATGCGGGCCTTGAGCGCCTGGATCAGCGCCTCGGGGTCAGGCTGACCGTCGGGCGTGATGACGGCGACGACGGCCTCGCCGAAGTCTGGATGCGGCACGCCGATGACGGCCGATTCACCCACGCCGGGCAGTTCGTTCAGGAAGCCCTCGATCTCGGCCGGGTAGACATTGAAGCCGCCGCTGATGATGAGATCCTTGCTGCGGCCGATCAGCGTCAGATAGCCATTGGCGCCGACGCGGCCGACGTCGCCGGTCTTGAACCAGCCGTCCGGCGTGAACTCCTCGGCCGTCTTCTCGGGCATCTGCCAGTAGCCGCTGAAGACGTTCGGCCCGCGCACCTGCACATGGCCGATCTCGTCCGCCGCGCAGGGGCGGCCCTCGTCATCGACGATGCGCAGGCTCACGCCCGGCAGCGCCGGGCCGACGGTGCCGCCTACTCGTTGGCCCTGGTCGCCGTCCTCGGCGCGGCAGGGGTTGGAGGTCAGCATCAGCGTCTCGCTCATGCCGTAGCGCTCCAGGATGGCGTGGCCGGTGCGGGCTTGCCATTCGTGCCACGTCTCGATCAGCAATGGCGCGGAGCCGCTGATGAAGAGGCGGATGTGGCTGCTATCCAGGGTGCGCTCCTGCAACAGCCGCACATAGAGCGTCGGCACGCCCATGAAGACGGTGGCCTCGGGCAGGCGGCGCGCTACTGAACCGGCGTCGAACTTGTTGAACCACAGCATCTTGCTGCCGTTGAGCAGCGCGCCGTGCGAAGCGACGAACAGGCCGTGGACGTGGAAGATGGGCAATGCGTGCAGCAGCACGTCATCCGGCTTCCAGTCCCAGAAGCTCTTCAGCGTCTGCGCGTTGGAGAGCAGATTGCCGTGGCTGAGCATGGCGCCCTTGCTGCGCCCGGTCGTGCCGCTGGTGTAGAGGATGGCAGCGAGGTCGGTGGCGGCCCGTTTGACGGGTTCGTGTGCGAGCGGCATCTGCGCGGCGCGGTCCAGCAGCGTGCCCGTGCGATCGTCGTCCAGCGTGAAGACCCAGCGCACGCCGCGCTGGAAGGCCAGCTTGCTGACCCAGCCGAAGTGCTTGCCCGCACAGACCACGACGCCTGGTGCCGCATCGCCGATGAAGTGCTCCAGTTCGGCCGCGTGATAGGCCGGGTTCAGCGGCAGGTAGACCAGGCCAGCACGCAGCACCGCCAGGTAGAGCATCAGGTTCTCGACGCTCTTGTCGGTGTGGACGGCGACGCGGCTGCCAGCGGGCAGCTCCAGCCGGCCCAGCCAGTTGGCGAGCATCGCGCTGCCATTGTCGAGGTCGCGCCAGCTGTAGAGCAGGCCGTCGGCGTCGATGGCGGTCGCGTCCAGGTCCGCCGGGAAGCCGGCGCGCAGGGCCGAGTAGAGATTCATGGTGCTGGTTGACGGGGTGGTGTCTTACCAAGTGACTGCCGTGGAACCGGCTTTGCCGGGCCACTGGCAGTGCCCCCTTTCAAAGGGGGCCGGCGAAGCCGGTAGGGGGTTAGTCCATTTTTGCGCCTGAGCGCTTGACGACCTCTGCCCAGCGCTTGACTTCAGAGCTGACGAATTGCCCGAAGGCGTCGCCATAGAGATTGGGCGTCTCCGCGCCCAGGCCGTGCCAGATGTTGCGGATGTCGTCCGTCGCGAAGGCCTTGCGCAGTTCGGCCTGCATGGCGGTGATCGCTTCCTTGGGCGTGCCCTTGGGTGCCCACAGGCCGTACCAGGTCGACACCTCATAGCCCGGCACGCCGGCCTCTGCGGCCGTCGGCACATCGGGGAAGCCGACAGCACGTTTGGGAGCCGCCACCGCCAGCGCCTTGATGCGGCCGCTCTTGATGTGGTTGGCCGACGAGCCCAGGCCGTCGAACATCAGGTCCACCTGGCCGGCGATCAGGTCCTGCAGTGCCGGGCCGGCGCCGCGGTAGGGGATGTGGGTGATGAAGGTCTTGGTCTGCAGCTTGAACAGCTCGCCGGCCAGATGGTGGGAAGTGCCGTTGCCGGCCGAGCCGTAGTTCAGCTTGCCGGGCTTGGCGCGCACCGTGGCGAGCAGACCCTTGAGATCGCTGACAGGCACCTGGCCCGGGTGCACGACGATGACCTGAGGCACGCTGGCCAGCAGGGCCACGGGGATGAAGTCCTCTTCCAGCTTGTAGTCCAGCCTGGGGTACATGGACGGCGCAATGGTGTGGTGCACGGCGCCCATGAAGAAGTTGTTGCCGTCCGGCGCCAGCTTGGCGGCGATGGTGGCACCCACCGTGCCGCCCGCGCCGCCCTTGTTGTCGATGATGACCTGGCGGCCCAGCTGCCGGGTCAGCAGCGCGGTCAGTGGCCGCGCGAAGGCGTCGGTGCCGCCGCCGGCGGGGAAGGGCACGATCCAGGTCTGAGGCTTGTTGCCTTGGGCCAGCGCCAGCCAGGGGCTGCACAGCGCGGGCAGCAGCATGCGTCGCTTCATCGGCTTGTCTCCGTCAGTGTTGTGCGGCAATTATGGTTGCAGCAATGCAGTCACACGGGCGAGCAACTCCGGCTTGGAGAAGGGCTTGTTGAGGCTGTCGCAGCGCGCTTCGTGCAGGAACTGGCGGGCGATGGGCGACAGCGTGTCGCCGGTGACGAACAGCATGCGCCGCGCCAGCGACGGGTGCTGGGCCTTGACCTCGCGCCAGAGCTGGGCGCCGTCAATGTCGGGCATGTGCAGGTCGCTGACGATGGCGTCGAAGCGCGCCTCGGCGAGCATGGCCAGTGCCACCGCGCCGGACTCGGCCGTCATGACCTCATAACCCGCGCCCGACAGCATCTCGCCGATCAGCTCGGCAATCTCGGTCTCGTCATCGACGACGAGGACGCGGGCGCTGCATTCGTCGGTCGCCGGCAGCGGTACGGGTTCGGTCTCGCTGGCCTCGGGCTCGCCGCTGACGGGCATCTGCAGGCAGAAGCAGGCGCCGCTGCCATCGTCCTGCAGCGTCAGCTCGCCGCCGTGGTCGCGTGCGATGGAGCGCGACACGGCCAGGCCCAGGCCGGTGCCGACGCCCTCGCTCTTGGTCGTGAAGAAGGGCTCGAAGATGCGCTCGCGCAGCTCGGGGTCGATGCCGGGGCCGTTGTCGCGCACCCGCATCCAGACGCGCGGCGTGCGGCGGCGGTCGCCGTCGGTCATGGGCGCCACGCCGGTGGAGACGGTCAGACGGCGGCCGTTGTCGCGCGCGCCCAGGGCCTGCTGGGCGTTGACGATGAGGTTGAGCACGATCTGGCCGATCTGATCGGCATCGGCCTTGACGGGTGGCAGGCCCGGTAGCAGGTCCAGCGTGACGGCGATGCCGTGGCTGCGCAGCACATAACCCAGCATGTCGACGGCGGCGGTGGCGAGATCGTTCAGTGCCACCTCGCTGCGGTTGGCGGGCCGGCTGCGCGCCATGTTGAGGAAGGTTCGCACGATGCGGCCGCAGCGTTCGGCGGCCTCGTGGATGCGCTGGGCATCGGCGGCGCGCGGGTCGCCGCTCATCTTCTCGGCCAGCAAGGCTGCGCGGCCCATGACGATGGACAGCGGGTTGTTGAGCTCGTGGGCCACGCCGGCCAGCAGGCTGCCCATGGCCGTCAGCTTCTCGCTCTGGCGCAGCGCCTCGCGCTGGCGTTCGATCTCGCTCAGCGCCGTCTGGCGCTCGGACAGGTCGAACAGCGACGCCGTGTAGAAGGCCTGGCCCGCCACGTCGGTGCGCCACAGCACCATCTCGACGGGAAACTCGTTGCCGTCGGCGCGCTGGGCCTGCATCTCTATGCGCTTGCCGATGATGCGCTGTTCGCCGCCGGCCGAGACGCGCGCCATGCCAGCCTCGTGGGCCGCGCGCAGCCGGGCCGGAATCATCACGTCGGACACCGGGCGGCCGATAGCCTCGGCGCGCGCCAGCCCGAACATGGCCGCCGCGGCGGGGTTGAACTCGACGATGTGGCCGGTCCTGTCGGTGGAGACCAGGGCCGCCATCGCGTGGTCGAAGATGGAGGACTTCAGCGCCTCGCTGGCCTGCAGCTCGGTGACCTTGGCCGACAGCTCGGCGTCGCGCCGCTTCAGCTCGGTCAGGTCCAGGCTCATGACGACGGTGGCCTGCGGCACGCCGGCCTGCACGTCGACGGGAATGAGGTGCTCGCGCATATAGCGCCGACCGGCACCAGCCAGTTCGGTCCAACCCTCCCACGCGACGGTCTGGCCGCTGGCCAGGCGCGAGCGCACGGCGCCGTAGTCGGCATAGGCGGCGTCGCCAATGATGCGGCCGATGGGCTGGCCGAGCACCTGTTTGGGATGCAGGCCGGTGAACTTGAAGAATTCGTGGTTGGCCCAGACGAAGCGCTCGGCCACGTCGATGACGACGACGCGCGCCGGCACGGCTTCCAGCAGCTGCGACAGCAGCGGCAGCGTGGCCTTGAGCACGCTGCCGAGTTCGCCCACGCCGGCGTCGGGCGTGGGGTGGAAATGCAAGGTCTCTGTCATGCGGCGCGCTCTCCCTGGGCGCGCCGATGATAAGCAGGCTCAGGCGGCCAGCGCCTCGGTAGCGGCACCCTCTTGCATGGTCCGGGCGACATGGCCGTACATCACCGTCCAGGCTTCGCGCACCTCGGCCGTGAAGCCATCGCCAAGGCCGGCGGCCAGGGTGTCCAGCAGCGCGG
Source organism: Roseateles sp. P5_D6 (assembly GCF_054049415.1). Classification (NCBI taxonomy): domain Bacteria; kingdom Pseudomonadati; phylum Pseudomonadota; class Betaproteobacteria; order Burkholderiales; family Sphaerotilaceae; genus Roseateles; species Roseateles sp. P5_D6. The sequence continues at coordinate 394,183 of NZ_JBFUMK010000002.1, read as the reverse complement.
CACCGACGCTGGCGTAGTGGGCCTCGACGACACCATAGCCGGCATGGCGCTGGCCGAGCTTGAGCAGCACGGGGTTCAGCGAGGCGGGGCGGTCAAGCAGGTCGATGGCGGCGCCGATCATCTGCATCAGCCGCGCCCCCTGCTCGACCATGGCGCTGCCGCGGAACAGCGCGCGCAGGGCGGGGTCACGGGCAAACAGCTGGGCGTAGAAGGCCTCGGCGACGGTGGGCGCCAGGGGCATGAGCGGCGCGAAGCTGCTGCGGATCAGGTGGATTTGGTGCGGGGTCATGGCAGCCTCGGTGTCAATGGATGAGGTAGGCGTCGGCGACGGGTGCGAACACGCACAGCAGTGGCAAGGCCATGATGAGGCGCTCGAGCAGGTTCCAGCGGGGCGAGGGCGCAGGGGCATGTTCGAGGTCCTCGGCGAAGGCTTCGCTGCGGCAGCCGACGAGCATCGTTTCGGGCCAGTCGGTGGAGGGGTTGTCGCTGCGGTAGTGCATGAGGGTCTTCCGGTTGGTGTGTCGCCACTGTCGGCCGCGCCGGTTTCAAGCGCGCTTCACGTCGGCTCGACTGTGTTGCGTTTGTTTCAACACCACGCTGCCTTGCCCCGAGCAAGGCCGGCCTGCCTATCATTCGCCGCCATGCCAGACACCACCCCCACCGTGTTGCTCGTCGACGACGAGCCCGAATTGCGTGCCCTGCTGGCCGAGTATTTCGGCCGCAACGGCTTCGAGGTCATGCAGGCCCAGGACGCCGCCGCGGCGCGCGCCAGGGTCGCCGAGCGCGTGCCCGACGTGGCCGTGCTCGACATCAACATGCCGGGCGAGAACGGTCTGTCGCTGGCCCGCGCGCTGCGCGAAGCTCACCCGCGCCTGGCTGTGCTGATGCTGACGACGGCCGGCGAGGCCATCGACCGCATCGTCGGCCTGGAGGTAGGGGCGGACGACTACATCGCCAAGCCCTTTGAGCTGCGCGAACTGCTGGCCCGCGTGCGCGCCGTGCTGCGCCGCCTGCAGGTCACGGCCGCGCCGGCACCTGTGCTCGCACCGAGCGATCCGGAGCGCGTCGCCTTTGGCCTGTGCGAGCTCGACATGGCCCAGCGCAAGCTCTTTGGCGCGGTGGGCGAGGAGATCGACATCACGGCCGCCGAGTTCGACCTGCTGGCCCTGTTCGCCCGCCACCCCAACCGCCCGCTGAACCGCGACCAGATCATGGAGCAGGCCCACAACCGCGGCTGGGACGTGTTCGACCGCAGCATCGACCTGCGCGTCATGCGCCTGCGCCGCAAGGTGGAGCGCAACCCCGACAAGCCGGAGGTCATCAAGACCGTGCGCAACGTCGGCTACGTCTACGTGCCGGTGGCGGGCTGAGCGGGCGATTTCCCGGCGCCAGCCGCAGTTGCAACAAGTCCGCGGCAGCTGGTGTCGCAGTGGTTTTGTACCGTATCCTGACCGTCAGAGGACGCGCGAAATGCGCCGCTGCGCGCAAGCTGCAGCCGTGCATGCGCCTTGCGACGGCATGGGTCACTTTTTCTCGCTGATCAACACAGGGCTGCGCTTCGCCGCCCTGCTTGGGCTTGCATTGGGCGGTGGCGCATGGGCGGCGAACGAGCCCGCCCCCACGCCCTGGGCCGCCCGTTCGGATGCGGTGTTCCACCAGGTGCTGGTCGCGCCGATGTCCTTCACCGCGCTGGCCCAGGACGGCGAAGGCTTCCTCTGGATCGCCACGCAATCCGGGCTGTCCCGTTGGGATGGTTATCAGCTTCGCAACTACGTCAGCGACATGGCTTCGTCCGGTGCCTTGCCCGACAGCTACGTGCAGGCGCTGCATGTCGATGACCAACGGCGTCTTTGGGTAGGCACCAGCGCCGGTGGCCTGGTGCGGTACGAGGCGCGCACCGACCGTTTCGTCGCCCCATTGGCTGCCGGCGCGGCGCTGAGCCGCAAGAGCGTGCACGCCATGCTCGACGAGGGCAACGGCCTGCTGTGGGTCGGCACCGGTGCCGGTCTGGACCTGCTGGATACCAGCCGCGGTACGGTCCAGCGCCACGCGGTACTGGCCGGGACCAAAGGCCTACCCGATGGCGCCGTGCTGGCGCTGCTGCGCGACTCGACGGGCGGCCTGTGGGTTGGCACCGACAAGGGCCTCTTCCGTCGCGGTGCCGGCAGCGATCGTTTCGTGCAGGTCGGGCTGCCGGCCGAAGAGCACGCGCCATTCGTCGCCAGGCTGCTGCTGGACAGCCAGCGGCGGGTCTGGGTCGGCACGCGCTCGTATGGCGTTTTCGTGATCGAGCCCGAGCCCGAGGCCGAGGCGGTGCCGTTGCATCGCTTGTTGCAGGCGGCTGGCGCCGACGTGACGGGGCTGGGCAACGCGCCGATCCGCGTGATGGCCGAGGCCGCGCCGGGTGACGTGTGGCTGGCCCCCGATGGGGGCGGCATCCTGCGCATCGACACCCGCCGCTGGGAGATGCGTCGCGTGCGGCACCGCTCGGACAGCGCGGCCAGCCTGCCCGACGACGACGTCGCCGCGATGTACCGCGATCGCAGCGGGCTGCTCTGGGTCGCCACCGACACGGGGCTCAGCCACCACGACGCGCGCCAGGTCACGGTCAGCACCTGGTTCGGCGGCCCCGGCGCAACGGCCGGCATCAGCCACCTCAACGTGCCTTGCGTGCTGCCCATGCCCGATGGCAGCGTCTGGCTCAGCACGGGCGACGGTGGCATCGACATCGTCAGGGCCGATCAGGGCCGCACAGCGGCATTGCGGCCCGACGCTGCCATACCGGCCACCGCGCTGCCGCCAGGCCGCGTGCTGAGCATGGTGCGCGCGCCCGACGGCGTGGTCTATCTCGGTACCCAGCGCGGGCTGTATCGCGCCACGGCCGATGGCCGAGCGGTGCAACGGCTGGCTATCCCCGGCCGCTCACCCACTGCCTCGGTGTGGGCCATGGCGATGCAGGACGGCCGGCTCTGGCTGGGCGGTCTCGACGGCCTGTGGGCGGTGGCTCCGGCCGATGGCCTGCAACTGAGCGTGCTGGCGCATGAGGACGGCAGCCGCCTGGACGAGCAGCGCGTCACCGCGCTGCTGGCGGGCCGGGACGGCGTGCTGTGGGTGGGCACGCGCACGGGCGTGTTGCGGCTGGACACGGCCACGATGGCGCTGAGCCGGCTGGCGCCCGACGCGCCCGGCCGGGTCGGCTTTCCCGTTGGCTATGTCTCCTCCATGCTGCTGGACCGCCTTGGCCGCCTGTGGGTGGCCAGCTTCGGCGCCGGCGTGCGCGTGATGGAGGCCGCGCAGGCGCCGCAAGCCCAACCGCAGGTCAGGCGCATCACCCTGGCCGAAGGACTGCCGCACAACGGCGTTGACGCGCTGGTGCTGGCACCGAACGGCGACGTCTGGGCCAGCACCGACGGCGGCATCGCCCACATCGCACAGGACAGCCTGCGCGTGCGCAGCCTGCGCGCGGCCGAGGGGGTGGGCATTCCCACCTACTGGACCAACGCGGGCGCGTCCAGTGCCGACGGCATGCTGCTGTTCGGCGGCATCGGCGGCTTGACCATCGTGGACCCGCGCCAGCCCGTGGCCCGCGCCGAACCGGCGCCGCTGGTGATCACTGAAGTGCGGCTGGGCGGTGTGCGGGCCGTGGTGCCACCGGCCTCGCCCGGCGACGAAGCCCTGACTCTCGAACCACAGCGACGCAGCCTGCTGGTCGAGTTCTCGGTGCTCGACTACGGCGCGCCTGAACGCAACCGCTACGAATACCGGTTGCCGGGTGTCGACGCCGATTGGGTCGCCACCGAGCCGAACCGGCGCATCGCCACCTACACCAATCTGCCGCCCGGCGACCATGTGCTGGAGCTGCGCGGCGCCGGCGCGCAGGGCGGGTGGTCCGAGGTGTTGCGGCTGCCGCTGCATGTGCGGCCGCGCTGGCACGAGATGCTGTGGTTTCGCGTCGGCCTGGGCGTGGCGGTGGCCGCGCTGCTCGTCGCGATGATGCAGGCGCGCACGCTGATCCTGCGGCGGCGCCAGCGCACGCTGGAGTTGCTGGTGGCCGAGCGCACGGTGGCGCTGGAGCAGCGCACGAGCGAGCTCCAGAGAAGCCAGCAGCAGCTGGAGCAACTCGCCTACTACGACGGCCTGACCGGGCTGGCCAACCGGCGCCTGTTCAACGACGACCTTCGCCACCTGATGGCCCAGGCGCAGCGCAACGGGCTGGGGCTGTACCTGCTGCTGATCGACCTTGACCATTTCAAGCAGATCAACGACACCCAGGGACACGACGCCGGCGACGCGGTGCTGAGGACGGTCAGCGCCTGCCTGGGGCTCGCCGTGCGGGAAGCGGATCGCACGGCCAGGCTGGGCGGCGACGAGTTCGCCGTGCTGCTGCCCGACACCATCGAGCCGGCTGCAGCGGAAGCGGTATGCCGCCGCATTGCCCAGGCGCTGGCCCAGGTGCTGCCTCAGGGGCAGTCATCGCTGACGCTGCCCAGCGCGAGCATCGGTGCCGCCTGCTATCCGCGCGACGCGCAGGATGTGGACGGGCTGTACAAGGCGGCCGACCTGGCGCTCTACGACGCCAAGCGTGCGGGGCGATCCCGCTGGCATTTGTATGCGGGGCCGCGGGTCTAGGCGCTGGGTCTGTCAGTTCGGCTCGGGCAACTGGAGCCAGCGCTGCAGCCGCGTGCGCAGTGCGACGAAGTCCAGCGGCTTGGTCAGGTGCTCGTCCATGCCGGCCTCGAGGCTGGCGGCCACGTCGGCGTCCAGCGCATGGGCCGTCAGTGCCAGGATGGGGAATGCGGGCAGCTTGCCTTCACGCTGCTGGGTGCGGATGCGGCGGGCGCATTCCAGGCCGTCCATGCCGGGCATCTGGATATCCATCAGCACGAGATCCGGGGCGGACTCGGCACAGGCCGACAGGGCTTCGAGGCCGTTCCTGGCCAGGCGGGCCTGAACGCCCATCAGCGCGAGGAATTCCAGCGCGACGACCTGGTTGATGTGGTTGTCCTCGACGAGCAGGACCTGGGCTTGTCGTTGGCTCGGGGCGGTACCGCCCTCGTCGGGCTCCGGCGCGTCAACACCCGCACCGTCGGTGGCGGCATTGAGCCAGAAGGGAACCAGCACCTGCGCCGGCTCGGGCAACCTCGACTTGTCCATCCCCATGTCCTTGTGTCAGCTTGTTCTTTTCTTATGCGGCCCTCGAGGAGCCGTGAGCCATTGTTGCCTCAGCTGGCGCCGCAGCGCAACCGGATGCCCCATGAATGCAGTGCGACTTGGGCCGCTCATGTCGCCTGAAACGACCGCTCGTCGGTCGCGGGTGCTGACAGTTTTCGTCCATGCGTCTCCCTACACTGCTCGCCTTTGTCGTTTTGGCCCCCATCAATGTCTGACGGTCTGATCCGCATCCGAGGCGCTCGGCAGCACAACCTCAAGAATCTTGACCTCGATCTGCGCACAGCGGAGCTGACCGTCGTCACCGGGCCCAGCGGCTCGGGCAAGTCCAGCCTGGTGTTCGACACCCTCTATGCCGAGGGCCAGCGTCGCTACGTGGAGACCTTTTCCGCTTACGCCCGTCAGTTCCTGGACCGCATGGACCGCCCGGCGGTGGACAAGGTGGATGGCGTGCCGCCCGCCATCGCCATCGACCAGACCAACCCGGTGCGCACCAGCCGCTCCACGGTGGGCACCATGACGGAGCTGAATGACCACCTGAAGCTGCTTTTTGCGCGCGCGGCGGAGCTGTTTGACCGCAAGACGGCGCTGCCGGTCAGGCATGACACGGCCCAGAGCATTTATGTGGAACTGCTGGCTCGTGGCGAAGCAGCCGGGGACCCCAGGATGGTGCTCAGTTTCCCGGTGGAACTGCCCGGCAACACGAGCGCGGAGCAGGTGCAGCAGTGGCTGTCCGCCAGCGGGTTCACGCGGGTGCAGGGCGAACGCGAGGTTGAGGGCAAGAAGGTGTTGGATGTGGTGGCCGATCGCTTCCGCATCCAGGGGGCCGACAAGCAGCGCGCGATGGAAGCCATCGAGCTGTGCTTGAAGCGCGGCGCGGGTCGGGTGAATGTTCACGTCGGTGACGACGGCGCCACACTCTGGCGGTTCTCGACCGGCCTTCACTGTCCCGAAAGCGACATCCGCTACGCCGACCCGCAGCCGGCGCTGTTCTCCTTCAACTCCGCTTTCGGCGCTTGCGACAGCTGCCGCGGCTTCGGCCGCGTCATCGGCGTCGATCTTGGCCTCGTCATTCCCGACGACCGCAAGACCCTGCGCAACGGCGCCATCAAGCCCATGCAGACGCCGGCGTGGAAGGACTGCCAGGAGGACCTGCTGAAATACGCCGGCGAAGCCGGCATCCCGCGCGACACGCCGTGGAAGGATCTTTCCGCCGCTCACCGCGAATGGGTCATCAACGGCACGCCGAACTGGAACGGCAACTGGAACAAGCAGTGGTACGGGGTCAAGCGCTTCTTCGAATACCTCGAAAGCAAGGCCTACAAGATGCACATCCGCGTGCTCTTGTCCAAGTACCGCAGCTATACCGAGTGCCCTTCCTGCCGCGGCGCGCGGCTGAAGACCGAGGCGCTGCTGTGGCGCGTCGGCGCCAAGGAACTGGCCGACGTGGCACTGCCCGCGGAGCAACGCTTCCTGCCGGTCGGCGTGGATTGGAGCCGCCAGCAACTGGAGACGCTGCCGGGCCTGTCCCTGCACGACCTGATGCAGTTGCCCATCCAGCGCCTGCGCAACTTTGTCGACGGTCTGCAGCTGCCCAGCACCATGCTGGACGAAGCGCTGAAGCTGCTGCTCGACGAGATCCGCCACCGCAGCCGCTACCTGTGCGACGTGGGCCTGGGCTATCTGACGCTGGACCGCCAGAGCCGCACCCTCTCCGGCGGCGAAGTGCAGCGCATCAACCTGACGACGGCGCTGGGCACCTCGCTGGTCAACACGCTGTTCGTGCTGGACGAGCCCAGCATCGGCCTGCACCCGCGCGACATGGGCCGCATCGTGCAGGCCATGCAGCGCCTGCGCGATGCGGGTAACACGCTGGTCGTCGTCGAGCATGATCCGGCGGTCATGCTGGCGGCGGACCGCTTGATCGACATGGGCCCCGGCCCCGGCGAGCGCGGCGGGCAGATCGTCTACGACGGCACGCCCGACGACATCCGCTCGGCCGACACGCTGACCGGCGCCTACCTCGGCGGGCGCAAGCACGTCGGCATGGGGCTCAAGCGGCTGGTGGACGAATCGACGCCCAAGCTCATCCTCGAAGGCGTGCGCGAGCACAACCTGCGCGACGTGACAGTCGAGTTCCCGCTGCAGCGCCTCGTCGTCGTGACCGGCGTGAGCGGTTCGGGCAAGAGCACGCTGATGCAGGACGTGCTGTATCCCGCGCTGGCCCGCCAGTTCGGCAAGGCGACCGAGACGCCCGGCGCGCACGAGCGGCTGCTGGGTGGCGACTTCCTCGCCGACGCCGTGTTCGTCGACCAGTCGCCCATCGGCAAGACGGCGCGTTCCAACCCGGCCAGCTATGTCGGCGCCTTCGACGAGATCCGCAAGCTGTTCGCTGTCGCGCCGCTGGCCATCGAGCGCAGCTACACGGCCGGCATGTTCAGCTTCAACGCCGGCGACGGCCGCTGCCCGACCTGTGGGGGCTCGGGCTTCGAGCATGTCGAAATGCAGTTCCTCAGCGACGTCTACCTGCGCTGCCCGGACTGCGACGGCAAGCGCTTCCGCGCCGAGATGCTGGACGTGAAGCTGGCGCTGAAGGATAGAGACCTGAGCGTGTCCGACGTGCTGGAGTTGACCGTCGCCGAGGCGGTGAACCTGTTCAGCGAGCACCGCGCCGTGCTGGCCAAGCTGCAGCCCATCGTCGACGTGGGCCTGGAGTACGTGCGTCTGGGCCAACCGGTGCCGACGTTGTCGGGCGGCGAGGCGCAGCGCCTCAAGCTTGCGGGTTTCCTGGCCGAGGCGGCGGCGTCACCGCGTTTCGGCGTCGCCAAGAAGGGCACGCTGTTCCTGTTCGACGAGCCGACGACGGGCCTGCATTTCGACGACATCGCCAAGCTCATGCGCGCATTGCGCAAGCTGCTCTCCGCCGGCCACTCGCTGATCGTCATCGAGCACAACCTCGACGTCATCCGTGCGGCCGACTGGCTCATCGACCTCGGCCCCGAAGGAGGCGAGACCGGCGGCGAGGTCGTCTGCGTCGGCACACCCGAGGAGATCACCAAGCATGCGAGCTCGCACACCGCCGCCGCGCTGCGCGACTACGCGCTGCACATGGACCGCCCGGCCATGGCCGTGGAAGAAGGCCGCGCGCTGCAGTCCATCATCCGCGGCCGCCGCCAGGCCGATGAGGCCATCAAGATCGTCAATGCCCGCGAGCACAACCTCAAGGGCCTGAGCGTCGACATCCCGCGCGGCAAGTTCAATGTCGTGACGGGTGTGTCCGGCTCCGGCAAGTCCACGCTGGCCTTCGACATCCTGTTCAACGAAGGCCAGCGCCGTTACCTCGAATCGCTGAACGCCTACGCCCGCAGCATCGTGCAGCCGGCCGGCCGGCCCGAGGTGGACGCGGTGTGGGGCATCCCGCCCACTGTCGCTATCGAACAGCGCCTGTCCCGCGGCGGCCGCAAGAGCACGGTGGCGACGACGACCGAGGTCTGGCACTTCCTGCGCCTGCTCTATGTGAAGCTGGGCGTGCAGCATTGCATCAACGACGGCGCGCCGGTGCGGCCGCAGAGCGTCGAGTCGATTGCTGCCCAGTTGATGCGTGACTACCGCGGCCAGCATGTGGGCTTGCTCGCACCGCTGGTGGTGAACCGCAAGGGCGTCTACACCGACCTCGCCAAATGGGCCAAGGGCCGCGGCCATACGCATCTGCGCGTTGACGGCGAGTTCCTGCCCACGTCGCCGTGGCCGCGCATTGACCGCTTCAAGGAGCACACGCTGGAACTGCCGGTCGGCGACCTCGTCATCGAGCCCGCACGCGAGGCCGAGCTGCGCGAGTTGCTGGCCAAGGCGCTGGACGTCGGCAAAGGCGTGCTGCACCTGCTGGCGCCGCTGGACGGCCTCAGCGTGGAAGAAGGCTCGACCGGCGCTGGCGTCGGCACGGTCAAGGTCTTCTCCACCAAGCGCGCCTGCCCGGTCTGCGGCACCAGCTATCCCGAGCTGGACCCGCGCCTGTTTTCGTACAACTCCAAGCACGGCTGGTGCAAGGGCTGCGTCGGCACGGGCCTGGCGCTGACGCGCGAGCAGCGCAAGGAGCTCGACGACAGCGTGCAGTCCGACGACAACCGCGGCCGCGAGCAGAGCTTCCCATCTGAAGAGGCCGAGGTCGAAGGTCTGACCGACGCGGTCTGCCCCGATTGCCACGGCACGCGCCTGAATCCGACCGCACGCTCGGTGGAGTTCGAGCACAAGGGCATCGGCGACGTCGCCGCCTGGAGCGTCGGCGAGGCGCACAGCTGGGTGAAGGGCCTGCACCTGCATGGCCGCGACGCCGACATCGCACGCGACGTGGTCAGCGAAATCCTCGGCCGGCTGGAGTTCCTGCAAGAGGTTGGCCTGGGCTATCTGACGCTCGACCGTGCGGCGCCCACATTGTCGGGCGGCGAGGCCCAGCGCATCCGTCTGGCCGCGCAGCTCGGCAGCAACCTGCAAGGCGTCTGCTACGTGCTGGACGAGCCCACCATCGGCCTGCACCCGCGCGACAACCAGATCCTGCTGAAGGCGTTGGCGACACTTGGCGACAAGGGCAACACGCTGGTCGTCGTCGAGCACGACGAGGACACCATCCGCCGCGCCGATCACATCATCGACATCGGCCCCGGCGCCGGCAAACGCGGTGGCCGCGTGGTGGCTCAGGGCACGGCGGCGCAGCTGGCATTGGAGCCTGAGTCGACCACGGGCCGCATGCTGGCCCACCCGCTGATCCACCCGCTGCAGGCGCGCCGACCCATCGAGGCCGATGCGCCCAAGCTGACCGTGCTGAACGCGGCCCTGCACAACCTCAAGGGCGTGACGGTGGACGTGCCGCTGCATCGGCTGGTGGCCGTGACGGGCGTGTCCGGTTCGGGCAAGTCGACACTCGCTCGCGACGTGCTGCTGGCAGGCATGGCCGTTGCGGTGCCGTTGAGAAAGGCCCCCGCCAAATGGACCGGCTGTGACGGCATCGAAGGCCACGCCCAGGTCGACCGCGTGCTGGAGGTCGACCAGACCCCCATCGGCAAGACGCCGCGCTCCTGCCCGGCCACCTACATCGGCTTCTGGGACGCGATCCGCAAGCTGTTCGCCGAGACGCTGGAGAGCAAGGCGCGCGGCTATGCGCCGGCGCGCTTTTCCTTCAACACCGGTGCAGGCCGCTGCCCGGGCTGCGAAGGGCAGGGCATGAAGACCATCGAGATGAGCTTCCTGCCCGACGTCAAGGTGCCTTGCGACCAATGCCATGGCCAGCGCTTCAACCCGGAGACGCTGGGCGTGTCCTGGCGCGGCAAGAGCATTGGCGACGTGCTGGCGATGGAGGTCGACGAGGCCGTCGAGTTCTTCGCAGCGATGCCGTCGATCGCGCACCCGCTGCAGTTGCTGAAGGACGTGGGGCTGGGCTATCTGACGCTGGGACAGCCTTCACCGACGCTGTCGGGCGGCGAGGCGCAGCGGATCAAGCTGGTGTCGGAGCTGGTCAAGGTGCGGGACGACGTGGCGCGGCGGGGGCAGAAGGCGCCGCACACGCTGTATGTGCTGGACGAGCCGACGGTGGGCCTGCACATGGCCGACGTGGAGAAGCTGATCCGCGTGCTGCATCGCCTGGTGGCAGGCGGGCATTCGGTCGTCGTCATCGAGCATGACCTGGATGTGATTGCGGAAGCCGACTGGGTGCTGGATCTCGGGCCGGAGGGCGGCGATGCGGGTGGGCGGGTCGTCATCGAAGGCACGCCGGAACAGGTGGTGGCGAGCGGCAGTCACACGGGCGTGGCCTTGAAGCCAGTGCTGGCACGGGTGGGCTGACTCGGCCGCGCTTCGGTTTTCCAGAAGTCCGGTTGCGGCTCCGCCTGCTTTGTCCGAGACATCGGACCGGACACACTGCACCGTTCAATTGACCGGAGAGGTTTGCGATGGCGTTCGTTGTGGGCTGGGTGCTGGTCTTGCTGCTGTTGGCCCTGTGGTCCAGCCTCGTGTGGGCGGTGCAGTCGTTTCTCACCGGCCTGCTGGCCCACGCCGGCAGCGTCGGCTCGGGTGGCTGGAGCTTGCCGGAGTCGCTGAGAGACTGGCTGCCCTCGGCAGTGGCGGATTGGTTGGTGTCGACGGTCGAGACGCTGTCGCCGCAGTTGCAATCCCTGGCCAGCGCGCTGCCGTCGCTGACGGGCGGCGTCACGGTGCTGGCCTGGGTGGTGTGGACGCTGGGCGCCGTGATGCTGTTCGTCTTCGGCCTGGCCATCCACGTCGGCGTAGCGCTGTGGCGCAAGTCCAAGGCTTCCACGTCGCCGCCTGCCACGACGATCCCGTGACGAATGGGGGTCGCCGCGCCTGCTTCTTAGAATTCGTTGCCCCTAACCTTAGGGAAGCACTGAGCAGGCCGCGCGCGCGGCGCATCCCTGCTTTGGGCGATCTGCTGCGTTGCAAATCCGCGCCATAGCCGGGCTATGGCTGTGGTTTGCGCCTTGCAGCTCATTCCAAACCAGGGCGCGCCGCATCGCGCGGCCTGCTCAGCGCTTCCCTGGGGCCAACTCAGGAGACCCCCTTGAAGCCCGTGACCTTCGCTGCCATCAGCAGCCTGGCCCTTGCCGTGGCCCTGTCGGCCGCCGCCCCCCTGCAGGCACAGACCGCGCCGCCCAAGCCCGTTCCCAGTCTCGAGCAGATCTTCCGTGCTGAGCCTTATCGCGGCGAGCCTGCCAAGGAGGCCGACTTCAGCCGCAGCGGCCGTTACCTGGCCTGGCTGTGGAGCCCGTTCGGCGAGCCCGGCACCGATCTCTGGGTGCACGACACCAAGACCGGCAAGACGCAGCGCATCACGTCGCCCCAGGTCATGGCGGCCTTCGAGGCGCCGGAGGACATGGAGCGCTTCGACAAGAAGCTCCGGCAGCGCAACACCGAATACGCCGAGCGCCAGGCCCGTGAGGTGGCGCAGCAGGCCTATCTGCGCGGCGAGAAGGTCAATCTGTCGCAGTGGGAAACCGCTGCCATCGAGACGCTGAAGAAGGAGCTTGCCGAGAAGAAAGCCAAGGACGACGCGCAAAAGGCCGCCGACAAGGCCGAGGCCGAGCTTGAGAAGCAGGCCATGGCCGCGCTGGCTGCCAGGCGCGCCGGCAAGCCGGTGCCTGCGGCAGCGCCGGCATCGGCCGCCTCGTCGCCCGACAAGGACAAGGAAAAAGAGCTTTGGGAGCTCCGCGATGAGCTGAAGAAGAAGCTGGCCCGCGACAAGCTCAAGCCCGCCGATCTCTACCCTGGCCCGAGCCAGTTCGCCTGGGCGCACAAGGCGGACGAACTGGTCTTCCAGTACCGTGGCGGCCTCTATCGCTGGAAGGCGGACGACAAGATCCCGGCCGTTCAGCCGCTGGTGGCCACGCAGCGCGACCTGAAGCTCGTCGCCTACACGGCCGACGACAGCGGCGTCATCTACACCGACGAGACCCGCGTGCTGCGCAGCGGCTTCAAGCAGGCCGGCGTGCAAGTCATCAACCGCGAGCTCATCCACCCGGACGACGAGCAGAAGAAATACAAGATCGACCAGACGGCCATCAGCGAGGACGGCCGCTGGATGTCGCTGCTGGCCAAGGCGCCGCTGAAGACGGCCGACGACAAGCCGGCGCCGCCGCCCAAGCAGGTCGAGATCATGAACTACAGCGAGCGCTGGGCCACGGCCAAGAAGGTCAACCGCGAGGTGTCTGACGACAAGCGCAACCAGCAGCCGCTGGCCCTCTATATCCGCCAGTTGCCCACCGGCAACGAGCCGCCGCGCAAGCAGCCGGCGCCGGTGTTCACGCAGAACGGCGGCGATGTCTGGTTCGAGATGAGCGACGTGGCCTGGGCGCGCGACGGCAGCCGCTATGCCTTCACGACCTGGGAGCGCGACAAGGAGCTGCTGCGCGTCTACATCGGTAAGACTTCTTGCCCCCAGCCGTCGGGTACGACGGCTGCCCCCCAAGGGGGCGCTGCAGGCCTTGGGAGCGGCCCGGCGGCCTGCGACGAATCCGCCAAGCCCGAGATGGTGCTGGAGCGCCGCGGCGAGGTCGGCCACGAGGTGGTCAACGTGCTCAAGCCCCGCTTCACACCCGACGGCAAGACGCTGGTGCTGGCCCTGGACGAAGCCGGCTGGCGCCAGCCCTATGCCATCGACGTGGCCACCAAGGCGCTGCGCCCCCTCGTCAAGGGCGAGTTCGAGGCCCATCAGGTGATCGGTTTCACGGCCGACAGCAAGGCCATGTTCGTGCTGGCCAACCAGGGCGACATGGCAGCCATGAATGTGCTGCGCGTCGACCTGGCCAGCGGCGCCACGCAGGCCCTGGGTGCGGCGGGCGAGTACCACCGTGCTGCGGCGGCCTCGGAGGACGGCCGATGGGTCGGCGCCGTGGCCGGCAACTGGGCCCAGCGCCCGGAGCTCAAGCTGCTGGCCACGGATGGCAAGACGCCGGCGCGCACGCTGACCGACAGCAATGACAAGGCCTGGGGCGAGTTGAAACTGTTGCGGCCCGAACGCTTCAACTTCACCAACCGCCATGGCGACCGCATCGAGGCCTATGCCTTCAAGCCCGCCAGTTGGACCGCGGCCGACAAGCGCCCGGCCATCGTCTACGTCTACGGCGGCCCGCTGAACGACCGCCACATCGTCGAGGTCGACAGCTTCCAGAACACCGCCTATCTGTTCGGCCAATACATGGCCGCCAGGCATGGCTATGTGACCATCGCCGTCGACCCGCGCGGCCACAGCAACTATGGCCGCAAGTTCTCCGACGCCAACTGGGAGCGCCCCGGCGAGCCCCAGGCCGAGGACCTGGAAGACCTCGTCAAGTTGCTGCCCGCGCAGTTCGGCGTGGACGCCCGGCGCATCGGCCTGAATGGCTGGAGCTTTGGCGGCTTCCAGACCCAGTACACGATGTACACCCGGCCCGATCTGTTCGCCGCCGGCATTGCCGGAGCCGGCCCGACCGAATGGGAGAACTACAACAGCTGGTACAGCGGCCGCACCATCGGCAAGGCCACGGACCGCACCAAGCCGGTGTTGCGCAAATACTCGCTGCTGCCGCTGGCCAAGGGCCTGAAGAAGCCGCTGATGCTGGTGCACGGCATGCAGGACCCGAACGTGCTGTACCAGGACACCGTCAACGTCTACCGCGAGCTGCTGGATTCGGGCAAGGAGTCGCTGGTCGAGCTCTTCCTCGACCCCGACGGCGTGCATGCCATGGGTGGCGTCGTCAAGCCCGCTGGCTGGCACCGCAAGTACGAGGCCTTCTGGCTGCGCAACCTGGGCCGCGCGACTCCCTGAGAAAAATCAGGGCAAGGGCCGCAGTTGCGTCGCCAGCACCGCCTCGGCCACCTTCTGGCCGAGGCGGTAGCCCACGTCCACCGAGTTGCGGAAATGCACGCCGCTCCAGACGCGTGAATTGGCCAGCTCCTGGCCCATGGCCTCGGGCGAGCTCCAGCTGCGCGTCATCGACAGCGCCGAGTTGACCCAGACCAGTGGCGCCTGGCTGTCGCCGCGGAAGTCCTTCAGCAGAACCTGCAGCGTGCCGCCGCCGACCGCGCCGCCCGAGGGGTAGTCACTGTTGGGCGGCGTGTGGATCAGCGGTTCCCAGCTCGCGTCGCGCAGCTTGGCATCGGCAAAGGCACCGCGCAGCGCGTTGTAGGGCCGCCAATGGCGGTACTTGGTCTTGATGCCGGTGTAGACGATGCGCGAGTCCAGGTCGGCCATGTCCATCAGGGCCAGCATGCGCGCGAACTCAAGCGGCGTGGCCTTGGTGCTCTCGGCCAGCTTCTTGAGCATCGCCACGGCGTCCTCCCCCTCGCCGGAGTTCCAGAACAGCGCGATGACCGACTGCTCGCCCGTGCGCTGCGTGCTGACACGCCCGCCGACGGCCTTGACCTCGGCCAGGTCGCGCAGCGCCACGGCGCTGCCCACGGCCGGCGGCGGGCCGGGGTCGTAGGCCGCCACGTCCTTGATCGCGAAGGGCTTCATGCGCGCCAGGCCGATGCCCGACTCCTGCTTGTACTCGGGCGTCAGCACATGGATGCCCGGCGCCGGCTCGACCTTGGGCGGCTCGACGCGCGCGAAGCTGTCATCCGCCCGCGCGGCCAGCAGCGCCAGCGCGACGCGCCGGCCCAGCGCCACGCCCTTGGCACGCGCGGCCGCGTCGGTCACGGCTTTCAGCGAGGCCTCGTAGGTCTTGTCGAGCAGGGCCTGGTCGGCGCCCGGCACGCTGCCGAGCACGACGCGGGCGGCGGAGGCGACGGCCGCCTCCGGCGAGGCATCCGGCACGGCCGCCGGCGCTGTGCCATAGGCCTGGTAGCGCGGCGTGATCGCGTTCAGCGCGTTGAACATCGCCAGGTCGGTCAGCAGCGTCGCGGGCAGGACCTGGCCGCGCGGCGACTTCTGCAGCACCTTGGGCGTGGCTTCGGCCCAGTCGCTGACGACATCGGCGCGCACCGGCGCGACCAGCAGCGCCAGCAGCACGGCGCAGAGCTTGAGCATGAGGTTCTCCCTGGAAGAAAGACGGCGACGCTACGCCGCGCGAACGGCCCGCGCAATGAGGGGCGACGCCCAGACCTGCCCTAAGCTGTCGGCCATGGTGACCCCGCCCCTGCCGCCCGACGAAGACCGCCGCCTCGCCCGCCTGGCGGCGCTGGCCGTCATGGACACCGAGCCCGAGCCGCTGTTCGATCACCTCACCGCCCTGGCGGCGCAGATCTGCGGCACGCCCGTCGCCCTGCTCGGCCTGTTGGACGAGCGCCGTCAGTGGTTCAAGGCCGCCGTCGGTTTTGGCCGCAGCGAGACGCCGCGGGCCCAGACCTTCTGTGCCCACACGCTGCTGGCCGATGGCCTCTTCGAAGTGCGCGATGCCCGGCTGGACGCCCGCTTCGTCGACCACCCCGATGTGCTGGCCCGCCCCGCGCTGCGCTTCTATGCCGGCGTGCCCATTCGCCTGGACGACGGCAGCCACCCCGGCACCCTGTGTGTCGTCGACTTCCAGCCGCGCGAGCTGACCGAGGCGCAGCGCGAGGCCCTGACCCGCCTGGCCGACGCCGCAGCCGAAGCGCTGATGATGCGCGAGCGCGCCTTGCGTGGCGCCGACCTCGAGGCGGCGGAACAGCCCTTCCAGGTGCTGGCCGAGACGGCACCGCTGGGCATCTTCCGTACCGACGCGGCAGGGGACTTCATCTTCACGAACGCAAACTGGCAGCGCATCTGCGGTCTGCCGGCGCGTGCTGCCCTGGGTGAGGGCTGGGCAGCCACGCTGACGACCGAGGACAGCACGTCGGTGCTGGCCCACTGGCGGCGCTGCGTTGCCCAGCGTCAGGCATTCGAGATGCGCTACCGGTTGCGCCGCGGCGGCAACGGCCACGGCGTGCGCCAGGTCTGGACCCGTGCCCGGCCGTTGCTGGCGCCCGATGGCGGGTTGCGCGGCTACGTCGGCATCACCGAGGACGTCACCGACCGCATCACCGCCGAACGCGAGCTGCGCGACAGCAAGGCCCTGCTGGACCGCACCGGCCGCGTCGCCGGCATTGGCGGCTGGAGCCTGGACCTGCAGACCGAGGAGCTCGTCTGGAGCGACCAGACCTGCCGCATCCACGACCTCGAGGCCGGCCACCGGCCAACGCTGCAGGAGGCCATTGGCTACTACAAGCCCGAGGCGCGCGCCGCCATCGAGGCGGCCGTGCTGCGCGGCATGCAGCACGGCGAACCCTGGAGCCTGGAGCTGCCGCTGGTGACGGCCAAGGGACGTGAGATCTGGGTGCTGTCCCAGGGGCAGGTCGACTGGCAGGACGGCGTGCCGGTGCGGCTCGTGGGCGCCTTCCAGGACGTCACCGAGCACCACCGCGCGGCTGTCGAGCTGGAGCACAACCGCCAGCGCCTGCGCGCGCTGTACGAGTCGACGCCGGCGCTGATGCATTCGGTGGATGCGGCCGGCCGGGTGCTCAGCGTGTCCGACCGCTGGCTCGAGCGCCTGGGCTACAAGCGCCAGCAGGTCATCGGTCGCGCCATGGACGACTTCATGACGCCGGAGTCGTCGCAGCAGGTGCGCGAGGTCTACCGCCCGGCGATGTGGCGCGACGGCCATGTCGGCGACTGCCCCGTGCAGCTGATCTGCGCCGACGGCCGGCTGCGCGACGTGCTGGTCTCGGCGGTCGCGGAATACACGGCCGACGGCCGGCCGCTGCGTGCCCTCGCCCTGGTGGATGACATCACCGAGGACCTGCAGCGCCGCGCCGAGCTGGCGCACGAGCAGCGCATGCGCCGCCAGACCGAGCGCCACGTGCAGGAGCTGGACCAGCTGCTGCATGAGCGTTCCGAGATGCTGGACGTGCTGGCCCACGAGGTGCGCCAGCCGCTGAACAACGCCAGCGCGGCCCTGCAGGGCGCGGCGGCCAGCCTGGCCGGCCGCGGTGAGCGCCAGGCCCAGGAGAGGCTGAACCGCGCCCAGGCCGTGCTCGGCCAGGTGCTGGCCGGCGTCGACAACACGCTGGCTGCGGCCAGCCTGCTGGCGGGTGGCGGACGCATCGCGCGCGAGGACACCGACATCGACACGCTGATCGCCGTCACCATTGCCGACCTGCCACGTGAACAGCGCGACCGCATCGTCGTGCATCGCCACACGGCCACCCGCACGGCGCTGATGGACATGAGCCTGCTGCGCCTGGCCTTGCGCAATCTGCTGTCCAACGCGCTGAAGTACGCGCGCGGCGTCAGCCCCGTGACCCTGCATGTCATCGATTTTGATGAACCCGCCGTGCTGCAGTTCGAGGTGGCGGACGCCGGCCCCGGCATTCCGCGCGAGCTGCTGCCCCGCCTCTTCACCCGCGGCGCGCGCGGCAGCGGCGGCACTGAGTCGGCCCACGGCCTGGGCCTGTACATCGTGCGCCGCGTCATGGACATGCATGGCGGCACGGCGGAACTGTTGCGCACCGGCCCATTGGGGACGGTCATGAGGCTGACGCTGCCCCAGGCCGACTAGAGCGGACTAGACTCGCGCGGCCCCAGCTTCAAAAGGGCCTGTTCGCACCACGGGAATCGGTGCGAGAGGGGCTGCGCGGGTGAAGGGCTAGGCGTGCGCTGAAGCCCGGGCTGGGTGCCCGGGCAAGGCGCGCAACGACGCCATGCGCCCGCGCAGCCCCTCTCCCGAAGGGTTGCCACTCAAGAGCCTGCGCGCGGCGTTGCGAAGCCTCGCTGGGGATGACCCCAGCTTCGACTTCGCGCCTTGCTCGCAAGCCCTTGAGTGGCAACGCATCCGATCCCCGTGGTGTGAACAGGCCCTGTCCCGCGATGCCCTTGCGCCCCGATGTCGCCGTGTTGGAGGATTTGGCCGACCTGGCCTGGTCGGGCCAGCACCAGCGTCTCATCGACCTGAGCGCGGGCTGGCGCGGCGACGCCCGGGTGCTGGAGCTGCGCGTCGAGAGCTTCATCGCGCTCGGCGCCCTGGCTGCTGCGGCCGATGCCGCCGCGGCCTTGGCCAAGCTGGCCGAGGGCCGCCCCGCCTGGCGGCTCCGCGCCCGCCTCGCGGTCGGGCTGGTGCAGATGCGCCGCGGTGAACTGCTGGCGGCGATAGCCACCGCCGAAGCCGCGCTGGCCGATGCCGGCACTGACGCACTCGACCGTGCCTATGCGCTGGCCCTGCTGGCCGAAGCCCAGTGCCGTTGCCAGCTGGAGCCCGAAGTGGCGCTGGGCCGGGTGCACGAGGCCGCCAAGCTGTTTGCCGCCGCCGGCAAAACGGTGCCCCGGGGCCGCTGCGGTTATATCGAATCCCTGCTGCTGGGCATGCTGGGTTTCGTTGCCGAGGCGCGCGCGGCGGCCGAGGCCGCGCTGGCGCTGGCGCTGGCCACTGGCGACCTGCTGGGCCAGGGCAATGCCTACAACGCCCAGACCTTCAACAACCCCGACCTGGCCGACTGCCTGCATCTGTGCAAGCTGGCGCTTGCGGCCTATGCCGCGGCCGGCTATGCCGAGCGCCAGGGCACGGCCATCCACAACATCGGCAACCATTACGTCACGCTGGGCCTGACGCGCCGCGCGCGCCGCCACTACCTGGCCGCGCTCGCGATCTGGCGCCGCAGCGGCGCGACGGCGCTGCTGCCCTACACGCTGACGGCGCTGGCCCGGCTGGACCTGGAGGGCGGCGCGCTGGCCGAGGCGCGCGCCTATGCCGGCGAAGCCGAGTCCCTGAGCCTGGCGCGCCAGAACCCGGGCTTTCGCTCCGAGATCGCGCGCCTGCAAGGTGAGCTGGCGATGGCGG
The DNA here is from genome assembly GCF_054049415.1 of Roseateles sp. P5_D6. NCBI lineage: Bacteria > Pseudomonadati > Pseudomonadota > Betaproteobacteria > Burkholderiales > Sphaerotilaceae > Roseateles > Roseateles sp. P5_D6. The sequence goes on along the minus strand of NZ_JBFUMK010000002.1, from coordinate 374,741 downwards.
AAGGCGATGCGGCGACTGCAGCGGTGCAGTTCCGCCTGGCGCTCGACCATTCGCCATCGGCCGCCCAGCGCATGGCCGACCTCGGCCTCATCGCCTGGGCCGAACTGGGCGCCGGCGACCTGCAGGCGGCGTTGAATGCCAGCGCCGAGGCCGCCCGCCTGCACTGGGCCCAAGGCCTGGCGCCGCTGGAGAACCTGGACCTGCCAGCCCTGTGGTGGCGGCGCTGCGAGGCGCTGCGTGCGGCCGGCCGCCGCCGCGAGGCCGGCGTGGCGCTGGCGCGGGCCTATCGCTTCGTCTGTCTGCGCCTGGCCGGCTTGTCCGACGAGGGCCTGCGGCGCAACTCGCTGAACAAGCGGCCGGTGGCGCGTGCCGTCGTGCAGGCCTGGCTGGCCGACGGCGGCAGGCCGCGTCATCTCAATGGCGCCGCGCATCTGGACGAGCGCTTCGCCCGCCAGGTCGACGTCGGCCTGCGCCTGGCCGAGCTGGCCACGGGCACTGAGCTGCATGAGTTCCTGGTCGACGAATCGGCCGAGATCAGTGGCGCCGAACGCGTGCTTCTGGTGCTGGAGTACGGCGGCAGCCTGCGCCACATCGCCAGCCATCTGATGCCGCAGGGGGAGGCCGGTGGCGAGGAGGCCCTGCTGGCCGCCATCACACCCTGGCTGGATGAAGCGCGCGGCAGCCGCGCGGCGGCCCTGCGCATCGGGCCCGAAGGCGTGCCGGCCGTGCAGCAACGCTCCTGCCTCGTTGCGCCGCTGATCGCCGAGCGCGAGCTGGTCGGCTATCTCTACGCCGACCTGGACGGCGCTTTCGGGCGCTTCCGCGAGGGCGACCGCGATCTGCTCGTCATGCTGGCCGCCCAGGCCGCCGTCGCGCTGGCCAACCTGCGGCTGCGCGAGGGCCTGGAGCAGCGCGTCGCTGAGCGCACGGCCGAGCTGCTGGCCAGCAAGGCCCAGGTGGAGCGCCGCGTCAACGAGCTGGCGATGCTGAACAACCTGCAGCAGAGCCTGTCGCCGGAGCTGAGCTTCGAGGCCATCATCCAGCGTGTCGGCGACCGCCTGTGCGAGCTGCTCGAGACCCGGGACATCGGCATCCGCTGGTATGACCCGGCCAGCGGCCTCAACCACTACCTCTACGAGCTCGAGCACGGCGTGCCCATCCAGCTGCCGCCGGAGCGGCCGGCGCCGGACGGGCCCTTCGAGCAGATGCGCCGCACGCGCCAGCCGCTGGTCTGCCGCAACGTGGCCGAGATCGCCGCTGCCGGCCTGTTGGCGGTGCCAGGCACCGACCAGGCGCTGTCCTTCGCCAACGTGCCCATCATCGGCAACGACCAGGTGCTGGGCGCCATCCTGGTCGAGAGCTATGAACGCGAGAACGCCTTCAGCGAGGCCGACGTGCGCTTCCTCAGCACGGTGGGAGCCAGCGTCGGCGTGGCGCTGGAGAACGCGCGCCTGTTCGACGAGATCCAGCGCCGCACGCGCGAGAGCGCGGCCCTGGCCGAGGTGGGGCGCGAGATCTCCTCCACGCTGGACCTGGCCACGGTCATGAACCGCATCGCCGTGCATGCCAAGGAGCTGCTGGACGCCGACAACAGCGCGGTTTTCGTGCCGGAAGAAGAGGGCGGGGGCGCGGCGCGGCGCTACCGCGCCATCGTCGCCGTCGGCAGATACGAGAGCGAGGTGCGCGACGCCGTCATCACGGCCGGCGAGGGCATCATCGGCTCGCTGATCGCCAAGGGCGAGCCCGGCGTCATCAACGCCGCGCGCGACGACCCGCGCGGCGTCCGGATGGAGGGCACCGAAGAGGACCCCGACGAGCGCATGATGGTGGCGCCGTTGCGCGCCGGCCAGCGCGTGCTGGGCGCCCTGACCGTCTGGCGCCAGGGCGGCCAGCCGTTCCGCGACAGCGAACTGAGCTTTCTGGTGGGCCTGAGCCTGGCGGCGTCGGTGGCGATGGAGAACTCGCGCCTGTTCGGAGAAGCCCAGGCCGCCAAGGCCGTGGCCGAGCAGGCCAATGCGGCCAAGAGTGCCTTCCTGGCGACGATGAGCCACGAGATCCGCACGCCGATGAATGCCGTCATCGGCATGAGCGGCCTGCTGCTGGACTCCACGCTCGACGGCGAGCAGCGCGACCACGCGGCCATCATCCGAGAGGCCGGCGAGGCGCTGCTGACCATCATCAACGACATCCTCGACTTCTCGAAGATCGAGGCGGGCCGCATGGACATCGAGAGTGCGCCCTTCGTGCTGCGCGATTGCGTGGACGCGGCCGTCGACCTGATCGCGCCGCGCGCCCGCGAGAAGGGCCTGGCGCTGGCCGTCGACATCGCGCCCACTGTGCCCGCTGGCATCAATGGCGACGTGACCAAGCTGCGCCAGATCCTGCTGAACCTGCTGTCCAACGCGGTCAAGTTCACCGAGGCAGGCAGCATCACCGTCGAAGTGGAAGCGGCATCGCTTGACGTCGGCGTGGAGCTGCGCTTCCTCGTGCGCGACACCGGCATCGGCCTGGGCGCTGAAGCCCTGGCCCGCCTGTTCCAGAGCTTCAGCCAGGCCGATGCGAGCACCTCGCGCAAATACGGCGGCACGGGCCTGGGCCTGGCCATCAGCCGGCGCATGGCCGAGCTGATGGGCGGACGCATGTGGGCCGAGAGCGACGGCCCGGGCCGCGGCGCGCGCTTCGGGTTCACGCTGCGCGCCACGGTGGCGGCCGACCTCGTGCCCAGCCCGCGCCGCCAGCGCGCCCAGCCGGTGGCGACGCAGCACCTCGCCGAGCGCCACCCGCTGCGCATCCTGCTGGCCGAAGACAACGTCGTGAACCAGAAGCTGGCCATGCGGCTGCTGCAGCAGATGGGTTACCGCGCCGACCTGGCAGCCAACGGCATCGAAGCGCTGGAGGCAGTGGCGCGCCAGGCCTATGACCTCGTCCTGATGGACGTGCAGATGCCGGAGATGGACGGGCTGGAGGCGTCGCGGCGCCTGAACGCCCAAAGCGAGCGGCCGCGCATCGTCGCCATGACCGCCAATGCGATGCAGGGTGACCGGGAAACCTGCCTGGCCGCCGGCATGGATGACTACCTGACCAAGCCGATCCGAGTCGACGAGCTGGTGCTGGCGCTGCAGCGCACACCGCTACGAAAGGAGCCTGAGCATGTCCCAGCCGGTGATTGACGGGGTGGTTTTCGCCGACCTTCAGGAAACGGCGGGGGCCGATTTCGTTGTCGAACTGATCGACTCCTTCCTTGAAGACGCTCCCCAGGGCCTTGCGGCGCTGCGCCGCGCCGCCGCGACGGGCGACGTCACAGGCTGGACGCGCCAGGCGCATTCGCTGAAGTCCAACGGCCTGACCTTCGGCGCCACGGCCCTGGCTGCCGCGGCGCGCGAGCTCGAACACACGCCACTGGCCGAACTGGGCGCCGCCGCCCCGGGCCGTGTCGATGCCTTGGCCGCCCTGTTCGCCGCGGTCGCGGCCGACCTGAAGGAGCGCCGCAATGCGTGAACGCCGCGCCCCATCCGCCCGCATCCTCCTCGTCGAGGACAACCGCGTGAACCGCCTGCTGCTGGCCCGGCACGTGGAGCTGCTTGGCCACCAGGTCGTCAGCGTCGAAGACGGCCACGCGGCCCTGGCGCGGCTGCAGGACAGCGCCTTCGACCTGCTGCTGGTGGACATCCACATGCCGGTCATGGGTGGCATCGAACTGATGGAAAGATTGCGCGCCAGCCCCGAGCTGCGCGAGCTGCCAGTCATCGTGACGTCGGCCGTGGAGGCCATGGACAGCGTGGTGCGCTGTATCGAGCTGGGCGCCGAGGACTATCTGCACAAGCCCGTCAACCTGGTGCTGCTGAAGGCGCGCATCAACGCCAGCCTGGAGCGCAAGCGCCTGCGCGATCAGCAGCGCGAGCTGGTGCGCCGCTTCGCCACCCGCGAGGTGGCCCAGGACCTGGAGGCGGAGGGCTTCGCACTGGGCGGGCGCCGGGTGCAGGCGACGGTGCTGTTCTGCGACATCCGCGGCTTCACGACGCTTGCCGAATCGCAGCCGCCCGAGGACATCATCGAGCTGCTGAACACCTACTACACGCTGATGTTCGCGGCCATCAACGGTCATGGCGGCGTCGTCAACCAGATGATCGGCGACGGTCTGATGGCCATCTTCGGCGCGCCGCAGCCGCTGCCCGCGGCCGGCCAATGCGCCGTGCTGGCGGCGGCCGAGATGATCGAGATGGTGGCCCAGTTCAGCGAGGAGCAGCGCGCCGCCGGCCGGCCCGAGATCCGCATCGGCGTGGGCATCGCCAGCGGCGATGTCGTGGCCGGCTACACCGGTACGCGCCAGCGCGCCACCTACACCTGCATCGGCGACGCGGTCAACGTCGCGGCGCGCATGGAAGCTCACACCAAGGTGGCCGGCCACGCCGTGCTGTTCGACGCCGCGACCCAGGCCCAGCTCGCCGGCGCGCTGCCGAGCGAGCCCATCGGGCCGGTGCAGTTCAAGGGCAAGACGAGCTCGGTCGACGTGTTCGCCCTGACCTTGCAATGACCGAGGGCTATCACGACCGCCTGCTTGGCGAGCTGCTGGCCCAGGCCTTCGGCGAGCTCGACGCCGCCACGCTGGCCCTGCTGCGCGAGCAGCTGACCTGGGTCGAGGTGGCTGGCGGCCAGACGTTGATGCAGCAGGGCGAGCCGGGCGACTCGATGTATCTGTCGGTCAGCGGGCGCTTGCGGGCCTATGTGTCGAGTGATGGCGAGGCGCCGCGTGTCGTTCGGGAGCTGGGCCGCGGGCAGGTCATCGGCGAGATGAGCCTGTACACGGCGGCGCCGCGCTCGGCCACCGTCGTCGCCATCCGCGACTCCGTGCTCGTGCGGCTGGACAAGGATCCCTTCCTGCGCCTGATCGAGCAGCAGCCGCGCGTCGGCATCGCGCTGACGCGCCAGATCGTGCATCGGCTGCAGACCGAACATGCGCCCGCGCCCTTCGCTGCGCCGGTCGTGCAGGCGCTGCTGCCCATCACCGCCGGCGTGGACGCGGCCGGGCTGGCACTCGGCCTGGCGGCGGGGCTTGGCCGTTTCGGCCGTGTCTGCGTCGTCGACGCGGCCGCGGTGGATGCCGCCGTCGGCGCGGCGGCCGACGAAGGCGAGCGCTATCGCCAGGTGTCGCTGTGGCTGGACGAGGTCGAGGCCGCCCACGACTTCGTGCTGCTGCTGGCCGACGACGCGCCCACGCCCTGGACGCAGCGCTGCTGCCGCCATGCCGACGAGGTGCTGCTGCTGGCCGATGCCGGCGCCGCGCCGGCCGTGCACCTCAGCGAGACGCAATGCCTGGTGCAGCGCCCGCCACGAACGGAGGCCGACGAGATCCTCGTGCTGCTGCACGCGGCCGACACGCCGGCACCGCGCGGCACGGCGGCCTGGCTGGCGCGCCGGCCGGTGGCCGATCATTTCCACGTGCGCCCCGCGCTGGCAGGCGACCTGGCCCGCCTGGCACGGCTGCAGGCGCGCCGCGCGGTCGGCCTGGTGCTGGCCGGCGGTGGCGCGCGCGGCTTCTCGCACCTCGGCCTGATGCACGCGCTGCAGGAGCAGGGCGTGGTGGTGGACTGCGTGGGCGGCACCAGCATGGGCGCGGTCATGGCGGCGCTGGCCGCGACCGACCAGCCGCTGGCGCACACCACGGCCGTTGCGCGCGAGGCCTTCAAGGTCAACCCGACCGGTGACTTCAACCTGCTGCCGCTGATCTCGCTGATCCGCGGCCGGCGCCTGCGCGGCATCCTGGACCGAGCGCTCGGCCGGCTGGCCGGCCCGGGCGCCGGCATCGAGGACCTGTGGAAGCCTTTCTTCTGCGTGGCCACCAACTATTCCCAGGCCAGCGAGGCCCTGTTGACCCACGGCCCGCTGGAGCGTGCGCTACGCGCCAGCACGGCCATCCCCGGCGCGCTGCCACCCGTCGTCGTCGATGGTGACCTGCTCTGCGACGGCGGTAGCTTCAACAACTTCCCCGTCGACGTGATGCGCGCGCGCCGCGGCGTGGGCCTGGTCATCGGCGCCGACCTCAGCCTGCACAAGGCCCGCAAGCTCGACTTCGACGAGGTGCCCGGCCCCTGGGCGCTGCTGCGCGACCGCTGGCGCGCGCGCTCGCGGCGGCGCTACCGGCTGCCCGCGCTGTCGGCCTATCTGCTCAACGTGACCATCCTCTACAGCAGCTCGCGCCGCCGTGCCGCGCAGGCCGCCTGCGACGTCTATTTCAACCCGCCGCTGGAGCGTGTCGGCCTCCTGGCCTGGCAGCGTTTCGACGCCATCGTCGAGCAGGGCCACGCGCATGCGCTGACCGTGCTGGCCCAACCCCAAGTTCAGGCGCTGCTCCAACCATGACCGACACCCTCGCCACCATCCTCGGCTTCATCGGCGCCACGCTGATGCTGGCCAGCTATCTGATGAAAAGCATGCTGCCGTTGCGCATCGCGGCGCTGACGGCCTGCTGCTTCCTCGTCGCCTATGGCGCGCTGAAGTCGGCGCTGCCAACGCTGCTGCTTTATGGCGCACTGATCCCGATCAACATCAAGAAGACGTTGCAGATCAGGAAGCTCGTCAAGGCCATCGAGAACGCGCGCGACGGCACGCCAGTGTCCGAGTGGCTGCTGCCGCACATGCACCGCCGGACCGTGAAAGCCGGCACCACCTTGTGGCGCCAGGGCGATGCCGCCACCGAGATGCTCTACCTCGACACCGGTACGCTGCGGCTGGCCGAATACGACGAACTGCTGCCGCCGGGCAGCCTGGTCGGCGAGATCGGCCTGTTCGCGCCCGACAACCGCCGCACGCTGACGCTGGAGGCTCCGGGCGATTGCGTCGTCTACAGCCTCACAGCCGAGGAGATGGCCTTGCTCTACTACCAGAACCCCAAGCTCGGTTTCCACGTCATGCGCCTCGTCGTCGCGCGCCTGATGCGTGATGTGCAGCGCCATCGACCCGAAAACGGGTTGCCGTCGGCATGAGCGACGCGCTGGACCGCTGAAGGCGGCCGAGGCCGTGGCCTGGATCACGCCGCAGCGGGGTCTTGAGGCGGCCCGACAGACCCGGTCAAGAATTCCCCGCAGCGGCGTCTGTAGGCAGCTCCTAGGCTTGGAGCCATGTTGGCCGTCGTCCTTTCCACCCCTCAGGCGGGCCAGCGCGTCAGCTGCCGGGGCAGCCTGCCGATGGAGATCGGCCTCTACACGGCCGTCGAGCAGTTCGATGCCGCCGGTGCCCAGAGCCTGCAGCTGACGTGGGCCAGCGACGTGCCTGCCGACGCCTGCCGCGCTCTCGGCCTGGCCGATCTCATCGCCACGACGGCCCGAGAGGACGCCTGAACGATGGGCTTGCCGGAATTGCGCGAAGACACGTATGTGCGGCTTGGTGGGCTGATGCAGGAGAACCTGGGATTGGGCTTTGCGACGGCCAAGAGGACCGTGGTGGCGTCGCGGCTGGCGACCCGGCTCCAGCGCCTGGGGCTCGACAGCTATGAGGCCTATGTCGCGCTGATCGCCACGGCGGACGATGGCGGCGAATTCCAGATGGCTGTCGACCTGCTGACCACCCCCGAAAACCATTTCTTCCGTGAGTTGATGCATTTCGACCTGCTGGAGTCCGAACTGAGCCGTGTGCGTCCGCAGCGCCCGCGGCTGTGGAGCGCGAGCACTTCCTTTGGCGACGAGGCCTACAGCCTGGCCATGCTGCTGGCCGACCTGCAGCAGGCCGGGCGCGTCGGCGCGGATTGGCTGGTGCTGGGCACCGACATCAACGAGCGGCGGTTGCGCAGCGCTGCCGAGGGCCTCTACCCGCAGGCGCAACTGCGCCAGGTCACGCCGGAGCGGCTGCGCCGTTACGGCCTGGGCGGCGACCCGGCAAGCACCGGCCTGGTGCAGATGCAGGCCGGCCTGCGCGAGCGCGTGCGCTTCGAGCGCCACGACCTGCGCGCACCGCTGCACGGCGCTCAGGGCTTTGATGCGATCTGGCTGCGCCAGGTGCTGGTCTATTTCGATGCGGCGACGCGCCAGACCGTCTTGGCGCAAGTGCTGGCGCGGCTGCATCCCGGGGGCTTGTTCTTCGTTGGAACGGCCGAGCAGGGCCTGGTCACGACGCCGGGCCTGGATGCGCTGGCCCCAGGCGTTTTCAGAAAACAGGTCTAGATCAGCTGCAGCGGCGCGCGGAAGACATAGCCGACCCGCGACTTGCTCTGCAGCGGCACCAGGGTGGGCGTGGCGCGCTCGATTCGGCGGCGCAGGCGGTAGATGGTGGCCGACAGGCCGTCGTCGGTCTCGCCCTCGGGCACCTCGCGGCCGAGCTTGTTCAGCAGCGTCTCGCGCGTGACCGGTTCGCCGCCGGCCTGGGCAAAGCATTCCAGCAACTGGCGGTCGGCCTCGCTCAACTGGATGCGCGTGCCGTCGGGCACGACGAGCTCGCCGCTGGCGCGGTCCAGCTTCCAGACCGCGTCGGCCGCCGAGGGCTTGGCAACGCGGCGCTGCACGGCGGCAATCGCCAGCGACACCTGCTCGAACTGCACCGGCTTGACGAGATACATGTCGGCGCCAGCCGTGATGACCTCGCGGAAGACTTCCGGCCCGAGGCGCCCCGACACGACGACGACGCCGGCATCGGTGCGCCGGCGCAGGATCTTGATCAGCTCCACGCCGTTGACGCCGGGCAGCATCAGGTCGACGAGATAGAAATCAAAGCCAAAGGCATCGGGCGAGGCCAGCAGCGCATTGCTGTCGTCGAAACGGCTGACCGCGATGCCCTGCTGCTCCTGCAGATGCTGGGTCAGGAACTCGGAGTACTCAGCGTCGTCATCGATGAGGGCGAGGGTCTTGGGTTGCATGGTGGCGGGGGACACGAGAGCAGCCGCGGAGTTTGCCGCATGACTGGGGCGTCAGCATGCCTCGGAAAGCCTCTTGAACGTGGTTTGCTGCACGTTTTGGGTCATAAATGACTGACACTAGGCGGACGCTGTGATAAATCAAGCCGCCAACGAGCGGCACGAGGAGACCGCGATGGCCGATGACGTGCAAGCCGAAGGCCCAGACGAGTTGACTTGGCTGCATCCGGGCCAGCGCGCGGCGCCGCCCGAAGCGCTGCGACGCATCCAGGTGCTGTGCGGCAGCCGACCCGACCTGTTCGCCGCCATGTTCCTCGTGCTGGCAACCCACCAGGAACTGCCGCGCGACATGCTGGCGGCGGCGATCAAGCAGTTCCGTGCCGACCTGGATGCCTACAGCCGCGACGATGTTGTCAGCTTGCTGACAGCCATCTGGAATGGCGGCAAGAGCGGCTTCGATGCCGTGTTGCGCACACGCGCCAATTCGCCCAAGAAGGGCGGCGGCGCGTTCTCCTGGGTGAAGGAATGAGCTTCAGCCCTTGAGGCCGAGCTTGCGCCAGCCCTCCACGCCCAGCTTGTCCAGCGTTTCTAGGTTGTTCTCGTAGATGGACGCCGTGTCGGGCATGGACTCGACGGCGCGCTCGATGCTGTCTTCGCGCAGGATGTGCAGCGTCGGGTAGGGCGAGCGGTTGCTGTAGTTGGCGATGTCGTCGGGCTCGTTGCCTTCGAACTGGTATGCGGGGTGGAAGTCGGCGATCTGCAGGATGCCGTCGAGCTTCAGTTCTTCCACCAGCGCGTCGGCCGCGTCCAGGAAGTCGTTGAAGTCGAGGAAACCGGTCAGCACATTGGGATGGATGACCAGCGTCGTGTCGACCTCTTCCGGATCGGCACGGTTGAGCGCCAGCAGTTCGCGGGCCAGGTCCTTCAGCAGCGCCTCGGGCTCGGTGGCGTCGCTGACGATATAGCGGATGCGCTCGTTGACGTGCACGGCCTTGGCGAACGGGCAGAGGTTCAGGCCGATGACGGCCTTGACGACCCAGTCGCGGGTGTCCTGGATGATTTGCTCGTGATTCATCGCGGTGTATTCAACCAGGCTTCAGCCATCCTGACCCACATCGAGCCGCCCAGCGGAATCAGCTCATCGTTGAAGTCATAGCTCGGGTTGTGCAGCATGCAGGGCCCCATGCCATGGCCACCGACGCGGTGGCTGCCGTCGCCGTTGCCGATCAGGAAGTAGCAGCCGGGCTTGTCGAGCAGGTAGTAGCTGAAGTCCTCGGCGCCCATGGTGGGCTCGAACTCCTGCACGTTGTCGGCACCGACCATGTCGGTCAGCACGCGGCGAGCGAATTCGGTTTCTTCGGGGTGGTTGATCGTCGGCGGGTAGTTGCGTCGGAATTCGAACTCGGCAGTCAGCTCGAAGGCGCCGGCGAGCTGCTCGGTCATCTCCTTCATGCGGCGCTCGAACAGGTCCAGCAGCTCCAGTGTGAAAGTGCGCACCGTGCCCTCCATGACCACTGAGTCGGGCACCACGTTGGTCGCCTCACCGGCGTGGATCATGGTCACGGAGATGACGCCGGGGTCGATGGGGCGCTTGTTGCGGCTGACGATGGTCTGGAAGGCCGTGACGAGCTGGCAGGCCGCCGGCACCGGGTCCAGGCCGAGGTGGGGCATGGCGGCGTGCGAGCCCTTGCCGCGCAAGGTGATCTTGAACTCGTTGCTGCTGGCGAACACCGGGCCACTCTTCAGCGCGAACTGGCCGGCCTGCATGCCGGGCCAGTTGTGGGCGCCGAACATGGCCTCCATCGGAAACTTATCGAACAGGCCGTCCTTGATCATCTCGCGCGCGCCGCCGCCACCTTCCTCGGCAGGCTGGAAGACGAGGTAGACGGTGCCGTCGAAGTTGCGGTTCGTCGCCAGGTGCTTGGCGGCGGCCAGCAACATGGCAGTGTGGCCGTCATGGCCGCAGGCGTGCATGCGGCCCAGGTAGGAGCTGGCGTGCGGGAACTCGTTGCGCTCGGTCATCGGCAGCGCGTCGATGTCGGCGCGCAGGCCGATGGCGCGGTCCGACGTGCCGTTCTTGACGATGCCGACCACGCCGGTCTTGCCCAGGCCCCGGTGCACGGGGATGCCCCAGTCGGTCAGCGCCTGGGCGATGACGTCCGCGGTGCGCTGCTCGTGGAAGCAGAGTTCGGGGTGCTTGTGCAGGTCACGGCGGATGGCCGTGATGGCCGGCGCGTCGGCCAGGATGGTGTCGATGAGCTTCATGAGAGGGTGACTTCAGGCTCTGTAGAGGCCTGAGTTTAGGATTGGGGCCTGTTACCAGGGCAAAGGTCGGGTGCGTTGCCACTCAAAAGCCTGCGAGCAAGGCGCGAAACGAAGCTGGGGTCGTCCCCAGCGAGGCTTCGCAACGCCGCGCGCAGGCTTTTGAGTGACAACCCTTCGGGAGAGGGTCTGCGCGGGCGCATGGCGTTGTTGCGCGCCTGGCCTGGGCATGAGCCCTGGCGGCGCCGCGCGTCTAGCCCTGCACCCGCGCAGACCCTCTCGCACCGATCTTTGCCCTGGTAACAGGCCCCTCCGTGAACGTTCGTCGTTGGTCAAGAAACTGGCTGTTGTGGCTGGCCCTGCTGCTCCCCCTCGCGCAAGCGATGGCGGGGGTACACGCCTTGTCGCACATCAGCAGCGACCGCCAGGACGACGGCATCGCCCACCTGGTTCACTGCGACCTCTGCCTGACCGCCGCCGACCTCGGCGCCGGCGCGCCAGTGGCCGAACCGGTGGTTCTGGCTGTCGGCTCGGCCACGCATGCCGCGCCGCTAGTGGCCCGCGGCGGTGTACCGCGCGCGGTCAGCCTCGGCCTGCCCCCGGCCCGCGCGCCGCCCGCTTCCGCCTGAAGTCCAAGCCTTCCCGCGCCCAAAGTTGGCGCGGGTGTTTGCGTTTTCTTGCGGAAGTACCTCCATGCGTTCCTTTGCCCTGGCGCCCCTTGCGGCCGCCTGTCTTGTTTCCCTTTCTGCTCAAGCTGAGCCCGCCGAATCCCTTGACAAGGTCGTCGTCACCGGCAACCCGCTGAAGAGCCAGGTGCTGGCCCAGCCCAGCGATTCCCTCAGCGGTGACCAGCTCGTGCTGACCCGCGCCGCCAACCTCGGCGACACCCTTCAAGGCCTGCCCGGCGTGGCGGCCACCAACTTCGGCCCCAACGCTAGCCGGCCCAGCATCCGCGGCCTGGATGGCGACCGCGTGCGCATCCTGAGCAACTCCGGCGCGTCGGTGGACGCGTCCAACCTCAGCTTCGACCATGGCGTGACCATCGACCCGCTGGTCATCGACAAGGTCGAGGTGCTGCGCGGCGCGGCGGCCCTGCTGTACGGCGGCAACGCGGTGGGCGGTGTCGTCAACACGTTGGACAACCGCATCCCGCGCACGCTGATCGACGGCCTGAGCGGCGCGGCGGAAGTTCGCCTCGGCGGTGCCTCACGCGACAAGAGCGGCGCCGTGGTGCTGGACGGCGGCAGCGGCCAGCCGCACTCGGGCTTTGGCTGGCATGTCGACCTGGCCGGGCGCGATGCCGGCGACCAGGTCGCCCCGCGCTTTGACAGCGATGGAGAAAGCCGCACCAGCGTGCGCAACTCCGCCGCGCGCAGCCACGGCGGTGCGGTGGGCGGCTCGGTGTTCTTCCAGGGCGGCTATGCCGGCGTGTCCGTGGACGACTTCCACACCAACTACGGCACCACGGCCGAGGAGGACGTGACCATCCGCATGCAGCGCCAGCGCCTGGCGACGGCGGGCGAGTGGGCGACGGCGGACGGCCCCATCCACCGCATCAGCTGGCAGGTCAGCCGCAACCGCTACGAGCACCAGGAGGTGGAGGGCACGGGCGAGGTCGGCACGACCTTCAAGAGTACCGGCACCGATGGCCGGCTGGAGGTGGAGCATGCCGCGATCCAGACCCCATGGGGCCCGGTCAAGGGCCTGGTCGGCCTGCAGACCGAGTCGCTGGACTTCTCGGCCCTGGGCGAGGAAGCCTTCGTACCCAGCACGCGCACCCGCAATACCGGCGTCTTCGTGCTGGAGCAGGCCAGGCTGGGCGGCGTGGACTGGTCGGCGGGCGCGCGCAGCGAGCGCGTGACGGTGGACTCGGACGGTGGCGAGCGCTTCGGCACCCCGGCGGACAGGCGCTTCAAACCCGTCAGCGTCGCGCTCAGCGGCGTCTATCCCTTGAGCGACGCCTGGAGCCTGAGCGCCAACCTGAACCGCACCGAGCGCGCACCGGCCTACTACGAGCTGTTCGCCAACGGCCTGCATCTGGCCAGCGCGGCGTATGAGCGGGGCGATGCCAACCTGGGCCTGGAGCGGTCCAAGGGCCTGGACGTCGGCTTGAAGTGGGAATCGGCGCAGAGCCATGTCCACGTCAATGTCTACGAGACGCGCTTTACCAACTACATCGCGCTGCAAGCCACCGGTGCGACGGTGGACAACGACGGCGAGGCGGTGCCGGTCTACAACTTCCAGGCCGTGCCGGCGCGCCTGCGTGGCGTCGAGCTGGAAGGTCGCTGGCAGCTGCATCCCACCATCGCGTTGCTGAGCCAACTGGACGCCGTGCGCGGCGACAACCGTGCCACCGGCGAGCCCCTGCCGCGCCTGGCACCGCTGCGCGCCATGCTGGGCCTGGAGGCCCGGCAGGGCGACTGGTCCGGCAAGCTGGAATGGCGCGGCGCCGCCCGCCAGACCCGCGTCGCCGAGTTCGACACGCCCACGCCCGGCTACGGCACGCTGCGCCTGTCCGTCGCCCGCCAGCTGCGCTGGGGGCAGACCGACGCCCTCTGGTATCTGAAGCTCGACAACCTGGGCAACAAGCTGGCCTACAACGCCACCGCCGTGCCGACCATCCGCGACCTGGCGCCCCAGGCGGGCCGGTCGGCGAGTACAGGGTTGCAACTGCGTTTCTGAGGCCTCGACCCGGTGTACAACCGTGCATGCCGCCCATGTACCGGGCGGTATGCACGCAAGTCGTGCGTGCACGCACCAGAAGCTTCTTTCTAGCGCGGGCGCGGAACTTGCGTCGCGAGGCAGGGAACAGGAGCAACGATGCAGACCGCCTTTGACGAGATGAATGCCGCTGCGCTGCAGTGGCAAGGCGCCACCGGCCAGGCCCAGCAGGCCGGTGGCGTGCGTGCTCATTACGAGAGCTACGCCCGCTGGCTGGCCGAGCAGCCCGAGTCGCTGATGCGCGAGCGGCGCGAGCAGGCCGAGCTGATCTTCCGACGCGTGGGTATCACTTTCGCCGTCTACGGCGACAAGGACTCGGGCGAAGGCACCGAGCGCCTGATCCCCTTCGACCTGATCCCGCGGGTCATCCCGGCCAGCGAGTGGACGTCCATGCAGGCCGGCCTGGCCCAGCGCGTGACGGCGCTGAATCGCTTCATCCACGACGTCTATCACGACCAGGAAATCCTCAAGGCCGGCATCGTGCCCGCCGACGAGATCCTGAACAACGCCCAGTTCCGCAAGGAAATGATGGGCGTGGACGTGCCCGGTGGCGTCTACAGCCACATTGCCGGCGTCGACATCGTGCGCGCCGGCCACGCCGACGGCAGCGGCCACTACTACGTGCTGGAGGACAACCTGCGCGTGCCCAGCGGCGTGAGCTACATGCTCGAGAACCGCAAGATGATGATGCGGCTCTTCCCTGAGCTGTTCGTCAATCACCGCATCGCGCCGGTGGCCCACTACCCCGACCTGCTGCTGGACACGCTGCGCAGCGTGGCGCCCTCGGGCGTGTCGGACCCGACCGTCGTCGTGCTGACGCCGGGCATGTACAACTCGGCCTACTTCGAGCACGCCTTCCTGGCCCAGCAGATGGGCGTGGAGCTGGTCGAGGGTCAGGACTTGTTCGTCGACGGCGGCTTTGTGTACATGCGCACCACGCGCGGCCCCAAGCGCGTCGACGTGATCTACCGCCGACTGGATGACGACTTCCTCGATCCCAAGGTGTTCCGCGCCGATTCGCAGCTGGGCTGCGCCGGCCTCGTAGACGCCTACAAGGCGGGCAAGGTGACGCTGTCCAATGCCATCGGCACCGGCATCGCGGACGACAAGTCCATCTACCCCTACGTGCCGAAGATGATCGAGTTCTACCTCGGCGAGAAACCCATCCTGCAGAACGTGCCGACCTATGTCTGCCGCGACAAGGAAGACCTGGCCTACACGCTGGCGCACCTGTCCGAGCTGGTGGTCAAGGAGGTGCACGGCGCGGGCGGCTACGGCATGCTGGTCGGCCCCGCCGCCACCAAGGCCGAGGTGGAGGCCTTCCGGGCGCAGCTCATTGCCAACCCGGGCAACTACATCGCCCAGCCGACGCTGTCGCTGTCGACCTGCCCGACCTTCGTCGAATCGGGCATCGCGCCGCGTCACATTGATCTGCGACCCTTCGTGCTGTCGGGGTCGAGCGTGCGCATGGTGCCCGGCGGGTTGACTCGGGTGGCGTTGAAAGAGGGGTCCTTGGTGGTGAACAGCAGCCAGGGTGGTGGAACCAAGGACACCTGGGTTCTTGAGGACTGAGGGAGGACTGATCGATGCTTTCAAGAACCGCTGACCACCTGTTTTGGCTGAGCCGCTACATCGAACGGGCGGGTCGAGCGCGCAGCGCTCGGGGCGAAGCCACAACACGGCAGCGCGCATCAGCGCGCGCGGTGTTTTCGGCCAACGAAAGGGAGTCGAAGCATGCTGTCTAGGACTGCTGACCACCTGTTTTGGCTGAGCCGCTACATCGAGCGGGCGGGTCGAGCGCGCAGCGCTCGGGGCGAAGCCACAACACGGCAGCGCGCATCAGCGCGCGCGGTGTTTTCGGCCAACGAAAGGGAGTCGAAGCATGCTGTCTAGGACCGCTGACCACCTGTTTTGGCTGAGCCGCTACATCGAGCGGGCCGAAAACACCGCCCGGATGCTGGACATCGCCTACCAGACCTCCCTCCAGCCGCAATCGGCGACGGAATCCGAGCAGTCGTGGAGCAGCCTGGTGTCGATCTCCGAGCTGAACAGCCTCTACAACACCAAGTACCCGCGCATCAACAGCCGCAGCGTCATGGAGTTCATGGTGGCCGACGAGAACAACCTCTCGTCCATCTTCAACTGCCTGCGCGCGGCGCGCGAGAACGCGCGGGCCGTGCGCGGTGCGCTGACGACCGAGGTCTGGGAGACGATGAACCAGACCTGGCTGGAGTTCCGTCGCCTGCTGCGCGAAGGCCTGCTGACGCGAGATCCGTCGCAGCTGTTCGAGTGGGTCAAGTACCGCTCGCACTTGTCGCGTGGCGTCACGGTCGGCACCATGCTGCAGGACGAGGCCTTTCACTTCATCCGCATCGGCTCCTTCCTGGAGCGGGCCGACAACACGGCGCGGCTGCTGGACGTCAAGTTCTATCGCCACGACGGGGAGATCGTCTCCGAGCGCGACACGGCGCGCGATTTCTACTACTGGTCGGCCGTGCTGCGCTCGGTGTCGGGCTTCGAGATCTACCGCAAGGTCTACAGCAACGTCATCCAGCCCGACAAGGTGGCCGAGCTGCTGATCCTGCGCCCCGACATGCCGCGCTCGCTGTCGCATTGCGTGACGCGCATGCTGGCCAACCTCAAGCGCGTGGCCAATCCACAGTCGGGCGAGACGCTGCGCCGCGTCGGGCGGCTGGAGGCGGAACTGGCCTTCGGGCGCATTGACGAGATCCTGGCCAAGGGCTTGCATCCCTTCCTGGATGGCTTCCTCGCCGAGGTGGCCGATCTCGGTGCCGGCATCAGCCGCGACTTCCTCGTTCCTTCGACAGGATGACAGTGCCCCTCGCCCTGTCCTGCCGCGCTGAACGCGGGCGGGTCCGGTCGGTCCCCCTAGGGGACGGCGATGCTCGCGGCATTGAGCCGCGAGCACATCGCCATCGCGGGCCGGCTTGGGAGCGGCCCGGCGCTCGGCCCGATAACTCTATGCGTCGCGATAGCCGCGAATGCAGAACGGACAACTGACATGAGCATCCACGTCGCCCTCAAGCACGTCACCCGCTACAAATACGACCGCCCCGTCAGCCTCGGCCCGCAGGTCGTGCGGCTGCGGCCGGCGCCGCATTGCCGCACGCCGGTGCTGAGCTACTCGCTGCGCATCGAACCTGCCGACCATTTCATCAACTGGCAGCAGGACCCGTTCGCCAACTACCTGGCGCGGTTGGTCTTCCCCGAGAAGACGACCGAGTTCACCGTCACGGTGGACCTGGTGGCCGAGATGTCGGTCTACAACCCCTTCGACTTCTTCCTCGAAGAGCACGCCCAGACCTTCCCCTTCAAGTACGACGAGGTCCAGCAGATCGAGCTCGCGCCCTATCTGCAGGTCGAGCCGTTGACGCCCTTGCTGGCCGCCTACCTGAAGGAGATCCCGCTCGACCGGCGTTCGACGAATGACTTCCTCGTCGAACTCAACCAGAAGGTGCAGGGCAGCGTCTCCTACCTGATCCGCATGGAGCCCGGCGTGCAGACGCCCGAGGAGACATTGGAGAAAGCCTCCGGCTCCTGCCGCGATTCCGGCTGGCTGCTGGTGCAGTTGATGCGCCATCTCGGCCTGGCGGCGCGCTTCGTGTCGGGCTACCTGATCCAGCTGACGCCCGACGAGAAGGCGCTGGACGGCCCCAGCGGCACCGAGGTCGACTTCACCGACCTGCATGCCTGGTGCGAGGTCTATCTGCCCGGCGCGGGCTGGATCGGCCTGGACCCGACCTCCGGCCTGCTGGCCGGTGAAGGCCACATCCCGCTGGCTGCCACGCCCACGCCTGGCAGCGCAGCGCCCATCAGCGGCGCCGTCGACAAGGCCGAGGTCGAGTTCGAGCACGAGATGAGCGTCACGCGCATCTACGAATCGCCGCGCGTGACCAAGCCCTACACCGAAGAGCAATGGGCCGAAGTGCTGCTGCTCGGCGAGCAGGTGGACCGCGAACTCGCCGCCGGCGACGTGCGCCTGACGATGGGCGGCGAGCCCACCTTCGTGTCCATCGACGACCGCGACGCGCCCGAATGGAACACCGAGGCGCTGGGCCCCACCAAGCGCATCTACGCCCAGCAGCTCACGCACAAGCTGCGCGACGAGTACGGCCAGGGCGGCTTCCTGCATTTCGGCCAGGGCAAGTGGTATCCCGGCGAACAGCTGCCGCGCTGGGCGCTGTCCATCTACTGGCGTGCCGACGGCCAACCCTGCTGGCGCAACCCGGAGTGGTTCGCTGACGAACGCGAGGGCCACGCTTACACGAGCACGCATGCCCAGGCCTTCATGAGCGCACTGACGCGCCGCCTGGCCCTGCCAGACAGCCATGTCGAGCCCGCTTACGAGGACACCTTCTACTACCTGTGGCGCGAGCGCCGCCTGCCGGTCAACGTCGACCCCTTCGACTCGCGGCTGGACGACGAGATGGAGCGGGCGCGCCTGCGCCGCATCTTCGAGCAAGGCCTGGCCGAGGTCGTCGGCTATGTGCTGCCGATCGCCCACAGCGGCGACTCGCCGGCCCTGGCCGGCACGCGCTGGCAGACCGGCCCCTGGTTCTTCCGCGACGATCGCCTCTACCTGCATCCCGGCGACTCGCCGATGGGCTGGCGGCTGCCGCTGGACTCGCTCCCCTGGGTCAGCAAGGGCGACTATCCCTATCTGATCGAGCAGGATCCTTTCGCACCGCGCGGCATGCTGCCGGCCGCGGCGGCACTGCGGGTGCAGACGCTGGGCGTGACGTCGGCCGGGCCGGTGCCGGGCCTGCGGCTGGGGGGCAAGGCCGGTGCTGCTGCGGGTGGCGCCGGCATTGGTGGGGCAGGGGCAGGCGACGGCTCGACCCAGGCCGCACCAGGCCGCTTCGAGAGCGCCCGTGACGTCACGCGCACGGCGCTGTGCGTCGAAGCCCGCGACCCGCGGCGCGCCAACGGCCCCGCGGCCGAACGCAAGGGCAAGGCCAGCGGCGTGCTCTACGTCTTCATGCCGCCGCTCGAAAAGCTCGAGCATTACCTGGAGCTGTTGACGGCGGTGGAGGCGGCTTGCGAGGACACGGGCTACAAGATCGTGCTGGAGGGTTACCCGCCGCCGCGCGACCCGCGCCTGAAGCTGCTGCAGGTCACGCCAGACCCCGGCGTCATCGAGGTCAACATCCACCCGGCCCACAACTGGCGCGAACTGGTCGACCACACCGAGTTCCTGTACGAAGCCGCGCGCCTCACGCGCCTGTCGAGCGAGAAGTTCATGATCGACGGCCGCCACACCGGCACCGGCGGCGGCAACCACTTCGTGCTCGGCGGCGCCACGCCGGCGGACTCGCCCTTCCTGCGCCGCCCCGCGCTGCTCGCGTCGCTGCTGGCCTACTGGCACAACCACCCCAGCCTGAGCTATCTCTTCAGCGGCCTTTTCATCGGCCCCACCAGCCAATCGCCGCGCGTGGACGAGGCGCGCAACGACCAGTTGCGCGAGCTGGAGATTGCGCTGGGCGAGATCCACAAGCTCGGGGACAACGTCGCTCCTTGGCTTATCGACCGCACGCTGCGCAATGTACTGGTCGACGTGACTGGCAACACGCATCGCAGCGAGTTCTGCATCGACAAGCTCTACTCGCCTGACTCCGCCACCGGCCGCCTGGGCCTGCTGGAGCTGCGCGCTTTCGAGATGCCGCCGCATGCGCGCATGAGCATCGTGCAGCAACTGCTGCTGCGCGCCCTCGTCACCCGCTTCTGGAACAAACCCTACCGCGCACCGCTGGTGCGCTGGGGCACGGAGCTGCACGACCGCTGGCTGTTGCCGCATTTCGTGCGCGAGGACTTTGCCGACGTCATGCAGGACATGCGCGAGGCCGGCTATGCCTTCGACGCCAACTGGTTCGCGCCGCACTTGGAGTTCCGCTTCCCGAAGTACGGCGAGTTCGTGGCCCGCGGCGTGCATGTGACGCTGCGCGGCGCGCTGGAACCCTGGCATGTGATGGGCGAGGAAGGCTCGGCCGGCGGCAATGTGCGCTATGTGGACGCGTCGCTGGAACGGATGGAGCTGCTCGTCACCGGCCTCGTCGACCCGCGCCACCGTGTGACGGTCAACGGCGTGCCCGTGCCGCTGCAGCCCACGGGCCGCGTCGGCGAGTTCGTCTGCGGCGTGCGCTACCGCGCCTGGCTGCCGGAGTCGGCCCTGCACCCCACCATCCCCATCCACGCGCCGCTGACGCTGGACCTTGTCGACACCTGGCAGAACCGGTCCTTGGGCGGCTGCCGCTACTCGGTCGCGCACCCGGGCGGGCGCAGCTACGAGACGCTGCCGGTCAACGCCTACGAGGCCGAGAGCCGCCGCCTGTCGCGCTTCGTGGCCATGGGCCACACGCCGGGCCAGGTCGAGGTGGGTGAGCCGAAGCGCAGCCTGGAGTTCCCGTTCACATTGGATCTGCGCAAGGTGGGCTGATGTAGCACAATTGCGCTACAACATTGGAGCCCCCATGTCGACGACGACCATTCGCCTGGAAGACGACTTGAAGGAACGCGTGAGCGAAGCCGCCGCGCGGGCCGGCAAGACGGCGCATGCCTTCATCCGCGATGCCATTGCCGAGTCGGTCGAGCAGGCGGAATTCGATGCGGAGATGGACAGGATCTGCGAGGAGCGTTGGACTGAGTTCCTGAAGACTGGCGAAGCCGTCAGCCTTGACGAAGCCAAGGCGTACTTCGATGCCAAGGTTGCCGGTAAGCCGGCGGTACTGCCGAAGCCTCGCAAGATTCTCGAATGACGCGTGTCGAGCTTGGGCGCGGTGCAATTGACGATCTGGATCGCATCACGGACTTTCTGATGGCGCACGATGCTGACAACGCCGTCGAGCGCAAAGACGAGTTGCTCGATGCGCTGCGTGTGTTGACTTACGCGCCAGAAATCGGACGCCGTGCCGGCACCGGCACGCGTGAACTGGTCGTCGGCCGGGCTGCACGAGGTTACGTCGTCCGCTACCGATACGTGCCGCGCGCTGATGTGGCCGTTGTAATCTCGATTCGCCACCAGCGCGAATCGCGCTAAGACCCGAAACATGCGCATCGAAATCGAACCCGGCGTCCGCCTCTTCGTCGACATTGAGGGCCTGGGCCATGAGCCCGTCGGCCCCGAACTGCGCGAGAAGCCGACGCTGATCCTCATCCATGGCGGCCCGGGTTTCGACCATACCGCCTTCCGGCCCTTCTTCAGCCGCTTCACCGATCTCTGCCAGGTCGTCTACTTCGACCAGCGCGGCCATGGCCGCAGCGACCCGCGGCCGGCGGATGAGTGGGTGCTGGACGTCTTCGCCGACGACATCGTGCGGCTGTGCGACGCACTGGGCGTCGTCAAGCCCATCGTGCTGGGCCAGAGCTTCGGCGGCTTTGTCGCACAGCGCTATCTGGCCCGCCACCCGGAGCACCCGGGCAAGGTCGTGCTGTCCAGCACCTCGCATCACTTCGGGCTGGAGCGCAAGATCGAGCGCTTCGGTGCGCTCGGCGGGCCGGACGCCGCGGCCGCCACGCGCGAGTTCTGGGAGAACCCCGGCCCGGCCAGCTGGGCCGTGTATGAAAAGGTCTGCCGCCGCCTCTACAACACGCAGCTCAAGAACCCGAACGCCGGCGGCTGGATGATGTTCAAGCCGGAGATCCTGTTCGCCCACACCCGCACCGAGCTGCGCGACATGGACCTTCGCCCGGGCCTCGCGAATGTGCAGTGCCCGGTGCTGGTCATGGCCGGCGAGCAGGACCCGGTCACGCCGCCGCAGGACGCCGAAGAGATCGTTGCCGCGCTACCGGCGCAATGGGTGCAGTTCGAGCGCTTTGCCAACGTGGGCCATGGCGCCTGGCGCGATGACCCGGAAGCGGCCGAACGCGTGTTGCGCGCCTTTCTGTCGCCGCGTGGCCAGGTTGCCAGCGAGCCGGGCTTACCGGTGCCCTGAGCAGTGACCGGCGCCAGCCGGCGCACCCCCCGCAGCCCCGGGCCGGCGCCGCGCGGACATTGCTCGACAATGCCCTTTCCGCCTTCTTCGCGCCGCATGACCGCATCGATCCTCCTCGCCCATGTCTGAGCTCACCCCCAGCCAGTGGAGCCTGCTTCCCGACGAGCCCGAGGAGGTGCTGGCGCCCGACCCGCTGGCGCTTGCCGCTTCGGCCGCGTTGCGCAGCCGTGACGGCCACTTCTATGAGCTGACCGGCCAGGTCAACCAGCCCGGCGAGCCCCAGGGCGGCCTCACCGAGCGCTGGCGTCGTTTCTTCGCGGCCGGCGGTGCGGCGGGTTGGCAGGAGCTCAGCGCCAAGGCCCTGCGCGTGCAGCGCCGCGTGCTGGAGGACGGCGCCAGCTACAACGTGCACAGCGATGCCCCACCGCTGCCCGGCCAGGACGAGAGAGAGGGTGCGCCGCTGGCCCGCCACTGGCCGCTGGAACTGCTGCCCATGCTCATCGAGCCGGACGAATGGCGCCATATCGAGGCCGGCATCGCCCAGCGCTCGCGCCTGCTCAACGCCGTCATGGCCGACACCTACGGGGAGCGCAAGCTGTTGAGCGAAGGCCTGCTGCCCGCGTCACTGGTGCTGGCCCACCCGCAATACCTGCGCGGTATGCATGGAGCCAAGCCGGCCGCTGGCGTTCACCTGCATGTGCTGGCCTTCGACCTGACGCGTTGCGCCGACGGCCATTGGTGGGTGGTCGGCCAGCGCACGCAGGCGGCGTCGGGCCTGGGCTATGTGCTCGAGAACCGCCTCATCGTTGCCCAGCAGTTCCCCGAAGCCTTCCGGCAGATGGCCGTGCAGCGCCTGGCGGCGAGCTACCGCGACTTCATCCAGACCTTGACCCAGCTGTCACCCGCCGGCGAGCGCAGCCGCGTCGCGCTGCTGACACCGGGGCCGCGCAACGAGACCTATTTCGAGCAGGCCTTCCTGGCGCGTTATCTCGGCATCACCCTCGTCGAAGGCGCCGACCTGACGGTGCGCGCGGACAAGGTCTATCTCAAGACCCTGGCCGGCCTGGAGCGCGTGCATGTGCTGCTGCGCCGCGTTGATGACACCTGGCTGGACCCGCTGGAGCTGCGCCCCGACTCCATCCTTGGCGTGCCGGGGTTGCTGCAGGCAGCGCGTGCCGGCGAGGTCGTCATCGCCAATGCGCCGGGCGCCGGCTGGCTGGAGAGCCCGGGCCTGTCCGCCTTCTGGCCCGGCGTGGCCGAGAGCCTGCTGGGCGAGGACCTGACGCTGCCAGCCATCCAGAGCTGGTGGTGCGGCGAGGACAGCGCCTGGCGCAGGTTGCGCCCGCGGCTGGCGGAGTTTGTCGTCGTGCCGACCTTCTCGGCCAGCAGCACGACGCGCAGCTTCTCGCCCATCGTCGCCGCGGAACTGACCGACGAGCAGCTCTGGGAGCTGGCCGAGCGTATCGACGCCGACCCCACCGCCTACACCTTGCAGGCCCGCGTCAAGCCCACCAAGCAGCCGGTCTGGACGCGCGGCGCGCTGGAGCCGCGCGTGGCGGTGCTGCGCGTCTTCGCCATGACCGACGGCCAGGGCGGCTGGAAGGTGCTGCCCGGCGGCCTGGCGCGCGTGGCGCCCAAGCGCGACCCGCTGGCCGATGCCTGGCTGTCCATCCAGCGCGGCAGCTTGAGCGCCGACACCTGGGTCATGACCGACGGCGAGGTCGACCCGACGACGCTGCTGGCCCAGCCGCTGCAGGCCGCCGACCTGCGCGACGTGCACTGGACGGTGACCAGCCGCGCCGCCGAGAACCTGTTCTGGCTGGGCCGGTACACCGAGCGTGCCGAGAACAGCGCCCGGCTGGCGCGTCATGTCATCGAGGCCAGCGTCATGGTGCAGCGCGGCGCGATGCCGCCGCCCATGCTGCCGCTGCTGGACGCGCTGGCGCGCCGCCATGGCCTTGTCGGCGCCAAGGCGCCCGCGGCCGAGGACGACCCGCGTGGTTTCGAGCGTGCGATCCTGACGGCCCTGCTGCCGGCGTCCGGCGAGACCAGCGTCGGCTGGAACCTGCGTGCGCTGCAGTCCTGCGCCCAGGCGCTGCGCGAGCGCCTGTCGCCCGAGGCCTGGCGCCTCATCCACGAAACAGCCGCCCAGTTCGAGCAGCATCTGCGCGCTGTGCTGGACCGCCCCGGTCCGGGCACGCCGGTGACCGATGTGCTCAATGTGCTGGCGCGCGCCGACACCCACCTGGCCGCCATCACCGGCGCCCAGACCGACCGCATGACGCGCGATGACGGCTGGCGGCTGCTGTCCATCGGCCGCCAGATCGAGCGCCTGTCCTTCCATGCCGAGGTGCTGGCCGAGACCTTCGAGCATGGCTTGGCGCTGACCGAGGACGGCTTCGGCCTGCTGCTGGGCGTGTTCGACTCGACCATCACCTACCGTGCCCAGTTCCAGGCGCGCCGCGAGGCACCGCCATTGCTGCACCTGCTGGTGCACGACACCGACAACCCGCGGTCGCTGGCCTGGGTGGCGCGCACGCTGCGCGACCGCTTCGCCAAGCTGGCCCGCCACGATCCCGGCTGGGCCGCCGACATCGCTGCCGAGCTGCCCGTGCCCGAGGCCTGGCCGCTGGCCGAACTGGCGGCGTCAGGGCCGGCCCTTGTCGAGCATCTGACGCGCGCGGCGGCCCAGGCGGGCGAGTTGTCCAGCCTGATCAGCCAGCGTTATTTCGCGCATGTGCTCGGCGCAGAACAGCGAGTCTGGCAATGACAGGCATCCGGCTCGCCGTCCATCACGTCACCGAGTACACCTACGACGACTCGGTGGAATGGGCCTATCACGCCGCCTGCCTGGCGCCGCGCCACACGCCCTGGCAAAAGGTCAGCGACTGGCGGCTCAACATCGACCCGTTGCCGGACGGCTGGGGCGTCGAGGGGCTGGAGCTGGACACGGGCGAGCTGGCCCGGCATCTGCGCCGCGACCCCTGGGGCAACCAGCACCTGAGCTTTGGCCATGCGCGCGTGCATGAACGCCTCGTCGTCGACAGCCGCTTCGAGGTGGAGCTCAGCGACCGCCCGGTGCCCGAGCCCGGCCGCGGCCAGGCCTGGGAGGCCGTTGCGGCCGGCCTGCGCTACCGCGCTGGCCGTGCGCTGCAGGAGGCCGACGAGTTCGCGCTCGCCTCCAACTACGCCGCACCCGACGAGACGCTGCGCGCCTATGCGCGCCGCGCCTTTTCGCCCGGCCGCACGCTGGCCGCCGGTGGCCTGTCGCTGATGCACCAGATCCACACCGACCTGCGCTATCTGCCGCAGAGCACGACGGTGGCGACCCGCGCCGCCGACGCGCTGGCCCTGCGCAGCGGCGTCTGCCAGGACTTCGCCCACGTCTTCATCGCCGCCTGCCGCTCACTGGGCCTGGCGGCGCGCTATGTGAGCGGCTATCTGCTGACACGCCCGCCCGAGGGCGTGACCAAACTTGTCGGCGCGGATGCCTCGCATGCCTGGGTTGAACTGTGGTGCCCCGAGCAGGGCTGGCTGGCCCTGGATCCGACCAATGCCGTGCCTGCGGGCCTGGACCACGTCACGCTGGCCTGGGGCCGCGACTATGCCGACGTGGCGCCGCTGCGCGGCGTGCTGCGCGGCGGCGGCGTGGCGACACTGGGCGTGAGCGTCAGCGTAGAGCCGATGGCCGACTGAGCGGCGTCAGCTCCGCAGCAGCGGCAGCACCGACACCACCATCAGCGCCGCGGCACCCCAGTTGAAGGCCTGTAGCGCGCGCGGCCGGTGCAACCAGCGGCGCATCTGCTCGCCCAGCAGGGCCCATGAGCCGCAGCAGGGCAGGTTGACGAGGACGAAGACGGCGGTCAGCGCCGCAATGCCGAGTTCGCCATAGGCCGTCACGGCCGTCAGCGCCATGGCCCAGGCCTTGGGGTTGACGACCTGGAACAGCGCCGCAGCGCCAAAGCCCATGGGTCGGCCCTGACCGCCGCCCTGAGCGGTCGGTGGCGCGGCGCTGGCGATCTTGACCGCGAGGTAGAGCAGATAGGCCAGGCTTGCCCACTTCAGCACCTCGTGCAGGCCGGGGTAGCGCGTGAACACCTCGCCCAGCCCCAGGCCGACGAGCACCAGCATGACGCCGAAGCCGAAGCTGATGCCCAGCAGATGCGGCAGGCTGCGGCGCCAGCCGAAGTTGGTGCCCGAGGCCAGCAGCATCAGGTTGTTGGGTCCGGGCGTGATGGACATGACGAAGGCGAAGCCGGTGAGGGCGGCCAGGGTGCTGAGGGTGGTTTCCATGGCGCGCAACTCTAGGCAGGTCGGCGTCGAATGGGCTTGCGTTTTGCAGTGCCGCCGGCCGGTCTTGTGCAATCATCTGCGGCCATGGATGCCATCGACGAGAAGATCTTGCGCGAACTGGTCAAGGACGGGCGCCTGACCAATGCCGAGCTGGCCCAGCGCATCGCGCTCAGCCCCTCGGCCTGCCTGCGCCGCGTGCAAGAGCTGGAGCGGCTGGGCGTCATCAAGGGCTACCGGGCGGTGCTGGACCCGACGCTTTTGGGACTGGGCTTCGTCGCCTATGTCGCCATCGGCCGGTCGCGCCACACGCTGGACGAGCAGCTGAGCTTCGAGCAGGCGATGAAGGACTGCCCGGTCGTGCGCGAGTGCCACAACGTGACCGGTGCCTTCGAGTACCTGCTGCGTGTGGAGGTGGCCGACCTGCCGGCCTACAAGCGCTTCCATGCCGACGTGCTGGGCGGCCTGCCCCAGGTCAGCATGATCACCAGCTACATCGTCATGGACTCCCCCAAGGACGATCGCGGTTGATGACATTTGCGGGCCGAGCGCCGGGCCGCTCCCAAGCCGGCCCGCGTAAGGCGATGTGCTTGCGGCTCGATGCCGCAAGCATCGCCGTCCCCTCGGGGGACCGACCAGACGCGCCCGCGTTCAGCGGGGCGAGACTGGGCGAGGGGTCAACGTTTCACTTTTCCGTCGCCCGTGAGCATCGACAGCTCCACGAAGCTGGAGCCGGTGTGCTTGGTGGGCGAGAAGTTCAGGTGATAGCCGCGTGACTCGTAGCCGGACAAGGTTTCCAGCGCGGCGATCAGTGCTTCGCGGGTGGGCCGGCCGCCCAAACGGCGCAGGGCATCGACGATGACGCGCGCCGCGACATAGCCTTCCATGCTCGTGTAGTTGGGCTCGGCCTTGGCGTCGAGCTTGCGCAGGGCCTGCTGGTAGTCGTTGACGAGGCCGACCGCGGTGCCGAAGGGCGACGGCATGACCTGCGAGACGACGATGCCGGCGGCGTCCTTGCCGAGCTCGTCGGCCAGGGCCTGCGTGCCGACGAAGGACACGTTGTAGAACTGGCCGAAATAGCCTGCTTTGCGGGCCTCGCGGATGAAGGCGGCGCAGCTCTTGTACGCGCTGATCTGCACGATCGCCTCGGCCTGTGCAGGCACGAGGGTCTTGATGGCCGCCGCCACGTCGACACTGTTGCGTTCCACCGTCGCAACGGCCACCGGCTGCAGGCCACGCTTTTCCAGCGCGCGAACCACGCCCTTCAGACCGGCCTGGCCGTAGGCGTCGTTCTGGTGGAAGACGGCGATCTTCTTCAGGTCGAGCTGGGTCAGCTGTTTGACGATCAGCTCGGTCTCGTCGTAGTAGGACGCGCGGATGTGGAAAACCAGCTTGTTGAACGGGTCGCGCAGCGCCTCGGCGCCGGTGAAGGGGGCGATGAAGGGAATCTTGGCGGCCGTCGCCAGCGGCAGCGCCGCCACCGACGTGGGCGTGCCCACATAGCCGAACAAGGCGAAGACATCCTCCTGGATGAACTTCTCGGTGTTGGCCTTGCAGCGCGCGGGTTCGTAGCCGTCGTCCAGCGTCTTCAGCACGATGGGCAGGCCGCCCACGCCGCCGCTGGTGTTGACGGCATCGAAATAGGCCTTGGCGCCGAGTTGCATCTGCAGGCCGAGCTGGGCGGCGGGGCCGGTCAGCGGCACGGACTGGCCGAGCACGATGGCGCGGCGTTCCTGGGCGCGAGCAGATGTGGCCGGCAGCGCAAGGCTGGCCAGGGCGAGATGGGCTTGGCGGCGGGTCAGCATGGGCGCGAATCATGCCCCAAGCCGGGGGCAGCTGTTACAACCGATCGGCGCACAGTGCCCGCCGGGCGTGAATACGCCCCGGCGGAAACGTTTGCTAACTTGTGCGTGCGCGAGCGCGGCCGGCGCGCTTGTTGGCGAACATGGCCTCGTCGGCGAAGCGCATCAGCGCATCCGCCGTCTGGCCATCCACCGGGAAGTGGGCCAGGCCCAGGCTGCTGCCCACGGCCACCTGCTCGCCCGAGCCCAGCGTGATCGGCTGGGACAGAGCGTCCAGCAGCCGGTTCAGCACCGGTTCGGCGTCGGCCGGCACCAGGGTCGGCGTCAGCAGCACGACGAATTCGTCGCCACCCAGGCGGGCCACCGTGTCGCTGGCGCGCAGGCCGGTGTGCAGGCGGGCGGCCACGGCCTTGAGCACTTCGTCGCCGGCGTCGTGGCCATGGCTGTCATTGATCTGCTTGAAGCCGTTCAGGTCGAGATAAGCCAGCGCAAAGACATGGCCGCTGCGCTCGGCGGCGGCAATGGCCTGCTTGAGCCGGTCGCCCAGCAGCAGGCGGTTGGGCAGGCCGGTCAATGCGTCGTGCAGGGCCGCGCGCTCCATGCGCGCCTCGTGGGCCTTGCTCTGCGTGATGTCGACCATCATCCACAGCGACTCGCCACCCCGTTCGCTGGATACGGCGGGCAGCTCGACGCCGGCCAGGTCCACCCAGATCAACGAGCCGTCCTTGCGCCGCATCTGCAGCTGGGTGCGAAAGCGACCGCCGGCCTTGAGCTGTGGATAGGCCAGCGCACCCAGGGTCTCATAGGCGGTGTCGTCGACATAAAGCTGGCGCACCGGCGCACCGAGGAGTTCGCCCTCGGCGTAGCCGAACATGCGCTCCAGCGCCTGGTTGCGCCAGACGGTCACGCGGTCCCGCAGCTTGACGATGCCGACCAGATCGCTCTCCAGCATGGCTTCCTGGTCCAGCGTCAACTGGTGCAACTGCTGGCGGATGCGGTGGGTCTCGCTGATGTCGAACATCACGGAGCGGCTGCGCAGGTAGTTGCCGTTGGCGTCGTAGACGGCCGTGGCCGACAGGCTGACGCGGCGGGCTTCGCCCTGGCGGCCCTTGACGCTGAACTCCAGCTCCGAGATGCGCCCTTCGCGCATAAAGCGGGGGAAGGCCTGGCTGAACAGCAGGCGGCCCTCGGCATCGAAGAAGTCCGCCGGGCTGGCCTGGCCGATCAGCTCTTCGGCCGTGCAGCCCAGCCAGCTCAGGCCCAGGGCGTTGATCTGCAGGAAGCGCCCGTTCTCGTCCAGCGCGTAATAGGCACAGGGCGCGTTGTCATAGAGATCCTGCAGGCTCTGGCGCGCCTCGTCGGCCTGGGCCTGGAGCTGCTTGCGGGCCGTGATGTCGGACTCGATGACCATGAAGCCCGTCAGCGCGCCCTCGGCGTCGTGCAGGGGCTGGACCTCGACGTCCACCCAGTAGTCGCGGCCGTCCTTGGCGCGGCGTATCAGCTCCACCTTGCAGCCCAGGCCAACGCTCATGGCCTCGCGCATGCCGTGCACCGTGTCCTCGTTCGTCAGCTCTGAGTGCAGCAAGTCGCTCGGCCGCTTGCCCACGGCTTCCGCACTGGTGAAGCCGCTGAGCCGCGTGAAACCATCGTTGACCCAGTTGATGCGGCGTTCGGTGTCGGTGATCAGGACGGCGTTGGTCGTGTGGCTGGCCACCATGGCCAGCCG
Organism: Roseateles sp. P5_D6; assembly: GCF_054049415.1. Taxonomy (NCBI): domain Bacteria; kingdom Pseudomonadati; phylum Pseudomonadota; class Betaproteobacteria; order Burkholderiales; family Sphaerotilaceae; genus Roseateles; species Roseateles sp. P5_D6. The sequence goes on along the minus strand of NZ_JBFUMK010000002.1, from coordinate 345,149 downwards.
CGCCAGGTCGGCGGTCATGCCGCGCGCCATCTCCTCGGCGCGTGTGCGGCCGGCGGCCAGCAGATAGACCGTCACGGCCAGCAGCAGGCTCAGCAGCGCACCGCCCAGTTCCAGGCCCAGGCCCGACAGGCCCAGCAGCCGCATGGACGCCTCGCGGGTCAGCGCCGTATCGAGCATGAACTCGCGGCCGGCGACCGTGAAGCGCAACGAATCGGCCGTCGGCGCGTCACTCAGCTCGTAATCGGCCGCCTCGGCCGGTGCCAGCGCCTGGCCCGCGCGCGTCGCCAGCAGGGGCTGAAACTCGGCGTCGGTGGTCCGGACGGACAACTTCAGGTCCAGCAGCGACGACGCCGGCTCTGCCACGCCGCGCAGCAGGTCGCCCGCCACCAGCGGGGCATACAGCAGGCCGAGCAGCGCGGCGCGGCGTTCGGCCGGCGTGCCGGGGTCATGCCCCTGCAGATAGACCGGCACGAGCAGCAGGAAACCGGTGCCCTTCAGCGGGTCCTGCACCAGGCGCACGGGGCCGGAAAGAGTCGCCTCGCCGCTGTCGATGGCCTGTTCGATGGCCTGGCGGCGCACCGGGTTAGCGCCGGAGTCGATGCCCCAGGCCGAGAAGTTGTGCGAGAACGGCGAAATCTGCGTGACGACGTAGAGCGTCGGGTCCTGGCCCGAGCCATGCACGCGGAATTCGGTGCCCCCCTCGCGCTGGCGGGCCGCGACGAAGGCGGGCAGGTCGCGGCGCGCCACCCTCTCGATGAAGCCGAAACCACGCACGCCGGGGAACTCGCGGGGCAAGTCGCGCGACTCGACATAGGCGTCAAAGGCCGCGCGGCTGAACTTGCCCTCCAGCGCCGCCAGCGCGCCGCGGGCGCCCTTGAGGCCATAGACCGGCATGGTCAGCCGCTTCACGACATCGGCCTGCAGCCGCTCAACCTGGCGTTCCTGCAGGCCGCGCGCCTCGGCGCCGGCGCGCTGCTGCTGCCAGATGACGGCGCCCGCTGTCAAAGCCAGGCCGATGGACAGCACGGCCGCGGCCGCCACCCATGCAGCCGTGCTGACCTTCTCTGACCCGGTATAGCCGTCTCCGATGCGCAAGCCTTGACTCTTTTGTGGCGCGGCATGCTGCCTGCGTGGCGATTGAAGCATGTCCGGTCCGCGCCGTCAGCCCCATGGCGGGGCCGCCCGAGCACAATGCCAGCCATGAATATCTTCCTCATTCAGGCCCGCGCCAACCGCCTCGCCAACCGCCGCCTGCTGAGTGCGCTGGCAGCGCTGTCCGATGCCGATTTCCACGCCCCGCGCACCAGCTTCTTCCCCAGCCTGGCGCTGACGGCCAATCACATCCTCAATGTGGACCATTACTACCTTGCCGCCCTGCAGGGTGACGCAGCCATGCGCCACATCTGGGCCAGTTATGTGCCGGCGCAGACGGCGGCCGAGCTGGCGGCGCGGCAGGACGAAAGCGACGAGAAGCTGGTGGCGTTCTGCTCAGGCTTACAGCCGGGCGACGAGGAGCGCATCGTCGCCTTCGACCGCGGCGCCGGTATCGAGAACGGGCCGCGCGAGCCGGTGGGGCGGGTGCTGGCGCACCTCTTCATGCACCAGACCCACCATCGGGGGCAGGTGCATGCGATGCTGGCCGGCACGGCGGTGAAGCCGCCGCAGCTGGATGACTTCATCATGCTGGGCGATGACAAGCATCGTGTGGCGGACATGGCGGAGCTGGGTTGGGCCGAGCCGGTGTGACGGCAGACGCAAATGGCGGGTATGGCGGTAAGGCACAAATCGATCGCGTCCAACATCGAGCTGATCCGGCTCCTGAACTTCGGTGAGCATGCCCTGGCCGTCGACTGCGCCCAGGCCGCGCTGCGCAACCGGCCCTCCGACAGCAAGCTCTGGCAGTTGCTCGGCCTGGGCCATATGCAGCTTGGCCGGCATCGCGACGCGCTGGCGGCGCTGCGCCGTGCGGCCGAGTTGGCGCCGGGCGATGCCGAAATCCGAGACAACCTGCGCATTCTCGGAACGGCGGCCGGGACGATGGCCTGGCAGGCTTTTGCCGCGGCGATGGAAGCAGGCGACCTGCCGCAGGCGTTGAGCCTGGCGCGCCGTGCGGTGCGTGACGAACCGCAGGAGGCGGCGCGTCACAACAACCTGGCCGTCGCGCTGGCGGCTTCGCAGCGCATGTCCGAAGCCATCGATGCCAGCCGGCGCGCGGTGACGTTGGCGCCGCAGTCGGTGGAGTTCCAGCTGAACCTGGCCCGCTTCCTGACGGTCACCGGGCAGGAAGCCGACGGACCGGCCAGCTATCGCCGCGTCCTCGAACTCGATCCCGAGAACGTGGAAGCGCGCCGCCTGCTGGCCTGGCACGCTGCGCACCGGGGTGACCCGGCCGAGGCTGCGGCCTACTGCAGCGCGAGCCGCGATGAGTTTCCTCGCGACCTGTCCCTGTTCAGCAACCGGCTGTACTACGGCACGCTCGATGGCAGCCTGGCGCCCGAGGAGAGCTTCGCCGCGCATGTCGAATACGGCCGGCGCGCCGAGGCCGCGGCGCCGGCTGCGAGCTTCGCCTTCGCGCAGCCGTGCGACCCGGCGCGGCGGCTGCGCGTGGGCTTCGTGTCGGGCGATCTCTACGATCATCCCGTGGCCGGTTTCATCGAACCGGTCTGGGCGGCGCTGGACCGGAGGCAGATCGAAGTCTGGGTCTACGCGGGCGGTGCGAAGCGCGATGCAGTCACCGAGCGGCTGCGCCCGCTGGCCCAGGTCTGGCGCGACGTGCGGGACCTCGGCGACGAGGCGCTGGCGGCCCGCATCCATGCTGACGCGATCGACGTGCTGTTTGACCTGTCGGGCCACACGGCCGGCCACCGGTTGCCGAGCTTTGCGATGAAGCCCGCGCCGCTGCAGGTGACGTGGATCGGCTATCCCAACACGACCGGCCTGCGTGCCATGGACTACGCGCTGTGCGACCGTTTCAATGCGCCGCCGGGCCTGTACGAGCACTTCTACGTCGAGAAGTTCGCGCGCATCCCCTGCTCGGGCACGTTCACGCCGCTGGTTCGGCTGCCGGAGGTCGGTCCGCTGCCGGCGCTGGCGGCGGGGCGGGTCTGCTTCGGCAGCTTCAACGCGGTGCGCAAGATCGGCCCGGAGGTCGTCGCTGGCTGGGCCCGCGTGTTGCACGCCGTGCCGGATGCGCGCCTGCTGATCGGCTACGTCGCCGCGCAGGCGCAGGCGCAGCGCCTGGAGGCTGAGTTCGCGCGGCAGGGCATTGCCGCGGCGCGGCTGCAGTTCCGGTCGCCCGTGGCGCTGGCCGACTACCTGGCCCTGCACGGCGAGGTGGACCTTGTGCTCGACAGCTGGCCCTACGGTGGCGGCACGACGACCAACTATGCGCTCGCGATGGGCGTGCCGGTCGTGACGTTGCGCGGCCCCGGGCGGGCGCATTGCCAGTCGGCCGGCGTGCTGGGCCGCATCGGGCTGGGGGACTGGGTGGCGCGCGACGTCGACGAGTTCGTCGCCATCGCCGCCGCCCGGGCCGGCGACCTGCCGGCGCTGGCGGCCTTGCGTGCGGGCCTGCGGGATCGCTGGCAGGCCACGCCGCTGCGCCAGCCGGCCACGGTCGCGCGGGGCCTGGAGCGAGCCGTTCGTCGCATGTGGCAGCGCTGGTGTGCAGGCCTGCCGGCCGAGCACTTCGAGATCGGGCACGACGAGGTGCCCGGCCTTGTCCCGGCGCCGGCGCCATGAGCATGCGGCTGCTGATTCCCGACCTGCCCTGCGCGGACGCGCTGATGCCCTGGCTGCGCCGCATCGACGCCGCACGCCAGTACAGCAACTTCGGCCCGCTGGTGCGGGAGCTGGAAGCGACGCTCGCGGCGCACTGGCCGGTCGCGTCGATCGTGCCGGTGCGGTCGGACCTGCATGTCCGCACGGCGAGCAGTGGCACCGCCGCCCTCGAACTGGCGATGGCGGCGCTGGACCTGCCGCGGGGCGGCGAGGTGCTGATGCCCGCCTTCACCTTTCCCGCCACCGCAGCCGCTGCACTGCGCCAGGGGCTGCGGGTGCTGTTCGCCGACGTCGCCGAGGGCAGTTGGCAGCTCAGCCCGGTGCTCGCGCGCGAGGTCGCACGCCACCGCCGCCTGGCGCTGGTGATGCCCGTGGCCACCTTCGGCCGGCCGCTGGATGCGGCCGCGTGGGATGCCTTTTCCAAGGACACGGGCGTCCCGGTGTTGATGGATGCCGCGGCGGCCTTCGGCAACCAGGCCATCGGGCATCGAGCCTGCGCTGCCTTCAGCCTGCATGCGACCAAACCCTTCGGCATCGGCGAGGGTGGGCTCATCGCCACGCGCGACGCCGCCCTGGCCGAGCGTGTGGCTCGGCTGTCCAACTTCGGGTTCGAGGGCAGGCGGGCCGCCGCCGTGGCGGGCAACGCCAAGATGTCGGAGTACGCGGCGGCCGTGGCCCTGTGCCAGTGGGCGCGCCGTGGCGCGCTGCGCGAGCGGCGCCGGGCACGGTGGCCGGCCTACAGCGCGTTGCTGGACGGCTTGCCCGGCGTGGCGCGGCAGACGGGCTTCGATGCCGGCGACGCGCTGCCGGCCAACCTGGTGTTGATGCTGCCCGTTCCCGCGGCGCCGGTGGCCGCAGCCCTGGCCCGCGAGGGCATCGAGACGCGCCGCTGGTATTGCCCGCCGCTGCCGGCGCAGCCGGCCTTCGCGGCCTGCCCGGTCGTTGGCGAACTGCCGGTCACGGCCGCCCTGGCCGGGCGCAGCCTCGGCCTGCCCTGGCATGGCTTCCTGACCGAAGCAGACCTCGATCAGCTGCGGTGCGCCCTCGCCACGCATGTCGTGCCTGCCCTGATGCAAGAACCAGCCGGCCATGCATGAGAGGCCGCGCCTGCTGGTCGCCAGCGTCGGCAGCCTGGTGGGGCAGAACCTGCTCGAAGCGCTGGCCGGGCGGCGCGAGGGCGTCGAGGTGGTCGGCTTCAACTCACAGGCCGACGCGGTCAGCAACTTCCTGTGCGACCGCGTTCACCTCACTCCCGAGCTCAACAACGCCGGCTTCCTGGCCCGCTTCGAAGCCATCGTGGCGCAGGAGGCACCCGACCTCATCCTGCCCGGTCGCGACGACGACGTTGTCTTCCTCGCCGGATGGGCCGAGCGCAACCCCGGGGTGCGCTGCATGGTGGGCAGCACAGCGAGTGCGCAGGTGCTGCGCGACAAGCGGGCCACTGCCGCCGTCGCGACGGCACGCGGCCTGCCCTTCGCACCGACGCTGTGCGATCAGGACGGTTGGGCCGCCGTGTCGGGGCTGGCGTCTGGATGGGGCTGGCCGCTGGTTGCCAAGCCGCGCCGCGGCAACGCGTCGCGCGGCGTCGTGCTGGCCACCGGGCAGAGCGAACTGCGCGCCGCGCTGGCCTGGCCGGACTACTGTTTTCAACCCTGGCTGGGCGCCCGGCCGGAACTGGCGGCCTGGCAGCGACTGCGCGAGGGTGGTGTGCCGCTGGACTGGTCCTTACCCGGAGTGGAAAAACTCAGCCTGGACGGCTGCGTGGCGCCCTCGGGCCGGTTGTTGGCGCCCTTCGCGACGCGGCACACGCAAGTCAGGCTCGGCCGCACGGAGCGGGTCGAAGCGCTGGCCCTGGACGGCGAACTGCGCCCTATGCTCCAGGCCTTCGGGGCGGCCTTGGCCGACCTGGGCTGGCGCGGCCCCTTCAATGTGCAGTTGGGCCGCACGCCGGACGGGCGGCTGCTGGCCTTCGAGATCAACGGTCGCTTCACCGGCAGCGCGGCCACGCTGGGCCACCTCGGGCTCGACTACATCGGCGAGTGCCTCGGCGCCTTCCTGGAGGGTGCGCCGCTGCCTGGCGTGCGCCCGGCCACCGCGCAACGCGTCGACAAGCGCCTGGGCAACTGGGCGCTGGACCTCGACGCCGTGGACACGCTGAGGCGCGCGGGAGTCTGGGAGCGCTGAGGGCTACAGCTCCGCCACGCCTTTGACCCGCACCGGCATCGCCACCGGCTGCGCCGCAACCTCGACCGTGCGGCCATGGAAGCGATCCAGCAGTGCCTGCCATTGCTTCTTCACCGCAATGACGTTGGCATGCTTGACATGCCCATAGCCGCGGATCTTCTCGGGCAGGCGGGCCAGTTCGACGGCGGTGTTCAGGTTGTTGGCCGTCAGTGAAGCGAGGATCTCGTCGACCAGCTTCTCGTAGTCGGTGATGAGCTGGCGCTCCATGCGGCGCTCCTCGGTCTTGCCGAAGATGTCCAGCACGCCGCCGCGCAGGCCTTTCAGCTTCGCCAGCCACTTGAAGGCGGTGAAGGTCCACGAACCCATCTCGATCTTCTTCGCACGGCCGTCGGCGCCGGGCCTGGAGATCAGCGGCGGGGCGAGGTGGAAGGACAGGCGCTCCCAGTTCTCGAACTGGTCCTTCATCGCCTTCTCGAAGCGGCCGTCGGTGTACAGGCGCGCCACCTCGTACTCGTCCTTGATGGCCAGCAACTTGGCGTAGTAGCGCGCCACGGCCTGTGTCAGGCGTTGGCCCTTGCCGAGGGCGGACTCGGCGGCGCGCACGCGCTCGACCAAGGCGCGGTAACGCTGGGCGTAGGCCGCATCCTGGTAGTCGGTCAGGAACTGGGCGCGCCGCTCGATCAGGCCGTCAGGGCCGTCGAGCTGGTCGAAGTTGAAGAGCTTCACCACGTTGACGTCGCCGGCCAGCCGCGCAATGGCATCCGGCGCGGCGATGGTCAGGCGGCCCAGCGCAAAGGCGGTCTTGTTGGCCTCGGCGGCGACACCGTTCAGCTCGATGGCGCGCATCAGCGCCGCCTCGCTGACGGGGATCAGGCCGCGCTGCCAGCAGGCGCCCAGCATGATGATGTTGCTGGGCAGCGTGTCGCCCATCAGGCGCTGCGAGATGTCCTGCGCATCGATGGTGCTGAGCTCGCCGTGCTCACCGACGGCGAACTTCATCTTGGCGATCAGCGAGTCGCCCTGCAGCGATGCATCCGGGTTGCGCACAAAGCCGGCCGTGGGCAGTTCATGCGTGTTGGCCAGGATGACGGTGCGACCGGCCTTCACCGTGCCCAGCGCATCGGGCGAGGCGCCCACCACCATGTCGCAGGCCAGCAGCACGTCGGCCTGCTGGGTGTCGATACGCACCTGGTTCAGCAGGTCCAGCGTTGGTGCCACGCGCACGAAGCTCAGCACCGCGCCACCCTTCTGCGCAAAGCCCATGAAGTCCAGCACCGAGGCCTGTTTTCCCTCGAGGTGGGCGGCCATGGAGACCAGCGCGCCGACGGTGACGACGCCCGTGCCGCCGACGCCCGTGACCAGCAGATCAAACGGGCCCGTCCACTGCCAGGGTGCGGGCGGAGTGATGGCGGCAAGCTCGCGCGCCAGGTCTTGCGCCGTGTAGCTGCCGCCGGCCTTCTTCTTCAGCACCGGTTCGTGCACCGACACGAAGCTCGGGCAGAAGCCGTTCACGCAGGAGAAGTCCTTGTTGCAGCTGCTCTGCTCGATGGCGCGCTTGCGGCCCCAGTCGGTCTCCACCGGCACCACGGACAGGCAGTTCGATGCGACCCCGCAGTCGCCGCAGCCCTCGCAGACGGCCTCGTTGATGAAGATGCGGCGCGGCGGGTCCGGGAATTCCTTCTTCTTGCGGCGACGGCGCTTCTCGGCGGCGCAGGTCTGGTCGTAGATCAGTACCGTCACGCCTTCGATCTCGCGCAGCTCGCGCTGCACGGCATCCAGCTCGCTGCGGTCATGGAAGCTCGTGCCGGCCGGGAACAGGCCGTGGTGGCCGTCGTATTTGCCGATCTCGTCGGACACGACCACGAGGCGCTTGACCCCCTCGGCCTCCACCTGGCGCGCGATCTGCGGCACGCTGGTCTGGCCGTCCACCGGCTGGCCACCGGTCATCGCGACGGCGTCGTTGTAGAGGATCTTGTAGGTGATGTTGGTCTTGGCCGCGATGGCCTGGCGGATGGCCAGATAGCCCGAGTGGTAGTAGGTGCCATCGCCCAGGTTCTGGAAGACGTGCTTCTCCTTGGTGAAGCGCGATTGCGCCGCCCAGTCCACGCCCTCGGCGCCCATCTGGATCAGGCCGGAGGTGCCGCGCTCCATCCAGCTGGCCATGAAGTGGCAGCCGATGCCAGCCAGCGCCCGCGAACCCTCGGGCAGTTTGGTGGATGTGTTGTGCGGGCAGCCCGAGCAGAAATAGGGCTGGCGGCGCACCGCGTCGGCGGCGTTGCTCAGCAGTTGCGGTGTCAGGAAGTCGACGACCAGGTGGCGGCGGTCCAGCGCCGGGTTCAGCCGCGCCAGCCAGTCGGCCACCGTGCCCATGATGCGGCTGGGGCGCAGTTCGCCCAGGGCGCTCAGCACCGCGCAGCCATGCTCGTCCGTCTTGCCGACGACGCGCGGGCGCTGGAAGTCGGGCAGGTGGTAGAGCAGCTCCTTGATCTGGCGTTCGACGACCGGGCCCTTCTCCTCGATGACCAGCACGTCGGTCAGGTTGGAACAGAACTCGGTGATGCGGGTCGGCTCCAGCGGGAAGACCAGGCCCACCTTGTAGACGCGCACGCCGGCCGCGGCCAGGGCGTTGGGGTCGAGGTCCAGGCGCCGCAGTACCTCCATGAAGTCGTAGTGCGCCTTGCCCACCGTCACGATGCCCAAAGTAGCCGCCGGGCTGGTGACGATGTGCTTGTCGATGCTGTTGACCTTGGCGAAGGCCTTCACCGCTTCGATCTTGTGCGCCAGGCGCGACTCCAGCTCCAGCGAGGGCAGGTCCACCGAGCGGATATGCAGATTGGTCGGCGCCGTGTAGTCGACGGCATGCTCGAAGTCCAGCGGCACGGCGTCCAGGTCTACCGTCATGCCGCTCTCGACAACCTCGGAGATCGCCTTGAAGCCCACCCAGGCGCCCGAGAAGCGCGACAGCGCCCAGCCATACAGGCCGAACTCCAGGTACTCGGCCACATTGGCCGGGTGCACCAGCGGCATGCTCCAGGCCTGCAGCGCCTGGTCGCTCTGGTGCGGCGTGCTGCTGGAGACGCAGCCATGGTCGTCACCGCAGACGACCAGCACGCCGCCCTGCGTGCTCGTGCCGTAGACGTTGCCGTGCTTGAGCGCATCGCCCGAGCGGTCCACGCCCGGGCCCTTGCCGTACCACATCGCAAACACGCCATCGACGGTGCGCTGCGCATCCAGCGCCACCCGCTGCACGCCCAGGCAGGCCGTCGCGGCCAAGTCTTCGTTGATGGCGGGCAGGAACTCGATGTGGGCCTTCTCGAGGAACTTCTTGGCCTTCCACAGCTGCTGGTCCACCATGCCCAGCGGCGAGCCGCGGTAGCCGGAGACGAAGCCGGCCGTCTTCAGCCCGGCGCGCTCGTCCTGGGCTTTCTGCGCGAGCAGCAGCCGCACCAGGGCCTGCGTGCCGGTCAGGAAGACGGCGCCGCTGTTGGCGGCGAGGTTGTCGCTGAGCTGGTAGGGGCGCAGGCTGGGCGTGACAGAGGTGTCGGACATCGGATCTCCTAAGGCGGGAAATTCTTCCCTCCATACGCCGGAAGAACTTGCCTCAATGCCGGGTTGCGGCGGGCCGAATGAGATGATTCTTCTCCAAAGAGGCTATTTAACGAAACGCCCCCACGCCCGCGTTGCTGGCTGCCCCCCGAGGGGGCGCGTCAGTGGCTTCGGGCGGCCGGGCACCACTGACATGGAAACAAACGAGTTCGACCGGGCCAGCCTGCAGATCCTTGAGGCGTTGCAGCTTGACGCGCGCCTGTCGACTCAGGCCCTGGCCGAGAAGGTGGGCCTGTCGGCCACGCCGGTGTGGCGGCGCGTCAAGGAGATGGAGGAGCGCGGCGTCATCCGCGGCCAGGTCGTGCTGGTGGACCGCGAGAAGATCGGCCTGTCCATCCTCGTGCTGGCCAATGTCAGCCTGGTGCGGCACAGCGAAGGCGCGGTGGAGCAGTTCGAACGCCTGGTGGGCACGCGACGCGAGATCATCGAATGCCATGCCATCACCGGCGAGGCCGACTACGTCATCAAGGTTGTTGCGGCCGACATGAAGGCCTATGACCTCTTCCTGCAGCAGCACATCTTCAAGCTGCCGGGCGTGAGCAGCGTACGCAGCAACGTCGTGCTGCGCGAGGTCAAGTACGAGACGGCCCTGCCGGTGGGCTGACCGCCCCGCAACAGGCTGGGCGTGATCGATTGCAGCCATAGACGCTCTTCGCCCTGCTTTGCGAATCCGTCTCGACGGCACGCACTCTGGCGGCGCTGGCCCAGTCCGATGCGGCGATGCAGCGCGTCAAGCTGGTGCGTCGGCAATGGAGCTGAGAACAGCCAGAGCCGCCTCGAAATCCAGCCGGTCCAGCGCGTGGCGCAGCCGCTCGAAGCCGGCCTCGCCGCAGGCCGCGCGCAGTGCCGGGGCGAGGGGCTGGAACTGGTCCAGGGCGGCCAGGTCATGCGCCTGCAGGGCCTGCTTCAAGCGCACCAGCGCCTGCGCATCCAGCGGGCGGGCCGCGGCGGTCGCCGGGCCGGGCTGGCGACCTTGCAGCCAGGGTCGGGCCTGCGCCGCCAGTGCCGACAGGCGCTGCGCCACTTCGGCCAGCGCGGCCTGGAAGTCCTGTCCGGCGCGGGCCTGGACTTCGCCACGCTGGGCTGCCTGGCGCAGGGCCGCAGCCGCCAGCAAGCCGGCGCTGCCGCCCAGCTTGTGCAGGCGGGCGGCGGCTTGCGTGGCATCCAGGGGTGCCAATGCCGTCAGGTCCACGAACTCGTCGAGCAGGCGCTGTAGCAGACGGGCGAAGAAGTCCAGGTCGCCCTGCATGCGCTGGCTGGCCTCGTCGCTGTCGATGCCGTCCAGCGCCGGCCAGGCCTCGCCCGCCGGGCTCTCTGCGGCGCGGGCGGCCACCGGCAGGCGCCGGCCCTGCATGCGTTCGACCTGCTCGCGCAGCTGCTGCACGAGGCCGGCCGGATCAAAGGGCTTGCTGATGAAGCTGTTCATGCCGGCGTCCAGCGCGCGTTGGCGCTCGCTGAGCAGGGCGCCGGCAGTCAGCGCCAGGATGGGCAGCTCGCGCAGGCCGAGTTCGGTGCGGATGCTGCGCGCGGCGGCCAAGCCGTCGAGCACCGGCATCTGCACGTCCATCAGCACCGCGTCGAAGCCACCCGGCTCGGCGCGCAGCCGCGCGACGGCGGCGGCCCCGTCCTGGGCCAGCGTGACGATCGCGCCCTCCTGCTCCAGGATGCGCCGGGCCACCTCGAGGTTGATGTCACTGTCGTCGGCCACCAGCACGCGCACGCCGGGCAGGCGCTGCACGGCTGTGGCGCTGGGGCCGCTGGCCAGCAGCGGCTGCGTGGTGCCGCGCGCGGCCAGCGCCGCCTGTACGGCGTCGAAAAGGGCCGACACATCGGCTGGCAGGCGCAGCTGCCCCACGCCGGCACCGCGACTCATCAACACGCAGGGCAGGGCGGCCAGGCGTTCCTGCAAGACGCGCTGCCCGGCCGAGGGAAGGGTCTGCAACAGGCGGTGGTCGAGCAGCACCAGGTCGGGTGCGGCGCGGCCCAGGCGCTCCATCAGCGCCGCGGCGGCGTCCAGCGGTTCGGCCTGCCAGCCAAGGTCGGCACACAGGCGCTGCAGCGCGTCGCGCTGGGTGGCATCGTCGCTGGCCAGCAGCAGCGTCAGCGGGCGGATGGCCGGGCCCGGGCCGGCCGCGGGCTCGAAGGGCAGGCGCACGATGAAGCGCGTGCCGGCGCCGGGGCTGCTGCTGACGCCGACCTGGCCGCCCATCAGCTCGCACAGCTGCTTGACGATGGACAGACCCAGGCCCGTGCCGCCGTAGCGGCGCGACGTGGAGCTGTCGGCCTGGGTGAAGGGCGTGAAGATGCGCGACAGCGCCTCGGCCGGAATGCCAATGCCGCTGTCCTGCACGGCAATCTCGAGCTGCAGCGGCTGGGCACCGGCGTCGGCGCAGCGCGCGCTCAAGGCGACCTCGCCCTCGGACGTGAACTTGATGGCGTTGGAGACGAGGTTGCTGACGACCTGGCGCAGCCGCGCCGCGTCGCCGAGCAGAAGCGGTGGCAGGCCTGCGTCCAATTCGAGATTGAGCGCGATGCGCTTGGACTCGGCTTGCGACTGGAACAGGCTGGCGACATCGCGCAGCAGGGCACGCGGGTCGAAGGGCGTGGCTTCCATGACCATCTCGCCGGCCTCGATCTTGGACAGGTCCAGCACCGCGTTGATGACGTCCAGCAGCGAGCGGCTGGCGCTGCCGACCTTGGCCAGCAGGTCGCGCTGGGCGGCGTCCAGCGGCGTGCGTTCGAGCAGGAAGGTCAGGCCCATGACGGCGTTCATGGGCGTGCGGATCTCGTGGCTCATATTGGCCAGGAAGTCGCTCTTGGCCGCGCTGGCCGCGTCGGCCGCCTGCATCGCGCGGCGCAGGGCGTCGGCATCGGCGCGGCGCTCGGTGATGTCCTGCACGGCGCCGACCAGCCTGACGACGCGGCCGGCCTCGCGGCCTTCTTCTCGTTCGGTGGCGCCGACGGAATGCAGCCAACGCAGCCGACCGTCCGGGGCCAGCAGCTCCAGCTCCAGGTCCCAGCCCTCGCCGGTGCGAGCGGCCGTGGCCATGGCCTGGCGCAGCTTCTGCTCGGAGTCGGGCATGAAGCCGCGCAAGACCGCCTCGCTGTCCGGCTCGGTGCCGTCCGGCAACTGGTGGATGGCGTGGGTCTGGCCCGTCCAGCTCAGCCGGCCGCTGTCCACATCCAGCTCCCAGCCGCCGACGCCCGCCATCTGGCCGGCGCGCTCCAGAAAGGCCTCGTTGCGTGCGAGTTGGCGGTTGCTGTCGCGCAGGGCCGTGTCGCGCTGCTGCAGGGCGGCCGTCATGGCGTCCAGGGCCTGCGACAGCTGGCCGAGCTCGTCCTTGTCTGCCAAGCCGCTGCGGGCAGCCAGGTCACCGCCTTCGACGGCCTTGGCCACGCTGCGCAGCTTGTCGATGGGCGCGAGCACGCGCTTGAGCAGCAGGCCGGCCAGCAGCAGCGTCAGTGTCAGCAGCGTGGCCTGCGTGGCGACCGCCAGCCAGCGCTGGCGCACGGCGTCGCGGCGGCGCGACTCGACGAGGTCGCGCGACAGTTCGAAGGCGCCGTCGCTGACGCGGCGCGTTTCGTTGACCAGCTGGTCGGTCAGCATCTCGCGGCGGGCGACACCATCGGCATCGACGGCTGCCGACTGCGAGGCCTGGCGCAGCGCGGCGAAGACCTGCGGCAGGCCGCGGGCCGTGTCCTGCAGGTCGCCGACCTGCTCGGCGCTGGCCGCGTCCGCGCCGGCGTAGTTGGCCAGCGCCTGGCTCAGGCGCTGGTGCACGAGGTTCCACTGCCGGGCGGCGCGTTCGCTGTGGTACAGGCCGTAGTCCTGGGTCAGCACCAGCAGGCCGGCGGCGTCGCGCGCAATGACCTCGACCGTCGTGCGCTGCGCGTCATTGCGCTCGGAGGCTTCGCGCTCGATGGCGATGCTCGTCAGCCGCGTGCCGACGACCAGCAGCGCCGCGATCACGCAGGTCATCAGGGCGGGGCGCAGGCGCATCAATGACTCCGCGGATATTTGGGTTCGGCGGGCCGAGCGCCGGGCCGTTCCCTAGCCGGCCCGCTCTGGCGATGTGCATGCGGCTCGACGCCGCATGCATCGCCGTCCCCCAGGGGGACCGACTGGACACGCCCGCGTTCAGCGAGGCGGGGGCGGTCGAGGGGCACCATCATTACTTGACTATCGTCATCGAGCGCGGATCCAGCGCGCGCAGCGGCTCGACGCGCATCAGCTCGAGATAGTCCGGCACGGCCTTGTTCTCCACCAGGCCTTCGCGCACCGCCCAGCGCGACTCGGCCTCCAGTGTCGACAGCAGGTTCTGGTCGAGGCCGAGGTGGAACTCATAACCGTCAAGCTGGGCGGCGGCATTGCGGGCGCCGACCTTCCAGCGTGCCCCGAGCAGCTCGTGGGCGCGGCCCGGTTGGTTGTTGAGCAGGGCCACGCCGCGTTGTGCCGCCTTGAGCATGCGCAGCAGCGTGGCCTGGCTGAGCCCGGGCTGGGCAACGAGGTTGACCATGACGGTGTAGGGCCGCAGTGTCGACAACTGCACGCCCTTGGGGCCGAGCTGCTGCAGCGCCTGGGGGCCCGCGGGGCGGTAGAGGCCGGCCGCGTCCACCTCGCCGCGCAGCAGCGGCTCGGCGCCGCGATCGGGGTCGATGAAAACGAGGTTGACCGAGTCGCGCGGCACGCCATTGACGAGCAGGAAGACGTTGGTGAAGTAGTGGGCGCTCGTGCCGCGCACGACGCCGATGCGCTTGCCGGCGAGATCGGCGGGCGTGCGGATGCCGCGATCAGTGCGCGCCACCAGTGCCGTGTCGCGGGGCGTTGTGCCGAAGGTGGCGACGATCTCGAAGCGGTGGCCGGCATGCAGGGCGAACACCATGGGCGTGTCGGCCACCGTCGCGATCTGGGCCTCGCCGTCGGTGAGGTGTTTGAGGCAGCGCCGGCCGTTGATGCAGCCGATGACCTGCACGTCCAGGCCCTCGGCCGCGAAGAAGCCCTCCTGCGCGGCCAGCTGCAGCGGCGCGAACAGGGTCGAGTCGCCAATGGCGATGACCAGGGGAGCTGCCGGAACCGCGAACGTGGTCGCGGCGAGCAACAGGCCGGCGAGCCAGCGGCGCAGTGTGGATGGGGCACAGGAAGTCAGGGACATGTCGGGTCCTGGTCTGGCGCAGTGTGTGGGCCGCCGAGCCGCGGCTGGCGCTCAAGCGTGGGCATGGGCCTCGCTGGCTTCGCCGATGCGACCGCGGCCGGCCGCCTTTGCGGCATAGAGGCCGCGGTCGGCCGCTTCGACGAGGGACTCGCCACGTGTCAGCACGACGCTGGCGTCCAGATCCGGCCGGGCTGCGGCCCAGCCGACCGAGACACTGACGAGGCAGCTCGGTGTCGCATCGGCATGCGCCAGCGCCAGGTCGGCCACGGCGTTGACGATGCGCTGGGCCATGGCACGCGCGCCGGCCGCGTCGGTCTGCGGCAGCAGCACGGCGAACTCCTCGCCGCCGTAGCGCGCGGCCAGGTCGGCGGGGCGGCGGATGCAGCCGCGGATGGCGGCGGCGATCTCGCGCAGGCAGGCGTCGCCGGCCACATGGCCGTAGCGGTCGTTGTAGCGCTTGAAGTGGTCGACGTCGATCAACAGCAGGGCCAGGCTCTCGTGGCCGCGGCGGGCGCGCTCGCATTCCAGGCGCAGGTCCTGGTCGAAACGGCGGCGGTTGGCCAGGCCGGTCAGGCCGTCGGTCAGGGCCGAGGCGCGCAGCGCGTCGCCCAGGGCCTTCAAGCGCAGCTGGGTGCGGGCGCGCGCGACGACGACCTCGGCCACCGGCGGCTTGCGGATGAAGTCGGAGGCGCCAGCCGCGAAACCAGCCACCTCGACGGCGACCTCGGTGTGGCCGGTGATGATGATGACGGGCACATCGGCCAGCCGCGGGTCGGCACGCAGCGCGGCACAGACCTCGAAGCCCGAGAGGCCGGGCATCTCGGCGTCGACGAGGACGAGGTCGGGCGGGCTCTCACGCGCCAGGCGCAGCCCGTCCTCGCCGGACAGCGCGAAGCGCAGTTCGCCCAGGCCGTTGAGCATGCGCGCCAGCACCTGCACGCTGGCGGCGTCGTCGTCGACCAGCAGCAGGCTGTGGCGCGTGTCCAGCTGGGTGGGCCAGCTGTCGGGAGCGGGCAGCATCATGTGGCGAGCGGCGGCTCGTGGCCGTCGGCAGTCGCAGCGCACACGCAGACCCGGCCCGGACCGGCCTCGAGCGCCGCGGCCAGCGCGGCGGCGGCGGCCACGCTCGGGTCGCCTTCGCTGACCAGCAGCCCGATGCCGATGGCCAGGGTCAGTTCGGCATCACCGGCCAGCGCTTGCTGCAGGCGTGCGGCCAGCGCCGCGGCGCCGGCGGCCGTGGTGTCGGGCAGCAGCAGCGCAAAGACTTCGTCGCCGTGGCGCGCGACCAGGTCGCCGGGCCGCTGCAGCGCCTGCTGGGCCAGGCCGGCGACATGACGCAGCGCGTTGTCGGCGGCGCCTTGGCCATGGCGCTTGCGGTAGGCCGCCAGGCCTTCGAGGCCGGCCAGCAGCAGGGCCAGCGGCTGTCCGCTGCGGCGGGCGCGGCGGCATTCCAGGTCCAGCTCGTCGTCGAACTGGGCGCGTTCGGCCAGGCCGGTCAGCGCATCGCGGCGGGCCAGGCGCAGCAGGCGCTGGGCGGTGCGATGCAGGCGCAATTGCATGGCGACGCGGGCGCGCAGGGCCGGGCCGGCGACGGGCTTGGCGACGAAGTCGGCCGCGCCGAGCTCGAACACGGCAGCCTCGACGCTGGCGCCGGTGTGCTGGGTGACGAAGATGACGGGCACCTCGGCCAGCAGCCGGTCGGCCTTGAGCTGGCGGCAGACCTCGAAGCCGTCGATGCCGGGCATCTCGGCGTCCAGCAGCACCAGCTCGGGCTGCCAGCTCCGCGCGATGGCCAGGGCCTGGGCGCCGTCGGTGGCGAAGCGCAGCTGGCTGTAGCCCGACAGCAGCCGGCCGAGCATCTGGATCATGCCGGGGTCGTCATCGACGAGCAGCACGCGGGCATCCGCCAGGGCCGGCAACAGGCTGTCGAGCCGGCTGGCCAGCGGGCTGGGCGCGGCGGGGTGGAGAGGGCTGGGGAGGGTCAAAGGCATGGCGCGGCCCATTTTGGGGCCGCGCAGCGAGGCTGAGTCAATCCGGGTTGTCTGTGGGCTGGCTGGCCGCCAGCAATATCTCGAAACGGCAGCCGCGGCCGGGCTGGCTGCGCACCTCCAGCCGCCCGCCCATGGCCTGCACCAGGTCGCGCGTCAGCGTCAGGCCCAGGCCCGTGCCAGGGATGGCGCCGCCGTCACGGCCGAGGCGGTTGTAGGGTTCGTAGAGGTGGGCGAGCTGGTCTTCGCTGAGGCCGCAGCCGCGGTCCTGCACGGCCAGCACGACCTCGGGGCCGCGGGCTTCGATCTCGACCGCGATGCAGATGCCGTCGCCGGCGTACTTGATGGCGTTGGACAGCAGGTTGTCCAGGCATTGGCGCAGGCGGCGGGCGTCGGCGCGCACGCGCACGGGCGGTGCCGGTGGCGGCGCGCTCAGCAGCATGCCGACGGCGGCGGCCTGGGCGGCGGCCGGTTCGCAGGCCTGCCCGGCCAGGGTGTGCAGCTCGACATCCTGCAATTCGACATGGAACTGCCCCGACTCCATGCGCGCGACGTCGCTGACGTCGCCGAGCAGCCCCGACAGCTGGCCGACGGCGTCGAGGATGTGGGCGAGCTTGTCGGCCTGGCTGGCGCTCAGGCGTTCGGCCTGCATCAGCTGGGCGAAACCCTTGATGACGTTGACCGGGTTGCCGATCTCATGGGCGATGTAGGAGAGCATGGACGCGGTGGCGCGGCGCGTGGCGGCGGCCTCGGTCTGGCGGCGCGCCAGGGCCTGCTCGCGGTCGCGCTCGCGGGTGTCGCGCAGCACGTGCACGGTCAGCGCGTCGGCGCCTTCGCCTTCGGTCGAGGTGCTGACCTCGACTGGTACGCGCTGGCCGCTGGCGCGCTGCACGCAGTGGCGGCCCAGAGCGTCGATGATGAGCAGCTCATCCAGGCGCAGGCTGAGCGGCTGTGCTCTCACGTTGAGCAGGGCGCAGGCGGCGGCATTGGCCATGACGACGCCGCCGGCCGCGTCGACGACGAGGATGGCGTCCTTGCAGGCCTGGACGATGGCGGCGACCCGACCGTCGCTGATCTGGCGGTGGTCGTGGTCGACCTGGCGGCGCTCCAGCGAGCGCTTGCGCTCAACCAGGCGGCGCACGCGGGCGCAAAGCACCGGTGCGCTGAAGGGCTTGCGCACGAAGTCGTCGCCGCCCAGAGCCAGCGCGCGGGCCTCGTGGCCGAGGGTGTGGGACTGGGTCAGGAACATGATGGGCACCTGGCCCAGCGCGGCGTCGGCGCGCAGCCGCTTGCACAGGTGAAAGCCGTCGCTGTCGGGCAGGTCGATGTCCAGCAGGATGAGGTCGGGCTTGAGCTCGCCGACGAGGCTGAGGGCCTGGGCGCTGTTCAGTGCGAAATGGCATTCGCCGACGTCGGCCAGCAGGCTGCGCACGAGCTGGATGCTGGTGGCGTCGTCGTCGACGATGAGGATGCGCGTGCGGCTCTGGGCGGTGGCCTCGGGCTTGTCTGTGCGCTCGGCGGCGGCGCGCAGCTGGGTGCGCAGCCGGGCCAGCACCTGCACGTCGTCGAAGGGCTTGCGCAGGAAGTCGTTGGCGCCAAGGCTGAGGGCACGGGCCTCGATGCCGGGATCGACATGCGAGGTCGCGAAGATGATGGGCAGCTCGGCCAGGCCGCGTGTGGCGCGCAGGCGGCGGCAGACCTCGAAGCCGTCCATGCCAGGCAGCTCGACATCGAGCAGGACCAGGTCGGGGCGATGCAGCTCGGCCAGGCGCAGCGCATCCTCGCCATTGGTGGCGAAGCTGATCTGCGCGAAGCCCTTGAGCAGCTGGCCCAGGTACTCGATGGCGGCCACGTCGTCGTCGACGACGAGCAGATGGATGAGGCAGGCGCGCTCGGACGGTGTGCGGGCCACGGCCGCGGCCGAGGGCCGGGTCACGCGGGGCTGGGCGGGCGGGGGGGCGGGCCTGGGGCTCGTCGCGAGGGCGTTCATCATGTTCTCTCCCTGAGAAGCAATCGAATCAGCGGCCGCCGTGCTCGGCAAGCGCATCGGCCAGGCGGCCGGCGAGCTCGAGGATGTCCAGCGGCTTGGTCCAGTAGTCGTCGAAGCCGGCCTGCATGGCCCGCTCGATCTGGCCCGGCGTCGCGTCGGCGGACAGCGCGATGCACAGCGTGCCGGCCAGGGCGGCGTCTGCGCGCAGCTCCCGGACGACGTCCAGGCCCGACAGGCCAGGCAGGTTGATGTCGGTCAACACGACCTCGGGCTTCTGGGTCTTGGCCAGGGCCAGGCCGGCGCGGCCGTCGCCAGCGTGCAGCACGCGCCAGTCGGGGCGGTCGCGCAGCGCTTCCTGCACGAGCAGGGTGTTGAGCGGCTCGTCTTCGATGTAGAGCAGGGTGAAGGCATCCTCGGCCCCGGAGCCCGCATCGAAGCGGCTGGGGCGGCCGGGCTCGGCGCGGTCGACGTCGAGCAGTCCATCGACCAGCTGGTGCAGGCGCTTGGCGGAGTCCAGCACCCATTCGATGCGCTCCTGCTGGCGCGGCGTCAGGGGCTCTTCATGGTTGAGCAGCAGCAACTGGCTGAAGCCGATGACGGCATTCAGCGGCGTGCGCAGCTCATGGCTGGCGCGCGACAGGAAAGCGCTCTTGGCGGCGCTGGCCTGTTCGGCGGCGAGCTTGTCGCGGCGCAGGTTTTCGATCTCGATGTGCTCGTCGACGTCGGCGATGAAGCCATGCCAGAGCACGCTGCCGTCGGCCTGCAGCGAGGGGCTGGCGCGGCCGGAGCGCCAGGCCGGCCGCTCGGCGCCGGGCAGGCAGACGCGGAACAGCCGCTGCCAGGCCTGCTGGCCGGCCTTGGCCTCGCGCATGCCTAGCAGCAGCCCGGGCAGGTCCTCAGGGTGCACGCGCTCGGCGAAGACGCGCAGGCCCTCAGGCTGCAGCGGCGCCACGGGGCCGAAGATGTGCTCGGCCTGGCCGCTGATGAAGCCGAGTTCGCCACCTCCGCCGGGCGCGCTGCGGTACTGGAACAGCATGCCGGGCGTCTCGCTGCTGAGGCGGCCGAGCAGCTCGGCCTGGGCCTGCAGATGGGTGCGGCTGGCGAGCAGGTCGACATGCTCGCGGCGGTGGGCGAACCAGGCGCCGACCGCGTTGGCAATGTCGGCCAGCAGCGTGGCCTGCACGGCGTCCAGGCGGCGCGGCACGGTGTCGCCCACGCACAGGGCCCCCAGCGTCAGGTTGCCCAGGCGGATGGGCAGGCCGGCGTAGGCGCGCAGGCGGGTTGCACCGATCACCCAGGGGCTGGTGGCGAAGCGGGGATCGGTCGTGGCGTCGGGCACCTCGAACAGCGTCTCGCCGAGGATGGTGTGGGCGCAGAAGGAGGCCTCGCGCTCGCAGTCGACCACCTCGGTGCCGTAGCGGGCCTTGAACCACATGCGGCGCTCGCCGACGAGGCTGATCAGCGCGATGGGATAACCGAGCAGATGAGCGGCGCAGCGCACCAGGCCGTCGAGCACGGCGTCGGGCTCGGGCTGGGTGGGCGGCTGGCTCAGGCCCAGCTCGGCCAGGCACTGCAGGCGCTCGGCCTCGTCGGCGGGGAGTTCATGCGCCCGCATGGAGGGCCTCTGAGCTTTGGGGGACGGGCATCTGGGACTTTCGCCGACCGAGGGCCGGTGACTGTCAATCTAGGCGCCCCCACCCGGCGGCGCTGCCGGGAGTTCTTGATGCCGGTTGCCGGGGCGCTCAGGTCCGCGCCGCTCAGGCGTCGTTGCTGATCAGACCGTGACGTATTGCCAGCTTGACCAGGGCCGTCACATCGGACGCGCCGAGCTTGGCCATCAGCCGGCTGCGGTAGCTGTCCACCGTCTTGGGCGACAAATGCAGGGCGGTGCCGATCTCGCTGCTGGAATGGCCATCGACGACCATGGTGACGACCTGGCGTTCACGCACCGACAGCGCGGCGAAGGGGTCGTCGCCCGTACCTTCAGCCAGCGCCCGCGCGGCGAGTTCGCCCACGCCCTGGCCGAGATGGCGGCGGCCGCTGCGCAGCGCCTCGATGGCCTGCAGCAGTTCCTCCGATGGCGAGCCCTTCAGCACATAGCCGCAGGCGCCCAGCTTGAGGGCCATGCCGACGTGGCGGGGCTGCGCCGACATGGTCAGCACCAGGGGCCGCACGGACAGGTGGCGGCGCTGCAGCTCGGCCAGCAGCTCCATGCCGGAGCGCGGACCCAGCGACAGGTCAACCAGGACGATGTCCGGCGTCAGCTGCTGCAACTCGGCCAGGGCGGCGGTGATGTCGCCGCTGTCGCCGACGACATCGTGGCCAGCCTCGGTCAGCAGCGCGCGCAAGCCCTGGCGCACCATGGCGTGGTCATCGACGAGGTAGATGCGGGCGGCTTGCGTCATTCCGGGGTTTGCCATCGCAGGGTCAATTGCGTGCCGCCGCCGTCGCGCGGGCCCAGCTCCAGCGTTGCGCCGATGGCGCGGGCGCGCTCGCGCATGCCGATGAGGCCGAGGTGGCCGGGGCGACGCTCGAAGTCGGCGTCCAGGCCGCTGCCGTCATCGGCCACGCCGAGTTCGATCTCTTGCGCGCACCCGTAGAAGCTGAGCCTGACCTCGGTGGGCCGGGCGTGGCGCAGCGCGTTCTCCAGGCCTTCGCGGGCGATCATGAACAGAGCGTACTCGACCTCCACCGGCCAGCGCTGCGTCAGCAGCTCGTCCTCCGCGTCCAGCACCAGGCGCACGCCCGGATGCAGGGCGCGGCGCTGAGCGACCTCGTTGTCCAGCGCCGCGGCCAGGCCTTCATCCTCCAGCAGCGGCGGGCGCAGGTCGACGAGCACCTGGCGCACCTCACGCAAGGCCTGGTCGATGAGGCCGCGGGCCTGCTGGCGGGCGTCCGCAGCGCCCAGGTCCAGCATCAGGCGCAGGGCGGTCAGCGTCTGGCCGAGCTGGTCGTGCAGGGCCTGGGCCAGGCGCTGGGTGGTGCGGCGCTCCTGGTCCATCAACTGCTCGGCCAGGGCCGACAGCGCGGCCTCGGCGTCGACCTGCACCGAGATGTCGACGACGGCGCACAGCAGCAGCGCCCGGCCCGCCAGGTCGACGGGTTCGGCGACGAGCTTGGCGTGCAGGCGGCAGCCTGAGACCGGGTGCAGTTCGCGGTCGTCGATCTCGGTGCGGCCCTCAGTGCCAGGCAGTGGCGCCAGGCCCAGGGCCTCGGCGGTCTGGCCGACGACGGACAGCGTCGGCCAGCCGAGCAGGCGGCCGAGCTCGTCGTTGGACTCGATGACGGTCTCGCTGGCGACGTCGAACAGCGCGATACCAACCGGCACCGTGTGGAAGAGGGCGCGGAACTTGGCCTGGCTGTCGGTCAGGGCCTGTTCGGTGAATTTGGCGATGGTGATGTCGGACAGCGTGGCCAGCACGCGGGCTGGCTGGCCGCGTGCGTCGCGCTCTGTCCAGCCGCGGCAACGCAGCCATCTTGGCGAGGGGCCAGCCAGGCGCAGGTCGATGTCCAGCGGCGCGCCGTGCTGCAGATGGGACTGCAGAGCGGCCCGCCACTGGCCCTGGTCGTCGGCGTGCAACTGCTCGGCGAGGCGGCCGGGGCGATCCAGCAGGGTCAGGGCACGGGGCGACAGGTATTCGCTGTCGGCAGCGATGTCCCATTCCCACAGGCCATCGGCGGCGCCCTTCATGGCCCGGGCATAACGCGCCTGTTCGGCGTCGGTGCTGCCGAGGTCGCGGGCCATGCACAGCCAGCCCGTGCCGTCCAGCAAGGGGGCGATGCTGGCCTCGAAGCGGGCCAGGCGGCCACTTTGGGTGCGCAGCGCATAGCGCAGGCGCTGGGAGCTGGGCGCGCAGGCTGCCGCGAACTGCTGCGCCAGGGCGGGCGGGCCGATGCTTTGCAGCGATCGACCCTGCAGCGTTGCCCAGGGTGCGTGCAGATCGGGGTGATCCGGGTGGTTGCAGGCCGCGAAACGCAGGTCGGGCCCGATCAGGAAGCACAGGTCCGGCAGGGCGGCTGCGATGGCCGGCGCAGCCTGCGTCCAAGGCTCGCGGTCCGGCGTTTCAGGCATCGCTACAGCGTACCGTAGCTGTGCAGGCCTGAGAGGAACATGTTGACGCCCAGGAAGGCGAAGGTCGTGACCAGCAGGCCCACCAGCGCCCACCAGGCCGAGGCCATGCCGCGCAGGCCCTTCATCAGGCGCATGTGCAGCCAGGCGGCGTAGTTGAGCCAGACGATCAGGGCCCAGGTTTCCTTGGGGTCCCAGCTCCAGTAGCCACCCCAGGCCTCCGCGGCCCAGAAGGCGCCGAGGATGGTGGCGATCGTGAAGAAGGCAAAGCCCAGCGCGATGGACTTGTACATGAGGTCGTCGAGCTGGGGCAGGTCGGGCAGGCGCGCCGTCAGGTGGCCGCGCAGCGCGACGGCAATGCCCAGGAAGGCGGCGACACCGGCGATCTTGTAGGCCCAGCCCTGCAGGCCGGCGACGGTGGCGGCCTCCAGCGTGGCACCGAAGCGCACCGCCAGGATCAGGCCGACGATGCCCAGCGGCATGGCAACGAGGCCGATGACGAGGGCGCGTGTCGTCGCCGTCTTCAGCAGAAAAGCCAGGGCCACCATGGCCGCCAGCGCGAAGCTGCCATAACCGACGAAGTTGGCGGGCACGTGGATCTTCATCCACCAGCTCTGCAGCGCCGGCACCAGGGGCTGGATCTCCTGGGCCTCGCGGGCCAGCGTGTACCAGAGCAGGAAGCTGACCGCGCCGCTGACGACCAGCATCACGTAGGCGCCCAACGAACGCGTCGCGAAGCGGGCCTCGTAGTAGAGGTAGAAGGTTGTCGTCAGCCAGCAGAACAGCACGAAGACTTCGTAGAGGTTGCTGACGGGGATGTGGCCGATGTCGGCGCCGATCTGGTGGCTCTCGTACCAGCGCACCAGCGTGCCGACCAGAGCCATGAAGACGCCGCCCCAGGCCAGCTTGGAGCCGACCACCTCGGCCACGCTGTTGCGGCCGGCGCCGGTGAAGAAGCCGCCCCAGTAGAAGAGCATGCTCATGTAGAACAGCAGGCTCATCCACAGGATGGCGCTCTGGCTGGACAGCATGTACTTCAGCCAGAACACCTTCTCGCCGGCGGCCAGGTCGGCGCCGAAGCCGTCGGTGTGCTGGGCATACAAGCCGATGGCGATGAGGGTGGCCGCACCGACGGCGACGCTCAGCCAACGCAGTGGTTTCCAGAACCAGCCCAGCGCAATCAGGGCCGGCATGGCGCACAGCAGGATGCCCTGCTCGTAGACGTCCATGCTGGCGTGATAGCGGCTGAAGGCATAGCCGCCGCCGAGCAGCACAAGGGCGGCGAACAGCCAGTCGAGGGCGTCACGGCGCTGCAGCGCGTGGCGGCGCGGCAGGTCGAAGGTGGTGGTGTTCATGAGGGCTCCTTCAGCACGGCGGCTTTGAGCTGGGCGAACATAACGGCGTTGTCGGGCGACTCACGGGTGCTGGACATGGCCATGCGCACCTGCGAGCCGCCCGGGTCGGCGCTGGGAGTGAGCCAGACCCACAGCCTACGCTCCTTGATGTAGAGCATGGAGAAAACGCCGACGATGAGCAGGAGGGCGCCCAAATAGACCAGCTTCTGCCCAGGCGCGCGGGCGACCTGGAAGACGCTGGCCTGGACCTGCTCGAAGTTCTCCAGCTGCAGCAGCGTGGGCGACGGGTAGTAGAGGCTGTCGGACAGGGACAGCACGGCCTGGGTCATGAAGCCCTGGGCGGCGGCATCGGTGCCGGCGGGCTTGAGGCCAGCGCGCTCGCGGGCGATCTGGTGCAGCTCGAACAGGCTGCCGTTCAGGATGCGCAGCAGCACCTCGGAGACGCGCTGGCGGTCGGCCTCGGGCACGTCACGCTCGATGAACTGCGACAGCGCCGGCAGGCCGCCCTTGACGTCGTCGCCGGGCTTGGCGGCGGCGCCGGAGAACAGCGTCAGCGCACGCTGGGCCGTCAGCTGCAGCTGCGGCGTCAGCTGGGGCTGGTTGGGCGGCGTGGCGGCGGCGGCATAGCGGCGCGCAGCGACGTCACGCTGGGCGGTATCGGCCAGGGCCTGGCGAAGGCGCAGCCAGCCGCTCAACTCGCCGTTCTCGTCGGCCGGCATGCGCAGATAGCGGAAGGTCTCGGCCGGGGTGTCGCGCACGCCGGCGAGGAAGAGCTTCTGCCCGTCCAGCTCGACCGGCAGCATGTAGTTGTTGTACTCGCGGGCCTGGCCGGCGGCGTCGCGCAGCTTGTAGCTGAAGCTCGGGCCGACGTTGTGCAGAACTTTGCTGCCGTCCGACTTGGCGCCGCTGCCGAGATGCTTGCCAAGCGCCGCGCCGAGGTCGACCTTGCGCACGTCGGCGCCGCTGGCATTGGCGCCGCTGCTACCGTCATTGGCGAGGTTCTCGACATTGATCACGCGCAGGCCGTCGAGCTCCAGCGTCTGCTCGCCAAAGGCCATCTTCGTGCCGACGCGGCCGGCAAGCTTCAAGGGCGTGCCGGTGCTGGCCAGCGGCATGGCCTTGAGCTCGAGCTTGCTGCCGCCGTCCTCGAAGCTGCTCTGGTAGATGGCCAGGCCCTTATGGATGACGGGTTCGTTGACCTTGACCGTGGCCTCGCGCCGTGTCGCGCCGTCATGGATGACGATGTCGCTGGCAAAGCTCTTGGGCATGCCCGTCGGGTAGTAGTCGACCTTGAATGCCTTCAGCTCGATATCGAAGGGCAGGTCCTGCAGCACGACGCCGCTGGGCAGGCTCAGCACGGCGATGCCCTGGCGCTGCTTCTCGGTGACCGACACATTGCCGCGAAAGCTCGGATTGCCGGTGGAGAGCCGGTGTTCGGGCCGGATGTCCGACACGAAGCCTGAGCCGGTGTAGAGCTGCTTGCCCTGGGCCCACATGGCCAGCTTGACCATGGCGTTGCCGTCCAGCACGCCGCCAATGAGGATCAGCACGATGGCGGAGTGGGCGCAGAGGTAGCCGATCTTGTTGGCCGCGCCGCGGCGGGCCGCGATCATGATGCCGTTGTCGCGCCGCTGCACGCGGGCCTTCCAGCCGTGGGCCGCCAGCGTATTGCCGATCTCGGCGAGGGCCATCGAGGGGTTGCTGGGCAGCTCTCCGATGGCCTTGTGGTGGTGGGCCTGCAGGGACTGCTCGCGCACGCCCTCCTTGTAGCTCTTCAGGTCGACCAGGATCTTGGGCGCGTTGCGGGCGATGCACAGGCTGGTCGAGAGCACCAGGAAGGTCAGGATGACCAGAAACCAGGGCGCGCTGTAGACCGTGTAAAGCCCCAATTTGCCGAATACCTCAGCCCAGAAGGGGCCGAACTGGTTGACGTAGTTGCCCATGGGCTCGCTCTGGCGCAGCACGGTGCCGATGACCGAGGCGATGCAGATCACGCTGAGCAGCGTGATGGCGAAGCGCATGGACGCGAGCACGTCCAGCAGTTCGCGGGCGGGTGAGGAGCGAGGGACAGGGACGGCGGACATCAGCGATCAACAAAAAAGGCCGGTGGGGTTCACCGGCCTTTGTTCCTCAAGGCAAGCGCCGCGTTCAGCGCAGGCCAGCGATGTAGTCGGACACGGCCTTGATTTCCTTGTCATTCATCTTGGCGGCGACGGTGACCATGACGGGATTGTTGGCGCGTGCACCGCTGCGGAAGGCCACCATCTGCGCTTCGACATAGTCGCCATGCTGGCCGCCCAGGCGCGGGTACTGGACCGGCAGGCCGGAGCCGTTGGCACCGTGGCAGCCGGCACAGGCCGGCACATTGCGCTCGGCAATGCCGCCGCGGTAGATCTTCTCGCCCAGGGCGACCGTGTCCTTGTTCTTGGCGAAACCTGGCTTGGCGGTCTTGGCGGCGTAGAAGGCGGCCACGTTGCGGATGTCGTCCTCCGACAGCGGGGCGGCCATGCCTTGCATGACGGGGTTCTTGCGCTTGCCGCTCTTGAACTCGGCCAGCTGCTTGGCCAGGTATTCGGCGTGCTGACCCTGCAGGATGGGATTGGCCGGGCTGCCACGCGAGCCGTCCGCCGTGTGGCAGGCTGCGCAGACCTGGGAAGAAATGGCACCGCCCTTGGCCGAATCGGGCTTGGCAGCAACAGCAGCGGGCTCGTTCGCGTGAGCCGTGGCGGCCAGCAGCAGACTCGACAGGAGGAGGGCGACAGTCTTCATGGATTTATACGGTCTCAAAGGGCGTAACCCGAGAATTTTACAATGCTGAACCACAGCGTCCGAGCTAGACATGACCGACAAGATTCCTGAGGCCCTGCCGGCCGAGCCCCTCACCGAGAAGCTCGCCCTGGCCTGGACGCATACCACGCGCTTCCTGACCACCGCCAGCCAGCTGGTGCATCTGCCCGCCACCGAACTGCCCGAGATCGCCTTCGTCGGCCGCTCCAACGCCGGCAAGTCCACCGCCATCAACACGCTGGCCCAGCAAAAACGCCTGGCCTTTGCTTCCAAGACGCCGGGCCGCACCCAGCACATCAACCTCTTCGAACTCGGCCCCAAGGACGCGGCCGACGCCCTGTTCGCCGACTTGCCGGGCTATGGCTACGCGGCCGTGAACAAATCGGCCAAACTGCGCTGGCAAAAGGTCATGGCCGACTACCTGGAAGTGCGCCGCAGCCTGTCGGGCGTCGTGCTGATGGTCGATTCCCGCCTGGGCCTGACCGATTTGGACAAGCAGTTGCTGGAGTTCGTCGCCGCGCGTGTGGCCACCGGTGAGATCAAGTTGCTGGTGCTGCTCACCAAGTCCGACAAGCTCAATCGCAAGGAAGCAGACGCGGCCTTGCGCGCGACGACGGAGTTCCTCGCTGCGATGACCACCGAGAACTCCGACGTGGCGGTGACGCTGTTCTCGGCGCTGAAGAAGAGCGGCGTCGGCGACGTGGCGCTGGCGCTGCGCGAATGGGTGCTGGCGCATCGGCTGCCCGACGACATGCCGGCGGTCGAGCCGATTCACTCGGCGGGCTGAAGCTCAGCCGCCGTCCAGGTCGCTCATCAGCGTGTCCACGGCGCGTTGGACGACGTTATCGTCTTCCAGTGCCGTGATGAGGCCGTTGGACAGCAGCGCCTCCAGCGCGCGGCGGGTCAGCGGCAGGCGTTCGTCGGAGTCGCGGCCGACGAACAGCAGGAACTGCCGGCCCTCGCTGATCCAGGCGATCTGGGTGGTATGCCAGTCGCCCTGGATGAAGAGATGGAACCAGCGGCCGATCTGCAGGCCATCGATCCAGCGTTGCAGCGCCGCGCGCGCATCCGGCGAATCGTGCTGGTTGTAGAGCTGCACCGGCACAGTCGGCAGTTCGCCGCGGTCGACGTCGACGCTCAGCCAGTGCGAAGGCACCTGGGAATCGCGCTCCTCCATCAGGCGCTGGACGATCTCGTCGGCCGAGGCGGGCGCGGCACTGCTCGCCGTGGGCGAGGCGGGCGGCGGGGCGGCGGGGCGGCGCTCGGCGGGGTCCAGCGCCGGCAGGCCGCGCAGCAGGCGGGCATGCTGGGCCATCAGTTCGGACAGGGCCGGCTCGCGCTTGGCTTCGGAGAGCTGGATGCTTTCGCAGCCGGTCAGCAGGCGCTCGATGAGGACGGGCAGGCGCATGCGCAGGGCCTCGCGGTCGGCGAGGTCGCGCGGCGTGATGAGGCTGTCGAGCACGGCGTCGACCATCTCCATCGCCGCGTGGGCTTCGTGCGAGTCGCGGCCGTGGCGCACCATGGCCGCGACGATGACGTCCACCCAGGCCGTCTGCAGGAAGCGGTGCATGCGCGGGCCCAAAGGGGCGCCGGTGATCTGGTGGTCGATCTGATCGCGGATCAGCTCGCGCCAGTCGCTGCGCAGCTGTTCCCGCTCCAGGGCCGCCAGCGCGACGGCATTGCGTTCGCTGCTCTGGCGGGCCTGCTGGTCGATGTGGGCGTCGACGCGAGCCAGCACCTGCTGGAAGAGCAGGGCGTTGGGCGTGGGCGCGTCGACGAGAAGCTGGGCCTCGGCTTCCATGAAGCGCAGGAAATCCACAAGGCGGGCGTCATCGGCGCGCTCGAAGGCCATGCCGTGGGCGGCGACGCGGTTCAGCAATGCCCAGGTGGGATGGTCCTGGCGGCGCAGCAGCATGCTGTCGCTGCGTGCCAGGCGCACGACGGCGATCTGCAGTCGCGCCAGCAGCGCCTTCAGCGGCGGCAGCAGGCGCGGGTCGGCCAGGATCTGGTCATAGAGCCGGCTCAGCATGTCCGGCCCCGTCGAGCGCACGAAGGGCGCCGGGGCCAGCGGACCGCGCTGGGTGACGGGGCTGTGGGGCGCCAGGCCCTGCGGCCGGGAGTTGACCGCGTCGACGCGGCGCGACAGGCCGTCCAGCGTGCCATGAGCGGCTGGCCGCGTACTGACGCCGCGGGCCGCGGCCAGGCGCTGGTGGGCCAGCGGGTCGGTCTGGGCATGGCCGTGGGAGGCCACCATGTCGCTGATGTCGGCGGCGCGCAGCGTGGCGCAGGCCTGGGTGTAGAGGCGGTTCAGGGCGCGGGCCAGCGGTGTCGCGGCCACACGCATCAGCTCGTACTGGGTCTGGGCGCCGAGCGGGCTGGACGCCAGCGCATGGTGAAGTGCGTGAGCGTAGAGGGCCGGGCGCAGCGGGTTGTCGCGCTCGCGGGCCCGTGCGATGCCGCGCAGCGCCGCGAAGAAGTTGCCGATCTGGTGCAGCTCGGCCCGGCTCATGTCCTCGGCCGCATGGGCGACATGGGCGATGGCCACGTCCTGCAGCGCCTGGTGTTCGTCGACGAGGCTGAGGCTTTCCAGGCCGCCGAGCTGGGCGGGCGAGCGGTGCAGGGGATCGTCGCCGCGACGGCCGGCCTGCAGCAGGTCGATGAGCTTGCCCTCGAAGTCGGCCGCGAAATGCGCGCGCACCTTGCGCCAGGCCTCGCGCAGTGGATAGTGCTGGGGCTGCGCTTCGAGCTCATCCTGCACGCTGTTGAGCAGGTCGCGGGCCATCGGGCCGGCTTCGGTCAGCGCGTGGTCAAGCAGGTCGTGAGGGTTCGGGCTGAAGGGCATGGACGCTATCGAGGGGCGTGATGAGATTATCCGGCGCCAGGCTGGTGCACCCCGATGTGTTGCCCCCTCTTACCGACCCCTCAACCACATGGCAAACGCCGCACTTCAGAACCTTTTCACGCTTTTCCAGGCTGGGCGCCATGCCGAGATGGCCGCGCAGGCCAGCGCATTGCTCGCCGAGCATCCCCAGGACGGCACGTTGTGGAAGGCCCTGTCCGTGGCCCTGCAGATGCTGGGCGAGGACGCGCTACCGGCCTTGGAGCGCGCCCTGGCCCTGTTGCCGGATGATGCCGAACTGACGGCCAATCTCGGCGCCCTGCTGGCCTCGCGGCAGCGTTGGCCCGAGGCGCGGGCCGCCTATGAGCGAGCGCTGGCGCTGCAGCCGCGCCTGCCGGGCGCCCACAACAACCTCGGCAACGCGCTGCTGGCGCTGGGCGAGCCGGCCCAGGCCCTCGCCGCCATTGAGGCCGCCCTCGCGCTGCAACCCGGCTTGGTCGCTGCCCTGGGCAACCGCGGGCGGGCGCTGCTGGCACTGGGGCGCCACGCGGATGCGGCGCAGGCCTTCGAGCAGGCGATCGCAGCACGCCCGGCGGATGCGGGTCTGCGCGGGCATGCCGCAACGGCCTGGGCCGCAGCCGGGCGCCCTCGTGAAGCGGTGGCCAGGCTGCGCGAGGCCGTGGCCCTAGCGCCGGCGGATGTCGCCCACCGCTTCGCGCTGGGCAACCTGCTGCAGGAGGTCGGCGACGCGGCGGGCGCTGTTGACGCCTGGGAGGCG
Source organism: Roseateles sp. P5_D6 (assembly GCF_054049415.1). NCBI lineage: Bacteria > Pseudomonadati > Pseudomonadota > Betaproteobacteria > Burkholderiales > Sphaerotilaceae > Roseateles > Roseateles sp. P5_D6. Next base: position 314,620 of record NZ_JBFUMK010000002.1, on the reverse strand, counting down.
GTTCTGTCGCTGGATGCCGGCCATGCCGAAGCCGCCTGCAATCTGAGCCTGCTGCGGCCGCAGCGCGGCGAGGCGGTGTTGACGGCGGCTCTGGCCACGGGCCTGGCCGGCGAGCGCCGGGCGGCGGCGCTGGCCAACCTGGGCGGGCTGCGGCTGCGCGAGGGACGGCATGCACAGGCTGTGGCCGCCTACCGTCAAGCGCTGGACGACGCGCCGACGTCGCCCCAGGCTTTGAGCAACCTCGCCCAGGCTTTGAAGCAGCAGGGCCGCCTGGACGAGGCCGATGTGGTGCTGAGCCGCCTCATTGCCCTCGATCCGACGCTGCTGACCGCACGCAGCGACCGTTTGCTGCTGCGTGCATATCGCCAGCAGGGTGCCGAGCTGCGGAGCGAGGCGCAGGCCTTCGGTCAGGCTGTGGCGGCGCCTGCCGTTTCGCGGCCCGCGCGCGCGGCTGGGCCTTTGCGCGTCGGCTTGGTGTCGGCCGACCTGCGCGGCCATCCGGTCGGGCGGCTGGCCGAGGCCTGGCTGCCGGCGCTGGCGCGGCGTTGCGAGCTTTTCGTCTACGCCAACCATGGTGGCGACGATGAACTGACCCTGCGGTTGCGGGCCGCCGCGCCGCGTTGGCTGCACGTGGCCGGCTGGGATGACGCGACGCTGGCGCAACGCATCGCGGCCGATGGCATCGATGTGCTGATCGACCTGAACGGCCACACGGGCGGTCATCGCCTGGGCGTGTTCGCGCGCCGGCCGGCGCCGCGACAGTTGAGCTGGCTGGGCTATGCAGGCAGCACCGGGCTGGCCGAGATGGATGGCTTCATCGGCGACCGTTGGTTGTTGCCTGAGGGCGCCGAAGCCGGTTTTGTGGAGCCTTTGCTGCGGCTGCCCGACAGCTTCACGGTCTATGCGCCGCCCGCCGAGGCGCCTGCCGTGGCCATGCGGGAAGGACCGATGTGCTTCGGCTGTTTCAATGCCCTGCACAAGCTCGGCGACGAAGTGCTGGCGCTGTGGGCGCGCGTGCTGGAGGCGGTGCCCGACAGCCGGCTGCTGCTGAAGGCGCCCGGTCTGCAGCACGAGGCGGAGCGCACGGCCCTGTTCGGCCGCTGGCCGGGTGATACGGCCCGGCTGGACCTGCAGGGGCCGGGGCCGCTGGCCGACTATCTCTGCGACTTCGGGCGCATCGATATTGCCCTCGACCCCTTCCCGCACAGCGGCGGCATGACGACGCTGGACGGGCTCTGGATGGGCGTGCCGGTGCTGACGCTGCCGGGGCCGGCGCCGATCTCGCGTCAGGGCCTGAGCTTCATGCAGACGCTGGGGCTGGCGCAAGACTGGGTGGCGTCGGACGCGGAGGACTATGTGCGCCTGGCGGTACGCTGGGCCGCAGATCGCGCGGGCCTGGCGGCGCTGCGCGCCGGGCTGCGTGAACGCATGGCAGTCAGCCCCCTGGGTGACGCCGAGCGCTTCGCAGCGGGCTGGGTGGCGCAGGTGCAGGCATGATGCGCGCCGTCGCCATCCACCTCTCGCCCATGAAATGCCTCCTCGGTTTCAGCCTGGCCTGTGCGGCCACTCTCGTGCATGCCGATGACGCCGCGACCAAGCCCTCTGAGCTGCCGCTGTGGGAGCTGGGTGTGGCCGCCGGCGCGCTGTCGCAGCAGGCCTATCCGGGAGCAGACCAGCAGGTCACGCGCACGCCGGTGCTGCCCTACGTCATCTACCGCGGCAAGGTGCTGCGGGCCGATGACGCGGGCGCGGGGTTGCGGGCGGTGCGCACCGAGAGCTTCGAGCTGGATGTGTCCTTCGCGGGCTCGCTGAGTGCTGGCGGTAAGGAGCTGCGGGCGCGCGAGGGCATGCCGCGGCTGCGTTCGCTGGTGGAGTTCGGGCCCGTCGGTCGCTGGTATCTGAACGGCCGCAAAGCCGCTGACAGCCTGACTTTCGAGCTGCCGCTGCGCGGCGTGTTCGAGGCGAGCGACCTGCGCCGGCATCGCGGCATGAGCCTGGAGCCGGAGCTGGCTCTGGAGCACCGCGCCAGGGCGGGCTGGAGTTATGGCGTCAGTGCGGGAGTGCTGTTCGGCGACCGTCGCCTCGGGGCGACCTATTACACCGTCGCGCCGAACGAGGCGCTGGCGGATCGGCCGGCCTATGCGGCTCGCGCCGGCTTGATTGCCTGGCGGCTCAAGGGCGGGGTGTCGCACCAGCTGACGCCGGATGTGCGTCTGTTTGCCATCGGACGTGTCGACAGCGTGGCTGGGGCCGCCAATCGCGACAGTCCGCTTGTACGCCAGACCACGGGCGCCAGCGTCGGCATCGGGCTGACCTACACATTCGCCCGCTCGACCGCCCGAGCGAGCGACTGAGAACCTCAGGCACAAAAGAAAAGGGGCTGCTCGCGCAGCCCCTTCCTGAATGCTTGATCAGTTGGGGACAGAGCTGTCGGGCGAGTACGCCCGCCAGGTCTGTCCCGCAATGTCTTACATATCCATACCGCCCATGCCACCCATGCCGCCCATGCCACCAGGCATGCCGCCACCGGCTGCTTCGTCCTTGGGGGACTCGGCGACCATGGCTTCGGTCGTCAGCATCAGCGACGCGACGGATGCGGCGTTCTGCAGGGCAGTGCGCGTCACCTTGGTCGGGTCCAGGATGCCCATTTCGATCATGTCGCCATAGGTGTCGTTGGCGGCGTTGAAGCCGTAGTTGCCCGAACCGGCCAGCACGGCGTTGACGACGACGGAGGCTTCGCCACCGGCGTTGTAGACGATCTCGCGCAGCGGTGCTTCGATGGCGCGCAGGACCAGCTTGATGCCGGCGTCTTGATCAGCGTTGTCGCCCTTGATGGCGCCAGCGGCTTGCTTGGCGCGCAGCAGCGCGACGCCGCCACCAGCCACGATGCCTTCTTCAACGGCTGCGCGCGTGGCGTGCAGCGCGTCTTCGACACGGGCCTTCTTTTCCTTCATCTCGACTTCGGTGGCAGCACCGACCTTGATGACGGCAACACCGCCGGCCAGCTTGGCCACGCGCTCTTGCAGCTTCTCGCGGTCGTAGTCGCTGGTGGCTTCCTCGATCTGGATGCGCACTTGCTTGACGCGGGCTTCGATGTCAGCGGCAGCGCCGGCGCCGTCGATGATGGTGGTGTTTTCCTTGCCCACTTCAACGCGCTTGGCCTGGCCCAGGTCGGCCAGCGTGACCTTCTCGAGCGTCAGGCCGACTTCTTCGGCGATGACCTTGCCGCCGGTCAGGATGGCGATGTCTTCCAGCATGGCCTTGCGGCGGTCACCGAAGCCAGGCGCCTTGACGGCGACGACCTTCAGGATGCCGCGGATGGTGTTGACCACCAGCGTGGCCAGGGCTTCGCCGTCCACGTCTTCCGAGATGATCAGCAGCGGGCGGCCCGACTTGGCGACTTGCTCCAGCGTCGGCAGCAGATCGCGGATGTTGCTGATCTTCTTGTCGTACAGCAGCACGAACGGGTTGTCCAACAGCGCGGCTTGCTTTTCCGGGTTGTTGATGAAGTAGGGCGACAGGTAGCCGCGGTCGAACTGCATGCCTTCGACGACGTCGAGTTCGCTGTCCAGGCTCTTGCCGTCTTCAACGGTGATGACGCCTTCCTTGCCAACCTTGTCCATCGCTTCGGCAATGATGCGGCCCACTTCATGGTCGCTGTTGGCGGAGATCGTGCCGACTTGCGCGATTTCCTTGGAGGTGGTGGTGGCCTTGGAGGCCTTCTTCAGCTCGGCGACCAGGGCGGTGACCGCCTTGTCGATGCCGCGCTTCAGGTCCATCGGGTTCATGCCGGCGGCCACGTACTTCATGCCTTCGCGAACGATGGCTTGAGCCAGGACAGTCGCGGTGGTGGTGCCGTCACCGGCGTTGTCAGACGTCTTGGAAGCGACTTCCTTGACCATCTGCGCGCCCATGTTCTGCAGCTTGTCCTTCAGCTCGATTTCCTTGGCCACGGACACGCCGTCCTTGGTCACGGTCGGGGCGCCGAACGAGCGCTCGAGCACGACATTGCGGCCCTTGGGGCCTAGGGTCACCTTGACCGCGTTGGCCAGGATGTTCACGCCTTCAACCATGCGGGCACGAGCCTCGCCGCCAAAGATCACGTCTTTTGCTGCCATTTGATTCTCCGAATACTTAAATTGGGGTCAGAGTCGATTTATTTCGACTCACGATCAGCGAGGACACGCGTCACGGGGTGACGGGCTGTCCCCGTGTCATCACTTTTGAACCACGGCGAAGAGGTCTTCCTCGCGCATGACCAGCAGCTCGTCACCGTCGACCTTGACGGTCTGGCCGGAATACTTGCCAAACAGCACGCGGTCGCCGACGACGACGTTCAGGGCCACGAACTCACCCTTGTCATTGCGCTTGCCCGGGCCGACGGCCAGGACTTCACCTTGATCAGGCTTCTCAGCGGCGTTGTCGGGGATGACGATGCCCGAGGCGGTCTTGGTTTCTTGCTCCAGACGGCGAACGATCACGCGATCGTGCAGGGGGCGCAGCTTCATGGAATCTCCTTGAGAGTTGGAACCGGAGCGGCCGCGGCAATCGCGGCTCGCCGAAAAAAACGGGGCCGCCAGCGGAAAACCGGTCGGCCCGACTCGTTAGCACTCGAATGAGTTGAGTGCTAGCAGAAAGCCATTATAGGGACGGCGGATGACGATTCAAGCCTTGCGGAACTGGGGCTTGCCATATACCGGCGAAGCGCGCCTTTGCGCCACCCGGGCAGCCGTTTGCCGCAGTCATCGACCGCGCATGGGTGGGCCCCAATGAAAAACGACCGCCGTAGCGGTCGTTCTTGAGGCGTGAGGCGCTTGCTTTAGCGAGCGACGCGACGGCGTGTCCAACCCAGGCCCGCAAGGGCGCCCAGGGTCAGAGCGATGCTGGCGGGCTCGGGCAGGCGGCCAGGAGGCTGCGTGTCGACGGTCTTGAAGCTGAGGTCATCGAGCAGAACAGCCTGGTCGTTCGCCGAGAACACCACTGTGCGGCCCACGCCCTGGAACGTCAGTGTGATTTGGTTGGACCAGTTGCAGAACACGTAGCTGTTGCATTCAGCGCCGGTGAGACCGTTCAGGCCGCCGCCGAGTTCCTTGCCACTGGCGTCGTAGACGTGAACCGAGAGATTGATGCCCAGGGTGCTGCCCGAGTAGACGAAAGACAGGGCGTCGACGAAGCCGTCCGCGAGGTCCAGCGTCAGGCTCTGGATACCTGCCACCGCAGGCTTGGTCCAGTCCTGAGCGAGAAAGAGCGCGCCGCAGCTGCCGGTGCGGGAAAAGCTGATGGCGCCGGCATCACCATTCGGGCCATAACTGCAGGCTTCAGACGTGGACGCCCAGGCGGCGCCACTTCCCACGACACCCTTGGATGCGTAGCGGGAGGTCAGTTGCTCCATGGTCTGCACGTCCTCGAAGTCCAAGAAGACCGCACCGGCCATTGCCGATTGCATGGTGGCCGTCAAGGCGAGTGCCAGAAGTTTGCTCGTCGCGCGCATGGCGTTCTCCGTCCGGGTTTGTTCGAGTTGGGTTGTTGGGCGGACTGTAAACAAGCACCTGCGCGCCGGGCCGCGTTGTGCCCCTTCAGTTGAGGGGGAGTCCAGCACCTAGGGGCCGCGCTTAGGGGGGTGAAGAGGTACTGCGCGCGCATATATGAGTTGCCGAGATGACTCGCTAGATCGCGCGGCTGGCAGAAGGCCTTGGCTACACTGCCTCGGGTGGAAACCAAATGGCTTGAAGACTTCGTCAGCCTGGCCGAGACGCGCAGCTTTTCCCGCTCCGCCCAGCTGCGCCACGTGACCCAGCCGGCATTCTCGCGCCGCATTCAGGCCTTGGAGGCCTGGGCCGGCGTCGACCTGGTGGATCGATCCTCCTATCCGACCCGGCTGACGGCCGCTGGCGCAACCTTGCTGGCCCAGGCCGTCGAGCTGCTGGGCAATCTGCAGGCGACGCGCAATATGCTGCGCAGCCATCAGGCGGCCGACCAGGACATGATCGAGTTCGCCGTGCCGCACTCGCTGGCCTTCTCCTTCTTCCCGCATTGGCTGATGGGGTTGAGACGCGGCTTCGGCGCCATCAAGTGCCGGCTCAACGCGGCCAATGTGCATGACGCGATGCTGCAGCTCAGCGAAGGCAATTGCGATCTGCTGCTGGTCTATCACCACGCCAGCCAGCCGCTGCAGCTGGACCCGGAGCGCTACCAGATGGTGTCGCTGGGCCACGAGACCTTGTCGCCGTATGCCAGGGCCGACAGTCAGGGCGAGCCGATGTTCCGGCTGCCCGGACGGCCGGGCCAGAAGATTCCCTTCCTGAGCTACGCGGCCGGCGCCTATCTCGGCCGCCTGGTCGAGCTTATCGTCAAGGAGGCGGACTGCGCGCTGAACCTGGACGCCATCTACGAGACCGACATGGCCGAAGGCCTGAAAGCGATGGCGCTGGAAGGTCACGGATTCGCCTTCCTGCCCGCCAGCTCGGTGCAAAAGGAGATCGCCAGTGGCCGCCTCGTGCCCGCCGCTGCGCCGGGCACCTTCAGCGTCAGCATGGAGCTGCGCATCTATCGCGAAAAGCCCGAGCTTTCGCGCCGGCTCAAACCAGCCTCCTTGGCTTTGTGGGACTATTTATCGTCCGCGGCATGACCTCATCCAGCTTGCGCATGCATCGTGTAAACCCGTATTCGGGCTGAGCGTGCGGCGTGGTCTGCTCGCGGCTGTTATCGATATCCACTTCCTGTTGTTGGAGTCTCCATGAAGAAAGTTCTGCTCGTCGCAGCCCTGTTCGCCGGCGTTTCGGCCGTGCATGCCGAAGACACGCTGAAGAAGATCAAGGACAGCGGCGCGATCACGATGGGTGTGCGCGAGTCGTCGGGCCTGTCCTACACCATCGGTGATGGCAAATACGTCGGCTACCACATCGATGTCTGCGAGCACGTCGTTGCCGACCTGCGCAAGCAGCTGGGCAGCAAGATCGAAGTCAAGTACCAACCGGTCACATCGGCCAACCGCATCCCGCTGACCGTCAACGGCACCGTCGACCTGGAGTGCGGCTCCACGACAAACAACGCCACCCGTCAGAAGGACGTCGCCTTCGCCGTGACAACCTATGTCGAGGAAGTGCGCATCGCCGTGAAGGCCAACTCCGGCATCACCGGCATCGGCCAGCTCAACGGCAAGACCGTCGCAACGACGACCGGCACCACGTCCGTGCAGACGCTGCGCAAGCACGAGCGCGCCAACGGCGTGGACTTCAAGGAAGTATTCGGCAAGGACCACGCCGACAGCTTCCTGCTGCTGGACTCCGGCCGCGCCGACGCTTTCGTCATGGACGGCTCCATCCTGGCCAAGAACATCGCCACGTCCAAGAACCCGGCCGACTTCAAGATCGTCGGCGAGGTGCTGTCCGTCGAACCCATCGCCATCATGATGCGCAAGGACGACCCGGGCTTCAAGACCGCGGTCGACAACAGCATCAAGGCCATGATGAAGTCCGGCGAGATGGCCAAGATCTACGACAAGTGGTTCCTGCAGCCCATCCCGCCGACCAACACGAAGATTGGCCTGCCGGTGTCCACTGCGACCAAGGACGCCTGGGCCAACCCCAACGACAAGCCGATGGAAGACTACGCGAAGAAGTGATTCGCGCATCGACCTGAACCACCGCAAAGCGGGTGCCTGGCACCCGCTTTGCTTTAGCTAAGAGGCTTGAGGAGAGGGCCATGAGTTGGGACTGGCAGTTCTACTGCAATGACACCGCCACCGGGGAGGCCGTTGCTGGCTGCTTCGGCCCGGGCGGCAAGGAGCAGACTTATCTGCAATGGATGCTGAACGCCTGGGGCTGGACGCTGAGCGTCTCGCTGCTGGCCCTCGTGCTGGCGCTGGTGGTCGGTTCGCTGATCGGCATTGCTCGCACCGCGCCGAACAAGTGGCTGGCGCGCTTCGGCGAGGCGTGGACCGAGCTCTTCCGCAACATCCCGCTGCTGGTGCAGGTCTTTCTCTGGTACCACGTGCTGCCGTCGCTGTTCCCGGTGCTGCGTGAGGCCGTGCCGTCCTCCGTGCTGGTCGTCTTCGCCTTGGGTTTCTTCACCAGCGCGCGCATCGGCGAGCAGGTCAAGGCCGGCATCAAGACCCTGCCCACCGGCCAGCGCTACGCGGGCCTGGCCATGGGCCTGACGCTTCCCCAGACCTACCGCCACGTGCTGCTGCCGATGGCGTTCCGCATCGTCATTCCGCCGCTGACGAGCGAGAGCATGAACATCGTCAAGAACTCGGCGGTCGCCTTCGCGGTCAGCATCCCCGAGCTGGCGCAGTTCGCGCAGCAGGCCTCCGAAGAGACGTCTCATTTCGAGGAGATCTACATCCCTGTCACCGCGCTGTATTTCGTCTCGGCCTTCGCCATCAACCGCATCGCCAAGTTCATTGAGGCGCGCGTGCGCATCCCCGGCCAGTCGGGAGGCAAGTGATGCTGAATCTCGACTATTCCTTCGTGAACTGGGCGGTCGTCCAGAGCTTCGTCGCCAAGGGCTTCTGGTTCTCCATCCAGCTGACGCTGGTGGCCATGATCGGCGGCATCATCCTGGGCACGCTGCTGGCGATGATGCGGCTGTCCAGCAAGCCGTGGCTGTCGGTGCCGGCGGCGTTTTACGTCGACACGCTGCGCTCCATCCCGCTGGTGATGGTGATCCTGTGGTTCTTCCTGCTGATCCCCAAGCTCGTCGGGCCGCTGGGCGGGCAGATGTCGGCCTTCATCACCTTCACGCTGTTCGAGGCCACTTACTACTCGGAGATCATGCGTGCCGGCATCCAGTCGGTGTCGCGCGGCCAGGTCAACGCCGGGTATGCCGTGGGCATGACCTACGGCCAAAGCATGCGTTACGTGGTGCTGCCCCAGGCCTTCCGCAACATGCTGCCGGTGCTGCTGACCCAGACCATCATCCTGTTCCAGGACACCTCGCTGGTCTATGCCGTTGGCGAGTACGACCTGCTCAAGGGCTTCGAAGTGGCCGGCAAGAACTTCAACCGCCCCGTCGAGACCTATCTGGCGGCTGCGGTCGTCTACTTCGTCATCTGCTTCGGCCTGTCCCGCCTCGTGCGGGAGCTGCAGAAGAAGATCGCCATCATCCGTTGAGTCGAATCGAGTCCGCCATGATCGATATCAAGAACATCTCCAAGTGGTACGGCAGCTTCCAGGTGCTGACCGAATGCACCACGACCATCCAGAAGGGCGAGGTTGTCGTCGTCTGCGGGCCGTCCGGCTCGGGCAAGTCGACGCTGATCAAGACCGTCAACGCGCTGGAGCCCTTCCAGAAGGGCGACATCGTCGTCGACGGCATCTCCATCGCCGACCCCAAGACCAACCTGCCCAAGCTGCGCTCGCGCGTCGGCATGGTGTTCCAGCATTTCGAGCTGTTTCCCCATTTGTCGGTGACCGAGAACCTGACCATCGCGCAGATCAAGGTGCTGGGCCGCTCGGCGGCCGACGCCAAGACCCGCGGCCTGAAGATGCTGGACCGCGTCGGCCTGAGCGCCCACAAGGACAAGTTTCCCGGCCAGCTTTCCGGCGGCCAGCAGCAGCGCGTGGCCATCGCGCGGGCGCTGTCGATGGACCCCATCGTCATGCTGTTCGACGAGCCCACCTCGGCGCTGGACCCTGAGATGGTCGGCGAAGTGCTGGACGTGATGGTGCAACTGGCCCACGAGGGCATGACCATGATGTGTGTGACCCACGAGATGGGCTTTGCCAAGCGGGTCAGCAATCGCGTCATCTTCATGGACGCGGGCAAGATCGTCGAGGACTGCAGCAGCAGCGACTTCTTCACCAAGCCCGAGGAGCGCTCGCCGCGCGCCAAAGACTTCCTCGCGAAGATTCTCCAGCACTAGGAACGGAGCCCGTGATGAGCAACGTCGGCACGGGATGGAGAGAAGTCATCGCGGCCGACGAAGCTGCTCGCCACGCTGCCGCCGCCAAGGCCATGGCCGAGATGCAGAAGCGCAAGGACGAGCGCTTCGGCGCCGGCCGTGCACTGCACCGCAAGGGCGTTGCCGCGGTGCGCGGGCGGCTGCGTGTGCCGCAGGGCCTGCCAGGGCATGCCCGCCACGGCCTCTTTGCCGAGCCGGGTGAGCATGAGGTCTGGGTGCGGCTGTCCAACGGCGCCATGGACAAGCAGAGCAACCGCCGGCCCGACATCCGCGGCTTTGCGATGCGGGTCTTCGGCGTCGATGGTGAGGCGGCCCTCGGCGGCCGCACCGATCACCAGGACCTGTCGCTGATCAACCAGACGGCCTTTGCGTTTCCCGACAGCCGCCATTTCTTCGGTCTCGTCGAGGCAGCCGGCCGCAGCCCGGGCGCCGTGATCGGCTGGATGTTCAAGACCTTCGGCTTCATAGGCGGCTTCAAGCAGCTCAAGAAGCTGGCCGCGACGGCCGGCAAGCCTTTCACGGGGTTCGCGACCGAGGCCTTTGCCAGCACGCTGCCCATCAGCTGCGGCCCCGCCGCCGTCAAGCTGCGCCTGCTGCCGCCCGCCGGGCTGAAGCCGCGTACCGAGGTCAACGGCGACTGGGCGGGCGATCTCGCTGCCCAGGCGGCGGCCGGCCCGTTGAAGTACCGGCTGCAGCTGCAGTTCTTCGTCGACGAGGCGCGCACGCCGCTGGAAGACGCGTCCGTCGAATGGCCCGAGTCCGTCGCGCCCTTCGTCGACGTGGCCGAGCTGACGCTGGAAGCGCCGTCGACCGACGTCGACTTCATCGCTCGCGTCGAAGCCGGTGTCTTCGACCCCTGGCAGGCGTTGATGGCGCACCGGCCTCTGGGCGAGGTCATGCGCGCGCGCAAGGTGGCCTACTTCACCAGCCAGCAGGGCCGCGGCGCCGCCTAGCCGCGCCGCGCCATCTCGACGCGCTGATTCAAAGGAACATGCCGCCCGAGGCTTCGATGCGCTGGCCGGTGATCCATCCCGCACCGGGGCGCATCAGCGCGGCCGCAGCGCCACCGATGTCCTCGGCCTCGCCGACCCGGCCCAGCGCCGTGACCGAAGCGACAAAGCGGTTCAGCTCCGCGTTGTCGCGCACCGCGCCGCCGCCGAAGTCGGTCGCGATCGCACCCGGCGCCAGCGTGTTGACGCGGATGCCGCGGGCCGCCAGCTCCTTGGCCTGGTAACGGGTCAGCACTTCCACCGCCCCCTTCATGGCCGCGTAGGCGGCATAGCCCGGGATGGTGAAGCGGGCCAGGCCGCTGGAGACGTTGAGGACGCTCGCGCCGTCGGCCAGCAAGGGCAGCAGGGCCTGGGTCAGGAAGAAGGGGCCTTTCAGGTGGATGGCGAGCATCGCGTCGAACTGGGCCGGCGTTGTCTCGGCAAAGCTGGCATGCGCGCCGGCGCCGGCGTTGTTGATGAGGCCGCCGAGCTGGCTGGCGCCCCAGGCTTTCAGGCCCGCGTCCAAGCGCTCGGCGAAGGCCGGGAAGCTTGTCGGGTCGGCCACATCCAGCGGCAGTGCCAGCGCGCGGCGGCCCAGGGCCTGGATTTGTGCAACGACGGCATCCGCCGCTGCGGCGGCTTCACGGTAGGTCAGCACGATGTCGTGGCCGTCGCGGGCCAGGGCCAGCGCCATCTGGGCGCCAAGGCCGCGGCTGCCGCCGGTGATCAGGGTGATGGGGGAAGAACTCATATCAGCTCCGTCAGAGGATGGGGTTTGTGGACGGAGTGAAATTTATTGTTCGTTCTGATGTGGATAAAGTCGCCGCAGCTGAAATGACTGTGCTTTGAATGACATCCAATCTCGACCTCGCTTCGCTGCGCGTCTTTTTGCAGGTGGCCGAACTGGCCCATTTCAGCCGGGCTGCCGATGAGCTGGGCCTGCCCAAGGGCCGCGTCAGCCAGGTGGTGCGCGACCTGGAGGCGCAACTCGGCACGCGGCTCTTCCAGCGCACCACCCGGCGGGTCAGCCTGACGTCGGATGGCGAATTGCTCGCGGAGCGGGCCCGCGCGCTGATGGCGGACGCCGGCGAGATCGAGGCGCTGTTCCAGCAGGACCAGCAGCTCAGCGGCCGGCTGCGCGTGGATATGCCGGTGCGGCTGGCGCTGGACGCCGTGCTGCCGGCCCTGCCGGAATTCCTGGCCGCCCACCCCGGCGTGACCGTGGAGCTGAGCTGCACCGACCGCCGCGTCGACCTGGTGGAAGAGGGCTTCGACTGCGTGCTGCGCGTGGGTGCCGTGCACGACCCGCTGCTGGTGGCGCGGCCGCTGGGGCAGATGCGCATGGTCAACGTGGCCAGCCCCGGCTACCTCGCCGCGCATGGCACGCCGGCCACGCCGGACGACCTGGTCGCGCAGGGCCACCACCTGGTGCACTACAGCCAGAGCTGGGCCGACCGCCGCCCGCGCTTCGACTGGGTGGACGCCAGCGGGCAGGAACGCACGCTGACCCTGCCGTCACGCGTCACCGTCAACAACACCGACGCCTACCAGGCCGCGGCGGTGGCAGGCGCCGGCGTCGCGCAGTTCCCCCTCCAGGGCGTGCGGCATCTGCTGGCCGGCGGCCTTCTGGTTCAGGTGCTCGAAGGTTTCGATGCCGCGCCGCTGCCCGTGCGGTTCGTGCTCAGCCAGCGCCGCCACACGCCGCGCCGGGTGCGCGTGTTCATGGACTGGCTGGCGGGCCGGCTGGCCGACCGGCTTGATGCCCAGGGGAGCGCTGAATAGGTCCCGCGATGCGGCGCGCCCTGGTTTGGGATGGGCTGCAAGGCGCAAACCACAGCCATAGCTTGGCTATGGCGAGGATTTGCAACGCAGCAGACCGCCCAAAGCAGGGATGCGCCGCGCGTGAGGACTTGTTCAGCGCTTCCCTATAGCTTGACCGGGCCTTCGATGGCCGCCGCGCCCGACACGGCCGCCTTGGCCTGCTGCTGGCGCACGCGGTCCAGATAGCCCTCCGAGCGCTGCAACTGCTCCTGGATGAGCTTGTTGTTGGTGCCCATGGTCTCGATGGCCTTGCTGCGGAAGTTGTCCATCGCATCCATGGCCTGGAAGGTCTGGTCGAACATGGACTGGATCTGCTGGATGCCCAGCATGGGGTTGGCCGAGAACTCGGCGGTCGCGTCCACATGCTGGTTCAGCGCCGTGCCGGTCTGGTTGATGAGGTCGCCGATGGTCTTGTTGACGCCCTGCAGCATCTGCATGACCTCGATCTGGTTGCCGGTGGCGCGCGCCACGGTCTGGGCCACGGCCAGGGCACTCATGCCCGTCGTCGCGACGCGATCGCAGCCAATCATCATCTCGCGGCCGGTCTTCTTCAGCACGTCCAGCGCCAGGTAGCCGTTCACGCAGACGGCCTGCTGGGTCTGGATGTCGGCCAGGTTCTGGCGGGCGTAGAACAGCACTTCCTGTTCGAGTGCCTTGGCCTTCATCGGGTCGGTGGGTTGCAGCTGCTGCACGCGCGTGGCCAAGCGTTCGTCCAACACACGAGCAAAGCGCGCGGCGGCGGCGAGCTTCTGCATCGCCTCCCAAAGCTTGCTGCGCGTGGCCTCGACGTCGATGACGTCCTTCTGGATGTCGTCCTTGGCCGCGTAGAGCTGGGTCATGGCCGTCTGCAGCTGCGAACTGGCGGACTGGAAGCGGCGGAAATAGGCCTCCAGCTTGTTGCCGAAGGGGATGATCCCGAGCAGCTTGCGCGGCTGCAGCAGGTCGCCGTCCTTGCCGGGGTTGAGCTCGTCGAGTTGGCCGCGGATGGCCGCGATGGCCTTGTAGGCCGGCGTGTCGGTCGCGCCGACGAAATTGCGCTGCATCAGGCTGCCCTGCATCAGCCCGGCGGCCAGGCTGATCTCCTGGCGGCCGAGCTGGAAGGCGCTGTCCAGCTTGGCCTTGAAGGGCTCGCTGTGCAGGTCTTCCTTCTCCAGCGCCTCGATGAAGCGCTGCACCTGCGCATCCACCTGGCTGCTGACCTCGGCCTTCAGCGGCACGGCCTCGACGGCGGCGGCCGGTTGCACCGGCGTGATGACCTCGGGCGGGGTCAGCGTGAACGTGGGAGCGGCGGTTGTCGTGGTCGTGGTGTTCATGCGATGTCCTTGCTGCCGAACTTCTGGTTCAGGAATTCACTGTGGCGCAGGAAGGCTTGGGCGTCCTGCGAGGCGAGATCGTCGCCGAGCTGCTCGACCTTGGTCTCCAGCTCGGCCAGCACGCCCTCGAAGGTGGTCTGCGCCGTCTTGCCATTGGCCAGCAGCTTGGTGGTGGCGAACTGCGCCGGGATGCTGAGATAGGTGTTCAGCGCCTGCGGCAGATAGCTGATGGCGATGTGGCGAGCGTGGAAGGTTTCCTGCAGGCTGAGCTGGCCCTTGCTGCGCTCCCACTGGTCGAGCAGGCCTTCGAGGCGCTGGCAGAGCTGCTTGATGCGCTGGGCCAGCGGCGCCGGAATGCGCCCGCCCGGGTTGTGTTCCGTCAGGCCGCGCACACCGGCCAGCGCCCGGCCCATGGCCTCGCGGGCGTCGCCCTCGTCCTCGAAGTTCAGCGCTTCCCAGGCGTCCTCGCGCGTGCTGGGCCAGCCCCACCAGAGCGCGCCGCCGACCAGGCCGACGGCATAGCCGAGCGCCGCGACACCCAAACCCCAGCCGCCGAGAAAGCCCAGGCCCTTCAGCACCAGCACGGCGGTCGCCGCCAGCAGGCCGCACCAGTTGGCTGGCGCGTTCAGCCATCTGAGAAGCCCGCTCATTGATACGCCCGGATGTCCTTGAACACCGCATACAGCGGCATCTTGCGCGCGTCGAAGACGCGGCCGCCGGTGATCTCCACCAGCGCCTTGAGGTCGCCCGCGTCGGCCTCGCCGAACAGCACCATGAAGACGGGGATGCCGCGCACGTCCTCGGGCAGCTGCTCGTAGGCGCGTTTGAAGTCTTCCAGGCGGCGGCCCATATTGCTCTTGCCGTCGGTGAAGGCGACGACCGAGTACTGGTAGTCGGGGTTGCGCTTGCGTTCCTCCAGCATCTGCTGCAGGCCGGCCAGTACCGCGTCGTACAGGGCCGTGCCGCCGGCCATCTTCAGTTCGTCGGCGGCGTCGCGCACACGCTTGAGCTCATTGCGCTTGGCCTCGGTGTCGGCCTGCGGCAGCACGCCCTTGGCCACCTTGCTGCCGGCCGGGATCTCGAAGGCCACCGGCTCGCGCGGCCGGTCGCTGAAGGGCAGGAACCACAGCCGCTCGCGGTTGGTCAGCTTGGCGACGCGGCCGGTCAGCGATGCGTCGGCGCCCGCCAGGTAGTGGATGGCCTCGACGAGCTGCTCGCGGCGCTTGCCCTGCATGCTGCCGCTGGTGTCCAGCACGAAGGTGCTGGCAATAGGCTTGCGGAACTCGTTCAGGTAGGCGTCGATGAGGCCGTCGGCCAGCTGGCGATCGGGCGAGAAGGGCAGCTCGACCTGGAATCCGCGCGCCGGCAGGATGTCGGCGACCTGGGCGGCCACTTCGGCGCGCATCGGGCGGCGCAGCGTCTGGCGTGCCAGCCACAGTTGGGCGGTGTCGCCCTTCAGGTATTCGACGACCTTCAGGTAGTCGGCTCGACGCGCCTCGTTGAGCAGCATGAACGGGTAGTCGGCCGTGGCCACACCTTCGTACGGATAGATCAGGTGCAGGGGCTCGCGCAGCTTGCCGCTGGCGTTCAGGCTCAGCAGCCAGCTCTCGTAGTTGATGAAGGCGTTGGCCCGAGTGCCCTGCTGCTTGATGAACTGCTCGGCGAGATACGTGGAGTTGTCACCGACGATCTTGTAGCCCTTCAGGAAGTCGGCAATCGCGCCACGGTCCACATCGGCGGCGGAGAGCGCCTCGCCCTTGCCGCCGGCCGCGGCCACCACGCCCAGCAGGGCCATGAAGCCCTGGTTGCTGGTGGCCGGGTTGGACAGCGCGTACTGCAGCTTGCCTTGCTTGGCGGCACGGGTGATGTCGACCCAGGTCAGCTTGGCGTCGGGCTTGTCCCAGCCGTTCTTGGCCGCATCGCTCTTGCTGACGCCTACCGCCATGGGCGACAGCATGATTTTTTCCTGCAGCTTGACCTTGCCCTGGCCGGCCGCGTCGCTGAGCAGGTATTTGGCGTTGGCGAACCAGGCCACGTCGGGCTTGGGCTTGCCGGCGCTGTCACCGCTGAGCACCTCCTGGGTGCTCTCCATCGTGCCGCCGAAGCGGAACTGCACGTCGATGCCGGTGGCGGCCTTGATCTGTGCGGCCAGCGGCTCGATGTCTTTCAGGTCGCTGGTGGCCAGCACCTGCAGCGTGGCGCCGGCGCTCTGGGGCGCTTCGGGCGCCGTCGGCGCGGCGGGCTCAGGCTTCTTGCCGCAGGCGGCCAGCAGCGCGAAGCTCAACAACAGTAGGGCACGGCGCATCACTGGTTCATCTCCCGGCTGACGATGTCGATCATTTCAAACATCAGGTCGAACCCCGGCGGGTCGATGACCTGGTTCAGCTTCACGTCCACGGCCAGGCCGGCGGTCTTGGCAGCCTCGGCAAAGGCAGCCGTGTCGCCGGTGCGGAAGCCCTGCTCCAGCGCCACGGCCTGCAGCGTCTTGTTCGTGGCCAGCAGTTCGGCCAGCCGCTTGCCGCGCTCGTTCAGCGCCACCAGCACCCATTTGTTGACGATGGTGGGCTGCGGGTACATCAGCACCATCTCGGGCCGTACGCCGCCTTTCTGGGCCTGGGCCACCATCTGCGCCTCGTAGATGAAGGTCATCGGCGTCTTGCCCATGCCGATGGACAGGTAGTCGTCGAAGGCGCCGTTGACGTAGTTCTCCTGGAAGCCCTGGCGCTTGAACAGCTCGGCGAGCTGGGCCGCGTACTTCTGCGCTGCCGTGCGGTCGGCCACCACGTCACCGTTCAGCGCCGCCGAAGTCAGCGCCAGATACATGGCGGCCGAGTTGCTGCGGCGGATGTCGGTCGTGCTCACCAGCACGCTGCGCGATACGGCGTAGTCGCCGCTGCCTTTGAGATCGCGCCAGCGCTGCTTGGCCAGCATGGCCTGCGTCAACTTCTCCATGTCCAGGCTGTAGACCTTGGGCGCCATCGCCTTGGCCATGCCGTTGGCGGCCAGGATCTTGGCGACCGGCTCCCAGGACGCCACGACCAGCGGCGTGTGGAAGGGCGAGGTCTGCGTGGCCGTCTTGCCGGCCTTGCGGGCGGCGTCGGCAATCATGTTGGCGGCGACGACGCCGCTGGCGATGAAGAAGTCGGGCTGGTCGGCCGCGCCGATCTTCGCCGCCATGTCGCGGCTGCCCACGCGGGCCACCTGCACCGGCAGCTTGGCGCCAGCCAGCAGCTTGCTCACCCTCTCGTCCTTGAAGAACGCCTCCACGTCGACGGCGATCAGGCCCTTGAGCGGCTCGGCGCTCGTGACGGCCGCCTGCTCCTGCGCGATCTGCTTGGTTTCGTCATTGGCGCGCAATGCAAAAAACAGGGCGCCGCCAAACAGCGCCAACAGGACCAGGGTACCGGCCAGTCGTTTTGGGGTGTTCATGAGGGGGTGCAAGCTCCTTTCAATGAGATGCGCAGTGTGCCTGCACCGGGCGGGGTGCGGCGGCGACAATCCGGTTTTATGACCCAAGCTCCCATACAGCTCACCCTCACCCGGCCTGACGACTGGCACTTGCATCTGCGCGACGAGGCGGCGCTCGCCAGCGTGCTGCCCTACACGGCGCGCCAGTTCGCCCGCGCCATCGTCATGCCGAATCTGCGCCCGCCGGTCACGACGGCCGCCCAGGCGGTGGCCTACCGCGAGCGCATCCTGGCCGCGTTGCCTGAGGGCCTGGACTTCCAGCCGCTGATGACGATGTACCTGACGGACAACACGCCGCCGGACGAGATCAAGCGTGCCAAGGGTGCGGGCGTCGTCGCCCTCAAGCTCTATCCGGCCGGTGCCACGACAAACAGCGACGCCGGCGTGACAGACCTGCGCAAGACCTACAGGACGTTGGAAGCCATGCAGCGCGAGGGCCTGCTCTTCCTGGTGCACGGCGAGGTGACGGACGGCGACATCGACGTCTTCGACCGCGAGGCCGTCTTCGTCGAGCGCGTCATGAAGCCGTTGCGCGCGGCCATGCCCGAGCTCAAGGTCGTTTTCGAGCACATCACGACCAAGGAAGCGGCCCAGTACGTGCTAGAGAGCGATCGCTTCACGGCGGCCACCATCACGCCCCAGCATCTGCTCTACAACCGCAACGCCATCTTCACCGGCGGCCTGCGCCCGCACTACTACTGCCTGCCCGTGCTGAAGCGCGAGGAGCACCGCCAGGCCCTGCTGAAGGCTGTAGCCTCGGGCCTGCCGAAGTTCTTCCTCGGCACCGACAGCGCGCCGCACGCCGCCCAGCTGAAGGAAAACTCGGTCTGCGGCGCCGGCTGCTTCACGGCCATCTCGGCGCTGGAGCTGTATGCCGAGGCCTTCGAAGGCATTGGTGCGCTCGACAAGCTCGACGCCTTTGCCGGCCACCATGGCCCCGACTTCTATGGACTGCCTCGCAACACCGGCACCGTCACTCTCAAACGCGAGCCCTGGACCCTGCCCAGCGCCGTGCCCTTCGGTGAAGCGCAGTTGAAGCCCCTGCGCGGCGGCGAAACCCTGAACTGGAAACTCATCGCATGAAGAAAGTTGCTTTTCTCGTCGACTTCGACAACGTCGCCACCGACGTCATCGAGCAGGCCCTGCAGATGGCCTTCAAGGACTATGAAGCCGTCCACATCCGCCGCGCGTACTGCAACGCCGAGCAGGCGCAGACCCACCAGTCCTTCCTGAAGCGCCTGGGCCTGCGCGCCATCGTCAATCTCGCCATCGGCAAGAACTCGACCGACATTGCCATGGCCGTCGACGCGATGGAACTGGCCATCACCGAGAAGCCCGACGTCATCGTGCTGGTGTCGTCGGACAGCGACTTTGCACCGCTGGTGCTGCGCCTGCGCGAGAAGGGCGCCTGGCTGCGCGGCTTTGGCCAACATGGCAAGACGGGCGACGGTGTGATCGCCATCTACGACCAGTTCAACGAGCTGGCCCATGACAGCGGCAAGCCTTCGGCCAAGCGCCAGCCGGCGAGGAAGACCGCGTCTCCCCGGCCAGCCGCGAAGAGAGCCGCGCCGGCCAAGGCCGCGGCCCCGGCCCCTGCGCCGGCTGCGAAGCCAACGCCGGCACCTGCACCTGCGCCGAAGGCTGCGCCGGCGCCTGCACCCAAGCCGGCCGCGACACCCGCCCCGGTTGACGCCAACGTTGCCGCCGCTCGGGAGATCAATGCCATCCTGGCCCTGCTGCCCAGGCTGGCCGATGGCCAATGGCATGACCTCGGCGTGGCGGCCAAGGCGCTGAAAGAGGCCGGCCTGCTGCCCAAGACGGCAGCGTCGACCAAGCTGTTCCGCAAGCACCCGCAGGCCTTCCAGCTGCAGCCGGCCAAGCAGCCCAACCAGGTCCGCTTCGGCCACGGATGATTCGGAATGCTTCACGGGCCTTGCGCGGTGACGAGCGGCTGTCGTGCGCAAAGCGGCTAGCATCGGCGGCCTCCACCGGAGGTCCTGCTTGCTGAAGTCCTGTCTGAAGTCCCTGCTGGGTGCGGCGTTCGCCGGCCTGGCCCTTGCCGCTGCTGCGCAATCGCCGCCGCCCGCGCCCGCCACCGCGCCCAATCCGCAGCAGCCACAGGCGCAGCCCCCCACCGTGTCCGCCAGCGCCCGGCGCCTGTATGAGCGCAGCAAGGGCCAGCTGCTGCAGATCCGCACGCTGCTCAAGACCCAGGACAGCCAGGCCTCGGTCGGCTCGGGCTTCCTCGTCAGCGACGACGGCCATGTCGTCACGAACTACCACGTCATCAGCCAGTTCGCGCTGGAGCCCGACAGCTACCGGCTGCGTTACGCGACGACTGACGGCCAGGGCGGGGCGCTGGAGCTGCTGGACTTCGACGCCCGCCGAGACCTCGCGCTGCTGCGTGCCGTCGACGACGGCAAGGGCGGTGGGCTCAAGGGCCGCGGCGCGCTGACCTTCCGCCCGCAGAACCAGCCGCTGGCCAAGGGCGAGCGCATCTATTCCATGGGCAACCCGCACGACGTGGCCTTCGCCGTCGTCGAGGGCAATTACAACGGCCTGGTGGAGCGCAGCTTCGACCCGCTGATCTATTACGCCGGCGGCATCAACCCCGGCATGAGCGGCGGCCCGGTGCTGGACGAGGACGGCCTGGTCGTCGGCGTCAATGTGTCGACGCTGCTGTTCGCCCAACAGGTCAGCTTCCTCGTGCCCGGCGAGTTCGCCGAGAGCCTGGTCAAGCGCAGCCTCGCCGCCAAACCCATCCGCACGGCGGCCTGGGGCCGGCTGCGCGACCAGTTGACGCGCTACCAGGACGAGCTCGTCACGCGCTTCCTGGCCGCACCGTGGGAGAGCGCCAATCACGACCGCTACCGCCTGCCCGTGCCCAAGCAGGACTTCATGCGCTGCTGGGGGCGGGGCACCTCGGCCGATACCAAGGGCCTGGACTTCGAACGCTCGCAGTGCCGCATGGACCACGCCCTCTTCGTCAGCGGCAATCTGCAGACGGGCTGGCTGGACATGTCCCATGAGGCCTATGACGGCAGCAAGCTCGGGGCGCTGCGCTTTGCGCGCCAGTACACGGGGAGCTTTCGCAACGAGCGCCTGGGGAGCGCCGACAAGTCGCGCACCGCGCCGTACTGCAAGGAGCAGTTCGTCGATCGTGATGGACTACCGCTGCGAGCCGTCGTTTGCCTGCGCGCCTACCGCAAGCTGGACGGCCTGCACGACCTCAGCGTGCTCGTGACGACGGTGGACTCACCCACCGAAGGCGCGCTGGGCCGCTTCGACGCCCGCGGCATCAGCTTCGACAACGCGCTCAAGCTGGCGGCGCATTACCTGGAGGGCTTCGCGTGGACGAACAGCAAAGCCAAGTGATGCCTGCCATCCCTGACGCCGCAGTCGTCGAACTGCTGGGCCGCGACGGCCGCGCGACCCTGGTGCAGCGCGTGACGCACTGGCCGGTGCGCATCGGCCGCTCGCCGGCCTGCGACATCGTGCTGGACGACGGCCACCTCGCCGCGGAACATGCCGAGCTGCAACTCGCCCCCGGCGGTGGTGTCAATCTCAGGCTGCTGGACAGCCGCAATGGCGGCAGCGTCGCCGGCAAGCGCCTGGCCGCGGGCGAGGAGGCCACGCTGCCCGAAGGCGGCGCCTTCCAACTCGCGAGCTGCTTGCTGCGCCTGCGCACCAGCGCCGACGCGCTGGCGCCCGAGCATTTGATGGTGATCCATCCGGTGCGCCACTGGGCTCTGCTGCCGCTGCTGCTGCTTTCTCTGGTGTTCTTCCAGTGGCTGGACCGCTGGAGCGCCGTCGACCCGGACGCGCGCTGGATCGACTACGCCTCGCCGTTGCTCGGGCCGCTGGCCTTCGTACTCGGCTGGGCCGGGCTGTGGTCGCTGGCCAGCCAGCTCTTTCATCATCGCTTCCCGTTCACGACGCATCTGCGCCGTGCCCTGGTTGTCATCGTCACGCTGCAGGTTCTGGAGTGGCTGCTGCCGGCGGTGGCCTATGCCTTCTCGTGGCCGCGCCTGATGGTGGTGGAGTCGCTGGCCACGCCGGTGGCCGCTGCGGCGTTGGTTGCCTGGCATGCCGGCCTGGTCTGGCCGGGCGCGCGGCGCATCCTGAACGGCGGCATTGCGGCCCTGCTGCTGCTCTTCCTGGGCCTGCAGGTGGGCAGCCGCCAGGAACAGCAATACGTCTTCGGCCCGCCCTACCTGGCCAGCCTGCCGCCGCCGGCGCTGCGCCTCGTGTCGCCGCAGCCGCCTGAGACGCTGATCGATTCGCTGAAGCCGCTGAAGGCCGAACTGGCCAGGCAGGCGCGCAAGGACAACGAGGGCGCCGTCGACGACGACGTCGGCGCCGGCGAGTGAGGCGCTGCGCTCAGGTCTGTGGCAGGAAGCCGTCGACCGAGAGGTAGCGCTCGCCGGTGTCGTAGTTGAAGCCGAGCACACGTGCATTCGCCGGCAACTCGGGCAGCTTCTGCGCGATGGCGGCCAGCGTGGCGCCGCTGGAGATGCCGACGAGCAGGCCTTCCTCGCGGGCGCAGCGGCGGGCGTATTCGCGTGCGGCCTCGGCCTCGACCTGGATGACGCCGTCCAGCAGCGCCGTGTCCAGCACCGCCGGGATGAAGCCCGCGCCGATTCCCTGGATGGGATGCGGGCTGGGCTGGCCGCCGCTGATGACCGGTGAGGCGCTGGGTTCCACCGCGTAGACCTTGAGTTGGGGCCAGGCGGCCTTGAGCACCTGAGCGCAACCGGTGATGTGGCCGCCGGTGCCGACGCCGGTGATCAGCGCGTCCAGGCCTTCAGGGAAGTCGCGCAGGATTTCCTGTGCCGTTGCCTTGACGTGGATGGCCGGGTTGGCGGCGTTCTCGAACTGCTGCGGCATCCAGGAGCCGGGGTGCTGCTCTAGCAGCTCACGGGCGCGGGCGATGGCGCCCTTCATGCCCTTCTCGCGCGGCGTCAGGTCAAAGCTCGCGCCATACGCCAGCATCAGGCGGCGGCGCTCGATGCTCATGCTGTCCGGCATGACGAGGATGAGCTTGTAGCCCTTCACCGCTGCCACCATGGCCAGCCCGACGCCGGTGTTGCCCGAGGTCGGCTCGATGATGGTGCCGCCGGGCTTGAGCAGGCCCTGCGCTTCGGCGTCCTCGATCATCGACAGCGCGATGCGGTCCTTGATGGAGCCGCCCGGGTTGCTGCGCTCGGACTTGACCCACACCTCGGCGCCGCTGAACAGGCGCTGCAGGCGGATGTGCGGCGTGTTGCCGATGGTGTCGAGGATGCTGGCGGCTTTCATCGAGGGCTCCATTTCTGCGAATCGGAGCAGTGTGCCAGCTCACTTGGTGCGTGGCTTGGGCAGGCCTTCGTCGCCATGCTTTATGTGCCCGTCGCGCATCAGGCCAACGCTGAGCGCCACCGCGCGCGCGGCACGCTTGACCTCTTCCTGCACGTCGGTGTCCTTGTCCAGAGCGTCATGGCTGGTTGCATAGGGCTCGTAGTAGCCGATGTAGCGGTCCAACCGCGCGCCGAATCCGGCGTCGACCAGGCCCATCCAGTCCAGCCAGTCCGACAGTGCACGACGCGTGCCGTCGATGCCGGCGACGTCGCCGTGCACGACGAGGCCGTAGACGCGACCAGCGAGGTGCTTGGGGTAGTCCCAGCCCTTGAGCTCCATCTCGCGCGCCAGTTCGGGCTTCTTGCCCTGGGTGGAGGTCGGGTCGGGGTTGCCGCCGTCGGCGCAAACGAGGCGGTCCATCATCAGTTTCAGCGGGCTGGTGGCCTGGTACCAGTGCACCGGCGTCAACAGCAGCACGCCGTGGGCGCGCACCCAATGCTCGTAGATCTCGGCCATCCAGTCATTGGTCTGCCCGGTGGCGTGGTTGGGGTAGCAGCTGCAGGGCCAGTGGCACAGCGGCATCGCGGTGGACACGCAGCCCTTGCAGGGGTGGATGTGGCGGTCGTAATCCGACGTCAACCGGCTCAGGTCCAGCACTTCCACGGCAATGCCTTCGGCCTCGCAGGCGGTGCGGGCGATCTGTGTCATGCGCCAGGTCTTGGACATCTCACCGGGGCAGCTGCCGTCGTTGCGCGGCGAGGCGTTGATGACGAGGACGCGCGATGATGAGCTGGCCCAGGCGTCCTGAGCCTCCTTCAGCCGCAGGTGCAGGTCGCGCCATTCGCGCGACAGGTCGTAGTCGGGATCGGCAAAGCCCGCACCGGCCTTGACGGTGATCGGGGCCTTGCGGCCTTCCTCGAAGGCCTCCCAGGCAATCTGCTCCAGCCGACCCAATGCGTCGCGCTCGGCGCCGTAGGCCGGGTCGACGAAGCGCTGCCGGAAGCGCTCGCCGAACTCCTGGCGGCCCATGATCTGCGCCTGGCCGGTTCTCACGGGTGAAGTCATGACGGAATCTCGGTAGTGGACGTGGCCTCAGGCAAACCACATGCCCGCGGCTGCGATACTCGCTCCCGTGAAGCAAGCCAGACCGCCGCTGGGGCAAGCATGGAAACATGGCCCTGGAGGAAGGTCCGGACTGCATAGAGCGGCGTAGCAGCTAACGGCTGCCCGGCGAAAGCCGAGGATCAGAGCAACAGAGACGAGTTCTGCTGGGACACCCCGATGGGTGGTCTATGCGGCGCCAGCGCAAGCTGGCGTTGGGGCGAGGCGAAAGCCTCGCACCCTCGCGCGCAAGCGCGAGCCGCATAGCACCTCTGCCGGGCTCTGCCCGGCAGAGGTGAAACGGGCAATCTCTACGCGCAGCAACACCAAGTAGGCCAGCGTTGATGCGGCTCGCAGAGCTGGCGGGTAGGTGGCACCGAGCCGGGCAGTGATGCTCGGCCCAGAGGAATGGCGGTCACGCCGTCCGAACCGCAAGGGGAGGGCGGCGCACAGAATCCGGCCTATCGGCTTGCTTCACTCTTTTCTTGCCTCTTTCTTTCGGCTGAACGGCCCCGGCTCGATAGACTGCCGCGCATGAATCCCGAAGCCAGCCGCCTGTGGCGCGCGCCTCGCTGGGCCCTGTCCGTGCTGTTGGCCTGTTTGGCCATGGTGGGCCCCTTCTCCATCGACACCTATCTGCCGGCCTTTGCCGGCATTGCCGCGGCGCTGGATGCGACCCCGGTGCAGATGCAGCAGACGCTGTCCGCCTATCTGCTGGGCTTCGCCTTCATGAACCTCTTCCACGGCGCGCTGTCGGACTGCTTCGGCCGCCGCCCCGTCGTGCTGATCGGCCTGGGCGTCTTCACGGCGGCCAGCGTTGGCTGCGCGGTGGCGGGCTCGATCGGCCAGCTGGTGTTCTGGCGGACGGTGCAGGGCATGTCGGCCGGCGCCGGCATCGTCGTGTCGCGGGCCATCATCCGCGACATGTTCCCACCGGCGGATGCGCAGCGGGTGATGTCGCAGGTGACACTTTTCTTCGGTGTGGCACCGGCCATCGCGCCCATGGTGGGCGGCTTCCTGTTCGTGCACGCCGACTGGCACTCCATCTTCTGGTTCCTGACCGCCGTGGGCGCTGCCCTGCTGGTATCCAACTGGCGGCTGCTGCCCGAGACGCTGCACGCGAACCTGGTGCAGCCCTTCCACGTCGGCGCACTGATGCGCGAGTACTGGCGGCTGTGCAGCAGCCCGAAGTTCATGATGCTGGTGCTGGCCAGCGGCATCCCGTTCAACGGCATGTTTCTCTACGTGCTGGCCACGCCGGTGTTCCTGGGTGAACACCTGCACTTCGCGCCGCAGCAGTTTTTCTGGTTCTTCCTGTGCTCCATCGGCGGCATCATGGCTGGCGCCGCGGTCAGCGGCCGGCTGGCGGGCAAGATGGGCCCGAAGCGCCAGATCATGCGGGGCTTTCGCATCATGGTGGCCGTGTCGATCACCAACGTGCTGCTCAACCTGTTCGCGCCGCTGAGCCCCTTCTGGGCCTTGCCCATGGTCGGCCTGTTCGCCTTCGGCTGGGCGCTGATGGTGCCCGTCGTCACGCTGCTGGTGCTGGACCAGGTGCCCGAGCGCCGCGGCATGGCTTCGTCGCTGCAGGCCTGCATCGGCTCGGCGGCCAATGGCCTGGTGGCTGGTGTGCTGGTGCCGCTGGTCATGCACTCGACCGTGGCGCTGGCCCTCACGTCGGCGGGGCTGATGATGGTCGGCCTGGTGGCCTGGTACGGCGTCAGGCGCTCCGTTGCGGCCTGATCGTGACTCAAGCCTGGCGGCCGCTTGCCGAAATCACCGACATGATGAAAAAGCGCTGGCTGATCACCGCGCTGCTGGCCGCCTGTGCGGCTGCGCAGGCAGAGGAACCCAAGGAACCCGTGGAGGTGCTGCGCCAGCGCCTGGCGGACCGCCTGTCCACCAAGCCCGAGGGCACGGCCACCGCCAAGCCGGCGGCCAAACCCGTCAAGCCGGGCAAGGCCGAGGCCGCCAAGCCGACGCATTGGGGCTACACCGGCGACATCGGCCCCGAGCGCTGGGCCGAGCTGGCGCCGGAGAACAAGCTGTGCGCCGTCGGCACGCGCCAGAGCCCCATCGACATCCGCGAGGGCATCGCCGTCGAGTTGGAGAAGATCAGCTTCGACTACCGCACCAGCAGCTTTTCGGTGCAGGACAACGGCCACACCATCCAGGTCAATGTCGGCGCCGGCAACGGCCTGACCGTCATGGGCCGGCGCTATGAACTCGTGCAGTTCCACTTCCACCGCCCGAGCGAAGAGCGCGTCAACGGCAAGCAATCCGACATGGTGGCCCACTTGGTACACAAGGATGCGCAAGGCAAGCTCGCCGTCGTCGCCGTGCTGCTGGAGCGCGGGCCCGACAACAAGCCCCAGCCGGTGATCCAGACGGTCTGGGCCAACCTGCCACTGGAAAAGGGCGAGGCCTTGCAAGCCCAGGTGCAGATCGACCTGAACCAGTTGCTGCCCGCCGAGCGCGGCTACTACACCTACATGGGTTCGCTGACGACGCCGCCCTGCAGCGAAGGCGTGCTGTGGATGGTGCTGCGCCAGCCCGTCACCATGACGGCCCAGCAGCTCGGCATCTTCGCCAAGCTCTACCCGATGAATGCGCGGCCGCTGCAGGCCGGCTCGGGGCGGCTCATCAAAGAATCCCAGTAACGGTCTTCGGGCCGAGCGCTGGGCCTGCCATGAGCCAGAGGCTCATGGCCTTCCGTAGGCACAAGCAGTCCGCAGGGACTGCTTGTGTCCGACTCCAGTTCACCGAGCCGGCCCGCTTGGGCGATGTGCTTGCGGCTCAATGCCGCAAGCATCGCCGTCCCCTCGGGGGACCGACCAGGTGCAGCCGCGTTCAGCGGGGTGCGACTGGGCGAGGGGTCACACGTCTCACCCCAGACAGCCAGTCGTGCAGCGTCGCGAACAGCTGCTCGGCGACGACCGGCTTGGCGACGTGGTCGTCCATGCCGGCGTCCAGGCAGCGCTGGCGCTCGTCATCGAAGGCATTGGCCGTCATGGCGAGGATGGGGAGCTCGGCGCCTTGGGGCAGGCGGCGGATGGCGCGCGTTGCGTCCAGGCCATCCATGACGGGCATCTGCACGTCCATCAGCACCAGGGCGTAGTCACCGGCCTTGACCATGTCGACGGCCTGCTGCCCATCGGCAGCCACATCCACCGCCAGGCCGGCACTGCCGATGAGGGCGACGGCCACCTCCTGGTTGACGGGGTTGTCCTCGGCCAGCAGCAGACGGCGCGGCTGGGCTCGTGCCAGCTCGGCAAGCCGTTCTCGCGCTGAATGCGGCCGTGGGGCCGCTACCGGCGGCGCCGGCGCCTGGCTGCCGGCCTCGACGGGCAGGGTGAACCAGAACGTGCTGCCGCGGTTCAAGGTGCTGTCGACGCCGACATGGCCGCCCATCAAGTGGGCCAGGCGCCGGCAGATTGCCAGGCCCAGGCCGGTGCCGCCATAGCGCCGCGTCGTGGAACTGTCGGCCTGCTCGAAGTCGCGGAACAGCCGCGCCTGCGCATCGTTCGCAATGCCGATCCCGCTGTCCTGCACCTCGAAGCGCAGTGCCAGCGCCGGGCCTGGCTGGGTCTCGTCGAGCCGCGCGGCCAGGCGCACGAACCCGCTGTCGGTGAACTTGACCGCATTGCCGGCGAAGTTCAGCAGCACTTCGGAGATGCGCTGCGGGTCGCCGATCAGCACGCGGCCGCCCAGCTCCGGCGCAACGTCGGTCTCGACACGCAGCCGCTTGGCCGCGGCGGCCTGGGTCGTCATGTTGGCGATGTTGTCCAGCACCTCGCCGACCGTGAATTCGCGCTGCTCCAGCCTCACCTTGCCAGCCTCGATCTTGGAGAAATCCAGTACGTTGTTGATGACGCTGAGCAGGTGCTCGGCCGCATTGGCGACCTTCTGCAGACGCTGCTGCTGCTCGGGCTCGATGGTGTCGCTCTGGGCCAGATAAGTCAGGCCGATGATGGCATTCATCGGCGTGCGGATCTCGTGGCTCATGTTGGCCAGGAAGGCGCTCTTGGCCAGGCTCGCGGCCTGGGCGGCCTGCGTAGCTTCCGCCAGCTCGGCAGTGCGCGCCTCGACGAGTTCCTCGAGATGATGGCGGTAGCGCTCCAGCTCCAGCGCGTCGCGGCGCTGGCGTGAGATGTCGGTCAGGAAGCCGTGCCACAACACGCTGCCGTCGGCCTCGCGCTGGGCGATGGCATTGCCGTAGATCCAGCGCTCGCTGCCGTCCGCCTGCGGCGTGCGGAACTCCTGCTGCCAGGGGCTGAGGTTGCGCGCCGAGGCCAGCAGGCTCTCGCGCACGGCGGCGCGGTCGTCGGGGTGGATGCGCTCGAACCAGGGCGTCGCGCTGCGGCTCAGCTCGGCGCTGCCGAGCAGGAAGTATTCGCGCACCGCCTCGCTGACATAGGCGAACGAGAACTCGCCGTTGACGGCCAGACGCAGCTGATAGACGACGCCGGGCACCGTCTCGGCCATGCCGCGCAGGCGCTCGATGAGATTGCGCTGGGCGTCGAACTGCTGCTGCAGTGCGTCGCGCATGTGCTCGAGGTGGCCGCCGAGCAGGCCGATCTCGTCCTGGCGGGTGTGCTCCAGCTTGGCATTGAAGCGGCCCTCGGCGAGGTCGTTGGCGAAGTCGCCCAGCTCGCGCAGCGGGCGGAACAGGCGCGAGTTCAACAGCCACAGCACCAGGGCCAGCGAGGCCAGCAGCTGGCCGCCGACGGTCGCGCCATAGAGCCAGCGCTGGCGCAGCACGGCCGTCGTGCTGAGGTGGTCGTCGATCTCGATCTGGATGTGGCCGATGCGCGTGGCGCCGCGCAGGATGTCGCGCTCGCCGGTCAGCGTCTGGCCCAGGCGCCGCTCGGGCAGGTGGTTCTCGATAAAGGGCAGGCCCTGGGACGCGTCGCTGACGCTGACGCGCACGACCTCGGGCGACTTGACGATGGCCGACACCACCTCCCGTGCGGCCACAGCGTCCAGGTTCCACAGCAGCTCGGGCAAGCTGCTGGCCAGCACGTCGAGCTTGGCGTCGAGGTCGCGCTGCAGCGCCTGCTCGGCGACCTTGGATTCGCGCAGGCCGATGAAGAGGCCGCCGACGATGAGGGCCGGCAGCAGCAAGCCGATGCTGGCGCCAAGAGCCAGGGCGGCAAAGAGCGATGACGAGGGCTTGCGGCTCAAGATGAACTCATTGGTGCACCCTTGGCGCGGTGCGCTGTCCCGCCAAGCGGGAGCTGAGCGCCTTCGGGCGGCCGGGCGGCGCTCATGCTGCCATGAGATTGGCGAGTCCAAAGCGAAACGCGCCACGACGCGTGGCGACGTGGCGCGTTTCGTGGTGCACGAGCGTCAGCCCTTGCCCAGCAGGGCGGGCTTGAGCGAAGAGTCGACGGGCTTGTCGCCCAGCCAGATCTTCAGGATGGCATTGTAGAAATTGACGTCCTTCATCGGCTCGCCGATCGGCTTGCCGTTCAGGGCCATGACGGTGCCGGTGTCCGGAATCCAGTCCACGGTGATGACGTCACCCTTCTTGCCCTGCGGGATGTTGACGAAGGCCTCGCCGAATTGGGCCAGCTGGTTGACGAACTTGGAGCGCTCGGCCTTGTCGGTGTTGGCCGTGATGCCAGCCATGAAGGCCTGGCCCAGGTCGTCACCGGTCACCTCGCGCAGCAGGCCGAGGCTGAAGCGGCGCGGGCCCTGGGTGTCCAGCACGCCGGCCGTCGTGTCCTTCTTCTCGGGCAGGTAAAGCACCAGGGCATAGACCTTGACCACGATGCGCACGCGCACCCCAGCGCCGTTGACCTTCAATTCCTTGCCGGCGACCTTGACGGTGTCGTCGAACTTGAGGCCGGCCACTTCGATGGCTTGCGCCGCGCCGCCCAGGCCGAGGGCGAGGCCCAAGCCGGCAATCCATCGGCTGGCGTTGTTCGTCTTCATGCAGTCTCCTGATCTTTTGAGGATGGGGATGATCGCGCCTTCAGCGCGCCGCCTCGAGCTTGAAGAGGCTGACGACCTCCTCGAGACCATGGGCCTGATCGCGCAGCGAGTCGGCGGCAGCGGCGGCTTCTTCCACCAGTGCGGCGTTCTGCTGCGTGCTCTTGTCCATGTCATGGATGGTATGCGTGACGCGCTCGATGCCGGAACTCTGCTCGGCGCTGGCATGGGTGATCTCGCCCATGATGTCCGTCATGCGTTGCACGCTTGCCACCACGCCCTGCATGGTGTTGCCCGCCTGTGCGACGAGCTGGCTGCCCTGGGCCACCTTCTCGACCGAATCGCTGATGAGGCGCTTGATCTCCTTGGCCGCGTCGGCGCTGCGGCCGGCGAGAGACCGCACCTCGCCAGCCACGACGGCAAAACCGCGGCCCTGCTCGCCGGCCCGCGCGGCCTCCACAGCGGCGTTCAGGGCCAGGATGTTGGTCTGAAAGGCGATGCCGTCGATGACGCTGATGATGTCGACGATCTTCTTGCTTGATGCGTCGATGCTGCCCATGGTCGTCACGACCTTGGCCACCACGGCACCGCCTTCGCCGGCGACCTGCGAGGCGGCCTTGGCCAGCTGATTGGCCTGTTGGGCGTTCTGCGCGTTCTGCTGCACCGCGTCGGTCAGCGTCTTCATGGCCGACAGTGTCTGCTCCAGCGATGCGGCCTGGGCCTCGGTGCGCACCGACAGGTCCATATTGCCGCTGGCGATCTCGCTGGACGCCGAGGCGATGGACTCGGTGCCCTCGCGCACGCGGCCGACGATGCCCTTGAGGCTCTCGTTCATGTCATGCAGGGCCTGCAGCAGCTCGCCGGTCTCGTCGCGGCTGCGCACCTCGATCTCGCTGGTCAGGTTGCCCGACGCCACCTTGCGTGCCACAGCGACCGCGCCGCGCAGCGGGTTGACGATGCCACGCGTGATCAACACACCGGTCAGCACGCTGGCGGCGATGGCGGCCACGGCCAGGCCGAGCAGCAGCAGGGCTGTCTTGTTGGCCACGCGGTTGGACTTCTCACCGGCCGCATCCATGCCGGCGTTGCGAGCCTCGACCAGTTTCTCCAGCGCGGTCATGTACTTGACCTGGGCCGCGCGCACCGAGAACTGGAACTTCAGCGGCGCGCCTTCGGTATCGCCGGACGCCACTGTCTTCACGAACGACGCCTGGGCCGGCAGGAACTTGGCGCGGGCTTCCTTGACCGCCTTGAGCTGCTCCTGGCTGGCCTCGTCGGTCAGCAGTGGCTCCAGCTCGGCCATGGTCTTTTCATGCGCGGCCATCTGGGCGGCAACCGTGTCCAGCTCCTTCTTGATCTGTTCTTCGCCGCTCATGATGAGCGTCGTCATCATGCCGCGCACGGCGTCGCCCAGTTCGCCCTTGGCCTTGTTGGCCAGGGCCACGGCCTTGTAGTCGGTGCTCAGTAACTGGCTGATCTCGCCGTTGAGGGTCTGAATGCCGAAATAGCCCAGGCCGGCCATCGTCATCAGGCAGGCGATCACGACGGCAAAGCCCGCCGCGAGGCGCTGTCCGATGCGCATATGGGACAAGAAATTCATTGGGGGCTGCCTCGGTTTTGATATTTGGTGGAAGCCCCCGGTTTGAGTTCTTGGCTGAAGGGGCTGAAACAGCATGAAATTTCAGCAGAAATCACACGGGGCGAGTGCATTCTGAGCGGCCAGCCGGCGAGGCTTGCCGTGATTTGTGCGGCAAAACCCTGTCAGACATGGCTTGCGACGGTGGCCCTGGGGCGGGCGATTCAACCTTGGGGCAAACGCCACATCGCAAACGCCCATCACTTCAAGCAGCACTTCTCAATATCCAGGCAAGTCCTTATTTATTAACAAGATTTTTTACTGGCGCTGTATAAATTAACAGCGCTTGCTAAGTGCTTGATTTCATTGAAAAAACTTGTGCCGACCCTTGACCGGGTGGGGTCTGGCCCTTAAAGTGGGAGGAAGTGTCGTTTCGTGGTGAAAAGTGTCGGAAATCGTCTTTCAGGGTGCCTCCAACTTGGCCTTAGATGCCAAGGGCCGCCTGAGTGTGCCCAGCCGACACCGGGAGGTGCTGCAGCTGATCTGCCAGGGGCGCCTGACCGTCACCAAGCACCCCGATGGCTGCCTGATGCTGTTTCCGCGCCCGACCTGGGAGCTGTTCCGCGACAAGGTCGCCGCCCTGCCGATGTCGGCTTCGGGCTGGAAGCGTGTTTTCCTCGGTAACGCGATGGACGTCGACATCGATTCGGCGTCGCGCGTGCTGGTCTCGCCCGAGCTGCGCAAGAGCGCCGGGCTGAAGAACGACGTGATGCTGCTGGGCATGGGCAGCCACTTCGAGCTCTGGGATGCCGAAGCCCATGCCGCCCACGAGGCCGAAGTGATGGCCGGCCCGCTGCCCGACGCGCTCAAGGACTTCAGCTTCTGATGGGCGCCGAGATGAACGAGAGCGCCCAGTTCAGCCACACCACCGTGCTGCTGAATGAGGCGGTCGACGGCGTGCTCGCGCGGCCCGACGGCGTCTACGTGGACGGCACCTTTGGCCGCGGCGGCCATTCGCGCGCGCTGCTGGCCCGGCTGGCGCCCGAAGGTCGCCTCATCGCCATCGACCGCGACCCCGAGGCGATTGCCGCCGCGGCGGCCATCACCGACCCGCGCTTCTCCATCGTCCACAGCGCCTTTGCCGACATGGCCGAGCAACTGGCAGCGCTGGGTGTTCATCAGGTGGATGGTGTGCTGCTGGACCTGGGTGTGTCCAGCCCTCAGATCGACAACCCGGAGCGCGGCTTCAGCTTTCGCTTCAACGGCCCGCTGGACATGCGCATGGACACGACGCGCGGCCAGAGCGCGGCGGACTTCCTGGCCCGTGGCGACGAGCGCGACATTGCACGAGTGATTCGAGACTATGGCGAAGAACGGTTTGCTTCACAGATTGCAAAGGCGGTTGTTGCTTGCCGGGAAGCCGGCACGCCGCTCACGCGCACCGACGAGCTGCGCGAACTCGTGGCTCGCACGGTCAAGACCCGCGAGCCCGGCCAAGACCCGGCGACCCGCACCTTTCAAGCCCTTCGGATTCATGTCAATGGCGAGCTTGAGGAGCTTGAGCAGGGCCTGAACGCCGCTTTGCGCCTGCTTCGCGCCGGCGGCCGACTCTCCGTCATCAGTTTCCATTCGCTGGAAGACCGGCGCGTCAAGACCTTCATCGCCGAGCGCAGCAAGGCCGTGTTCGACCGCCGCGCGCCTTTCGCCGAAGCCGCGCCGCTGATCCTGAATGCGCTGGGCCGCGTCAAGCCCAGTGACGCCGAGGTGGCTGCCAATCCGCGCTCACGCTCGGCCGTGTTGCGGGTGGCGGAGCGCACCGAGGCGCCGCTGCCGCCCGTCACCTCCAGGCGCTGATATGAAGCCCCCACGCTCTCTTCGTTCACTGCCCCCCGAGGGGGTGCGTCCGCGCCTTCGGGCTGCCGGGCGGCGCTGACGTGGCCAAGCTCAACTTCATCCTCATCCTCGCCGTGCTGGCCAGTGGCGTTGTGCTGGTGCACAGCGCCTACGAGTCGCGCCGCCTGTTCGCCGAGCGCGACAAGGCCAAGGCCGAGGGTCAGCGCCTGGCTGCCGATGCCGAACGCCTGGCCGCCGAGCGCCATGCGCAGGCGACCAACTTGCGCGTCGAACAGGTGGCTCGGGAGCGCCTGGGCATGCGCGTCATCAGCCCGGCCGTGGTGGCGTCGGGAGTTGCCCAGTGAGCAAGGCCAACAAGTCCGGCGCACGCGCCCTCGGCTCGGGTCGTGGCGTCAGCTATTCCACCAGTCCGCTGCTGGCGTCCAAGACGCCGCCCTGGCGCTCGCGCTTCCTGGTCGCTCTCGTCGGCCTGGCCTTCCTGGGCCTGCTCACGCGAGCCGTCTGGGTGCAGGTGCTGAACACCGACTTTTTCCAGAAGCAGGGCGAGGCCCGTTACGCCCACACGCTGGAGCTGCCGGCCAGCCGCGGCCGCATCAACGACCGCACCGGCCAGGTGCTGGCCGCGAGCGTGGCCGTGCCGTCGATCTGGGCCATCCCCAAGGAAGTCGATGCCGACGCCGACAAGCGCCGCGCGCTGGCCAAGGCCCTGGGCCTGTCGAACAAGGAGCTGGAGGCCA
The DNA here is from genome assembly GCF_054049415.1 of Roseateles sp. P5_D6. Lineage (NCBI taxonomy): Bacteria > Pseudomonadati > Pseudomonadota > Betaproteobacteria > Burkholderiales > Sphaerotilaceae > Roseateles > Roseateles sp. P5_D6. The sequence goes on along the minus strand of NZ_JBFUMK010000002.1, from coordinate 280,586 downwards.
AGCTCAACCCCGAGACCCGCTTCGTCTGGCTCAAGCGCCTGGCCGACGACGAGACCGCCGCACGCGTGAAGGCCATCGGTCTGAAGGGTGTGTTCCAGGACCGCGAATACCGCCGCAAATACCCCGAGGGCGAGGCCGCGGCGCACGTCGTCGGCTTCACCGGCGCCGAGGACCGCGGCCAGGAAGGCATCGAGCTGGCCTTCCAGAAGGAGCTGCAGGGTCGCGACGGCTCGCGCTCGGTCGTGCGCGACCGCCTGGGCCGTGTCGTCGAGGACATCGGCGACGTCGTGCCCGCCGCCAACGGCCACGACATCGACCTGTCTGTCGACTCCAAGGTGCAGTTCTTCGCCTACCAGCGCATACGCGACGCGGTGGCGGAGAACAAGGCCAAGGCCGGCTCCGTCGTCGTGCTGGATGCGCAGACCGGCGAGGTGCTGGCCCTGGCCAACTTCCCGAGCTATGACCCGGGCAACCGCCAGAACCTGTCCGGCGAGCAGCTGCGCAACCGCGCACTGACCGACGTCTTCGAGCCCGGCTCGACGATGAAGCCTTTCATCGCCGGCCTGTCGATGGAGACCGGCCGCACGACGCCCGACAGTCTCGTCGACACCGGCAACGGCAAATACGCCTTCCAGGGCGCCGTCATCAGCGACACCAAGCCGCATGGCGTGATCCCGGTGCGCGAGGTCATCAAGTTCTCCAGCAACATCGGCGCCACCAAGCTCGCGATGCAGATGCAGCCGCGGGAGATGCACGAGATGTTCACGGCCATCGGCCTGGGCCAGCGGCCGCAGATCAGCTTCCCCGGCGCGGTGACCGGCAAGCTGCGCCCCTACAAGACCTGGCGGCCCATCGAGCAGGCGACGATGAGCTATGGCTACGGCCTGTCGGCGTCGCTGTTCCAGCTGGCGCGGGCCTACACGGTGTTCGCGCGCGACGGCGAGATCGTCCCGGTCAGCATGCTGCGCCAGCCGCACGACCATCCGATCGCCGGCATCCGCGTGTTCTCACCCAAGGTCACGCAGGACCTGCGCCTGATGCTGCAGGCCGCCGCTGGCCCGGGTGGCACGGCGCCCGAGGCGCAAGTGCCGGGCTACAGCATCGGCGGCAAGAGCGGCACGGCCCACAAGCAGGAAGGCCGCGGCTACGCCAGCCACAAATACCGCTCCTGGTTCGTTGGCATCGCCCCCATCAGTAAGCCGCGCATCGTCGTCGCCGTCATGGTCGACGAGCCGACCGCGGGCGTTTACTACGGCGGCAAGGTCGCCGGCCCGGTGTTCAGCCAAGTCACCGCCCAGACGCTTCGTTTGCTCGGCGTACCGCCCGACCTGGACGTGAAGAGCCAGATCGTGGCCAACCAGAAGGCCGTCGCGGTCGAAGAGAGCTTTTGATGCTGACACGCCTCAAGTCCCCCGATGCCGCCGCTCGCTGGCTGTCCGAATGGTGCACCGGCACACTGCGCACCGACAGCCGCCAGGTCCGCCCCGGCGATGCCTTCATCGCCTGGCCCGGCTATGCACGCGACGGGCGCGAGTTTGTCGCGGCGGCGCTGGAAGCCGGCGCCTCCACCTGCCTGGTTGAAGAGGCCGATGTCGAGCGCTTCGGCTTTGTCGATGCGCGTGTGGCCTCGCTGCCTGGACTGAAGGCCCGCACCGGCGAGATCGCCGCGACCTTTTTCGGCAAGCCCACCGACACGCTGGACGTCATCGCCGTCACCGGCACCAATGGCAAGACCTCGTCGGCCTGGTGGATCGCCCAGGCCTCGGCGCAGTTGGGCAAGCGCTGCGGGGTCGTCGGCACGCTGGGCATCGGCGAGCCGCCCAAGCTGGACTACAACGGCCTGACCACGCCAGACCCCGTGCTGCTGCAGGCGGCCTTCGCCCGTATGCGCGACGAGGCCTTCTCGGCCTGCGCCATCGAGGCGAGCAGCATCGGCATCGTGGAGGGGCGGCTGGCAGGCAGCGCCGTGCGCGTGGCGGTGTTCACCAACTTCACACAGGACCACCTCGATTACCACCGCACGATGGATGCCTACTGGGCGGCCAAGCGTGCGTTGTTCGCCTTCCCCGGCCTGCGCGCCGCGGTCATCAATCTTGACGATCCGCAAGGCGAGGCCCTCGCCGCCGAGTTGGTCGCCCTCGATGTCTGGACCACCGGCGTCGCACGCAGCGACGCGCGCCTGTCGGCCCGTGGCCTGCACTACACCGGCGAGGGCCTGGCCTTCACGCTGCATGAGGGCGAGGAAGCCCTGCCGGTGCAGACCAGCCTGATCGGCGACTACAACGCGGCCAACCTGCTCGGCGTGGCAGGTGCTCTGCGCGCCCAAGGTGCTGCCCTGGCCGACGTGGCGCGCGTGCTGGGCCGCGTGACGCCGGTGCCGGGTCGCATGCAACGTGTCGGCAATGGCCGCGAGCTGCCCCAGGTGGTTGTCGACTACGCGCACACACCGGATGCTCTGGACAAGGCGCTGTCCGCCCTGCAGGGCCTGGCCCAGGCGCGTGGCGGCGAGCTGGTCTGCGTGTTTGGCTGTGGTGGTGACCGCGACCGCGGCAAGCGGCCGCAGATGGGTGCCATCGCCGCCCGGTTGTCGGGTCGCGTCGTCATCACCACCGACAACCCACGCACCGAAGCGCCGGCACAGATCATGGCCGACATCGCCGTCGCTGCGCCCGAAGCCATCGTCGTCGAGGCCCGTGAGGAAGCGATCCGGGCCGCGGTGATGAACGCCGGCTCGCGCGACATCGTGCTCATTGCAGGCAAGGGTCATGAGGACTATCAGGAAGTGAATGGCGTGCGCCGGCCCTTCTCGGATGTTGGCGAAGCGCGCGCGGCGTTGCTGGAAAGGGCAGGTCTGTGAACCTGTTTTTGACGCTGTCCGAGGCTCAGGCGCTGCTGCCGGGATCGACGCTGATCGGCGACGGTGCGACCGGTTTTGCCCGCGTGCACAGCGACACGCGCACACTGCGGGCGGGCGACCTCTTCGTCGCGTTGCGCGGCGAACGCTTCGATGCCAACGACTTCCTCAGCGAAGCCAAGGCCTCGGGCGCCGTCGCCGCGCTGGCTGAACGCGGTCTGGCCGAAGCGGGCCTGCCGGGCCTGCTTGTCGCCGATGCGAAAGCGGCCCTCGGCCAACTCGCCGCCGCCTGGCGCCGCCAGCAGCAACTGCCCGTCATTGCCGTCACGGGCAGCAACGGCAAGACGACGACGACGCAGATGATCGCCAGCATCCTGCGCGCCTGGGTCGGCGATGCAGCCCTGGCTACCGAAGGCAACTACAACAACGACATCGGCGTGCCGCTGACGCTTTTTCGCCTGCGCCACGACGACGAGACCAGCCACCGCGCCGCCGTCATCGAGCTGGGCATGAACCACCCCGGCGAGATCGCGCCGCTGGCGGCAATGACGCAGCCCACCGTGGCCCTGGTCAACAACGCCCAGCGCGAGCACCAGGAGTTCATGGCGACCGTCGAGGCCGTGGCGCGCGAGAACGGCGCCGTCATCGAGGCGCTCAGCGCCAGCGGTTGCGCCGTCTTCCCGGCCGAAGACGCCTGCGCGCCGATCTGGCTGGAGCTTGCGGCCCAGCGCCCGCACCTGAGTTTTGCGCTGCGCGGCGAGGCCGACGTGACGGGCGACGCAGTCTGGATCGGTACGCACTGGGCGCTGGAGCTGCACACGCCCGCGGGCACCGCGCCGGTCGCGCTGCACATGGCCGGCGAGCACAACGTGCGCAATGCACTGGCCGCCGCGGCCTGTGCGCTGGCCGCCGGTGCATCGCTGGCCGCCATTGCTCAAGGCCTGGAAGCCTTCCGTGCCGTCAAGGGCCGCTCGGAGCTCAAGCTCGACGCACGCGGTCGCACGCTGATCGACGACAGCTACAACGCCAACCCCGACAGCGTGCGCGCTGCCATCGACGTGCTGGCCGGCATGCCGGGCGAGGGCTGGCTGATCCTCGGCGACATGGGCGAGGTGGGCAACGACGGCCCGGCCTTCCACCGCGAGGTGGGCGCCTATGCGGCCGAGCGCGGAATCGCCCATTTCTGGACGGCCGGCGGCGCTGCCCGTGACGCCGCAGCGGCTTATGGCCCGGGCGCCCGTGCCTTCGACAACACGGCCGCGCTCGTTGCAGCCCTCACAGAACAACCCAGCGTGGCCCAGACCCTGGTCAAGGGCTCGCGCTTCATGAAGATGGAACAAGTGGTCGCTGCCCTACAAACCGGAGACGCCCATGCTGCTTAGCCTCGCCCAGTGGCTGCAGGGCCTCTACCCCGACCTGGGCTTTCTGCGCCTTTTCCAGTACATCACCTTCCGCGCCGTGATGGCCGCGATGACCGCACTGCTGATCGGCCTGGCCTTCGGGCCCTGGGTCATCCGCCGCCTGACCGAAATGAAGATCGGCCAGCCCGTGCGTGCCTATGGCGTGCAGACCCACCTGGCCAAGACCGGCACGCCGACCATGGGCGGCGTGCTGGTCCTCATCGGCATTGGCGTGTCGACGCTGCTGTGGTTCGACTGGAGCAATCGTTTCGTCTGGGTCGTCATGCTGGTCACCATGGGTTTCGGCGCCGTGGGCTGGGTGGACGACTGGCGCAAGGTCGTTGACAAGAATCCGGAAGGGATGCGTAGCCGCGAGAAGTTCTTCTGGCAGTCGCTGATCGGCTTGTTCGCCGCCCTCTATCTCGCGTTCAGCGTGTCGGAGACGTCATTCCTCGGCGTCGTGCAGCTGTTCTTTCGCTGGGTGTCCAGCGGCTTCTCTACCGAGCTGCCGCCCAAGGCCGACCTGCTGATCCCCTTCTTCAAGACCATCAGCATGCCGTTGGGCGTGTGGGGCTTCGTCGCGCTGGCTTACTTCGTCATCGTCGGCACGAGCAACGCGGTCAACTTCACCGACGGCCTGGACGGCCTGGCCATCATGCCGGTCGTCATGGTCGGTTCCGCCCTGGGCCTGTTCGCCTATCTGACCGGCTCGTCGGTGTTCTCCAAATACCTGCTGCTGCCCTACATCCCGGGCGCCGGCGAGCTGCTGATCTTCTGCGCCGCGATGGCTGGCGCAGGCCTGGCCTTCCTGTGGTTCAACGCCCATCCCGCGCAGGTGTTCATGGGTGACGTCGGCGCGCTGGCGCTGGGTGGTGGCCTCGGGACGCTGGCCGTCATCACGCGCCAGGAGATCCTGCTCGGCATCATGGGCGGCATCTTCGTGGCCGAAGTGCTGAGCGTGATGCTGCAGGTCAGCTGGTTCAAGTTCACGAAGAAGAAATTTGGCGAGGGCCGGCGCATCTTCAAGATGGCGCCGCTGCACCACCACTTCGAGAAGAGCGGCTGGAACGAGACCCAGGTCGTCATCCGCTTCTGGATCATCACGATGCTGCTGTGCCTCGTCGGCCTGGCCAGCCTCAAGCTGCGGTGACCGCATGAAGCTGGACCTGCCGCAACTACTCGATCAGCGCGTGCTCGTGCTGGGCCTGGGTGACTCCGGCCTGGCGATGGCGCGCTGGTGCGCGGGCTTCGGCGCGAAGGTGACCGTGTGGGACTCTCGAGAGCAGCCGCCGCAGCGCGCAGCACTGGGCGAGTCGGCGCAGTTCATCACCGGCGAGCTGACGGCGGAGATGGTGGCGGGCTTCAACTCGGTGTTGAAGAGCCCAGGCCTGTCGCCGCTGGATGCGCGCCTGGCGGCTGTTTACGCCCACGGCCCCGCAGTGCGGGGCGAGCTGGATCTGTTCGCTGATTCACTGGCCGCGCTGAAGGCCCAGCACGGCTACGCACCCGCCGTGCTCGCCATCACCGGGACCAATGGCAAGACGACCACGACCTGCATGACCGGCCTGCTCGTCGAGCGTGCCGGCAAGCGCGTGGCCGTCGCCGGCAATATCGGCCCGACCTTGCTGGACACGCTGACCGAGGCGCTGGCCAAGGAGCCCGATCCGGCACCGGTCGAAACGCCGGCCGAAGTCGTGGCCGAGGAGATCGAAGACGCTCCCGTTGAGGAGGCTGCTGAGGAAGAAGCGGCGGTGCTGCCCGACGAGGAAACGCCCCTGCCCATTGACCCACCGCCACCGCGTGGCCCGGTCTTCGAGACCCTGCCCGAGGTCTGGGTGCTGGAGCTGTCCAGCTTCCAGCTTGACGGCGTCAACGGCTTCGAACCCACGGCCGGTGCGGTGCTGAACCTGACCCAGGACCACCTCGACTGGCATGGCGACATGGCTGCCTATGGTCGTGCCAAGGCGCGCATCTTTGGCCGCGAGTCCGTCATCGTCGTCAACCGCGACGACACCGAGGTCGAAGGCCTGGTGCCGGCACCGGTGTTCGTCAAGGGCAGCCGCGGCAAGCCCGGCCGCACCGTGTCGCGCCATGTCGTGCGCTTCGGCCTGAACCCGCCCAAAGTCGCAGGCGACTTCGGTCTTGTCGATGAAGGCGGCCTGACCTGGCTGGTGCGCGCCCTGGAGCTGGACCCGACGATCAAGCGCAAGAAGAGCGACGAGGAAGAGCCGCTCATCATCCAGCGCCTGATGCCGGCCGACGCGCTGCGTGTGCGCGGCCGCCACAACGCCGCCAATGCGCTGGCGGCACTCGCGCTGGCGACGGCGGCTGGCTGCGAGCTGGCGCCCATGCTGCATGGCCTGCGTGAATACCGTGGCGAGCCGCATCGGGTCGAACCGGTCGGCACCATCGACGGCGTCGAGTTCTTCGACGACAGCAAGGGCACCAATGTCGGCGCCACGGTTGCCGCCATCTCAGGCCTGGGCGCCGACCGCGCGCCGGCCAAGCTGGTCCTCATCCTCGGCGGCGATGGCAAGGGCCAGGACTTCGCGCCGTTGGCCGATGGTGTTGCCCGCCATGCCCGCGCCGTGGCGCTGATCGGTCGCGATGCGCCGCAGATTGAAGCGGCGCTGGCCAACACGGGCATTGCCCTGCAGCACCACGCGACGCTGGAGGCCGCCACGACCTGGTGCCTGCAGCAGGCCCAGAGCGGCGACAGCGTGCTGCTGTCCCCCGCCTGCGCCAGCCTGGACATGTTCCGCAACTACGCCCACCGCGCCGAGGTCTTCGTCGCCACGGTGCAGGGTCTCGCCGACGAACGCGGGGTGGCGCTATGAGCGCCGCGCCGGGCCGTCCCAAGCAAGCTCGCTCCCGCTCGGCGGGACAGCGCGCAGCGCGAAGGGTGCATCAATGACTGCGGTCTTGAACGGCTTCACCGCCAGGCTGCAGTCGCTCTGGAAAAAGGGCGACACCGAGGATGCCAGCGTGCCGGTGCGCGACTGGGTGTCGACCTCGGCCGGCCGACCGACGCAGTTGCAGGGCTTCGACATCACCATGGTGTGGGTGGTGCTCGCGCTGATGGCCTTTGGCCTCTTGATGGTCTATTCGGCCTCCATCGCGCTGCCCGACAACCCGCGCTTCGCCAAATACCTGCCGACGCACTTCCTGACGCGCCACATGATCGCCATCGGCTTCGCGCTGGTCGCAGGGCTCGTCACCGTGCAGATCCCCGTAGCCATCTGGGAGCGCTGGGCGCCCTGGGTTTTCGTCGCCGCCCTGGTGCTGCTGGTCGCGGTGCTGATCCCTGGCATAGGCAAGGTCGTCTACGGCGCGCGGCGCTGGATTCCGCTGGGTGTCATGAACTTCCAGCCCTCGGAGCTGGCCAAGTTCGGCATCGCCCTGTACGCGGCCAACTACATGATGCGCAAGATGGACGCCCGGGAGAACTTCTTCCAGGCCGTCACGCCGATCGCGATCTCGCTGGCCTTCATCGGCCTGCTGCTGCTGGCTGAACCCGACATGGGCGCCTTCATGGTCATCGCGGCCATCGCGATGGGCATCCTGTTCCTGGGCGGCGTCAACGGCCGCATGTTCCTGCTCATCACGCTGGTGCTGGTGGGAGCCTTCGTGTTGATGATCAGCTTCAGCGAGTTCCGCCGCGAGCGCATCTTTGCCTACCTGAACCCCTGGGACGAGAAGTACGCCCAGGGCAAGGCCTACCAGCTGACGCACAGCCTGATCGCCTTCGGCCGCGGCGAGTGGCTGGGCCAGGGCCTGGGCGGCAGCGTCGAGAAGCTGCACTACCTGCCCGAGGCGCACACCGACTTCCTGCTCGCCGTCATCGGCGAGGAACTTGGTTTTGCTGGAGTGGCCGTGGTGATCCTTGCGTTCTTCTGGCTGACCCGCCGCTGCTTCCTCATCGGCCGCCAGGCCATCGCCCTGGACCGCGTGTTCGCGGGTCTCTACGCCCAGGGCATCGGCATCTGGATGGGCGGCCAGGCCTTCATCAACATGGGCGTGAATCTGGGCGCACTGCCGACCAAGGGGCTGACGCTGCCGCTGATGAGCTTTGGCGGGTCGGCGATCTTGATGAACTGTGTGGCGCTGGCAGTCGTGTTGAGGATTGACCTCGAGAACAGGCAAATGATGCGGGGAGGGCGCTCGTGAGCGATCGCCATCTCGTCGTGATGGCCGCCGGTACCGGCGGCCACATCATTCCGGGCCTCGCGGTCGCGGAAGAAATGCAGCGCCGCGGCTGGACCGTGTCGTGGATAGGCACGCCGACCGGCATGGAGAACCGCCTCGTGCCGGCGCGTGGCATCGAGCTGGACGCGCTGCCCTTCGCCGGTCTGCGCGGCAAGGGGCTCAAGCACGCGCTGCGCGGCATCGTCGGCTTCTTCAAGTCGCTGGGCCTGGCGCGCCGTGTCTACGCCGAGCGCCGCGCGACGGCCGTGCTGGGCATGGGGGGCTATGTCTGCCTGCCCGGCGGGCTGACGGCGGCCTTCACCGGCCGGCCGCTGATGCTGGTCAATGCCGACGCGGCGATGCTGAAGAGCAACCTCGCGCTGAAACCTTTTGCGCGCCGGATTGCATTCGGCTTCGACGGTGCGGCGGCGGCTTCGACGTCGGGCGCCATCGTCAGCGGCAACCCCGTGCGTGCCGAGATCGAAGAACTGCCACTGCCGGCCGAGCGCATGGCCGAGCGCGCCGGCCCCTTGCACATGCTGGTGCTGGGCGGCTCGCTGGGCGCACGCGCGCTGAACCAGGCGGTGCCGCAGGCGCTGGCGCTGTGGCCGCAGGAGCAGCGGCCGCTCGTGCTGCACCAGTCGGGCCAGGACCATCTCGGCGCTGTCTGGCAGGCCTATGCCGATGCAGGCTTGTCGGCCGAAGTGCGCCCCTTCATCGACGACATGGCCGCGGCCCTGGCCTGGGCCGACGTCGTCGTCTGCCGGGCCGGCGCCATCACCGTCAGCGAACTCTGCGCGGCAGGCTGTGCCGCGGTGCTGGTGCCGCTGGTCGTCAGCACGACATCGCACCAGCGCGACAACGCCGTTTTCATGGCCCAGCACGGCGCGGCCATCCACCTGCCGCAGGGCGAATTGACGCCGGCCAAGCTGCATGAATTGTTGAGCGGCCTGGACCGAGGTGCCCTGCTCGCCATGGGCGAGAAGGCTCGCTCGCTGGCCCGGCCGCGTGCGGCGGCCCGTGTGGCCGATGAAATCGAAGGAATGCTGAAGTGAAGCACGCGGTTCAACGACTGCATTTCGTGGGCATCGGTGGCGCCGGCATGAGCGGCATCGCCGAAATCCTGCACAACCTGGGCTTCACGGTCAGCGGCTCGGACGCCGTCGAGAGCACGACGACCGAGCGCCTGCGGGCCTTGGGCCTGCGCGTCGAGATCGGCCATGCGGCGCCCAATATCGGCGAAGCGCAGGCTCTGGTCACCAGCACGGCCGTTGCGGCCGACAACCCCGAAGTGCAGGCGGCTCGCGGTCGCCAGGTGCCGGTCGTGCCGCGCGCCGTCATGCTGGCTGAGCTGATGCGGCTGCGTCGCGGCATCGCCATCGCCGGCACGCATGGCAAGACGACGACGACCTCCCTCGTCACGGCCATCCTCGTCGAGGCGGGCCTGGACCCGACCTTCGTCATCGGCGGCAAGCTCAACGCCGCCGGCGCCAACTCGCGCCTGGGCAAGGGCGAGTTCATCGTCGTCGAGGCCGACGAGAGCGACGCATCCTTCCTGAAGCTCAGCCCGGTGCTGTCCGTCGTTACGAACATCGACGAGGACCACATGGACACCTACGGCCACTCGGTCGAGCGTCTGCACGAGGCCTTCATCGAGTTCCTGCACCGCATGCCCTTCTACGGCGCGGCGGTGGTCTGCGCCGACGACCCCGGCGTGCAGGCCATCCTCGGCCGCATCGAGCGGCCGGTCGTCAGCTACGGCCTGTCCGCGGGTGTCGGCGTGCGCGCGGTCGATGTGCAGGCGCTGGCCGGCGCGCAGATGCGCTTCAGCTGCCAGCGCGAAGGTGCCGAAGACCTGGACGTGCTGCTCAACCTGGCCGGCGAGCACAACGTGCGCAATGCGCTCGCGGCCATCGCGATCGCGATGGAGCTGGACTGCCCGGACGAGGCTATCCAGCGCGCGCTGAAGAATTTCTCCGGCGTCGGCCGCCGCTTCGAGAAGCATGGCGAATGGCCGGCGGGCGATGGCGGCCGCTTCGAACTGGTCGATGACTACGGCCACCACCCGGTCGAGATGGCCGCCGTGCTGGCCGCCGCGCGCGGCGCCTATCCGGGCCGCCGCCTCGTTCTGGCCTTCCAGCCGCATCGCTACACGCGCACGCGGGACTGTTTTGCCGACTTTGTGCGGGTGATGGCCGGTGCCGACGTCGTGCTGCTGACCGAGGTCTATTCGGCCGGCGAGGCCGCCATCGAAGGCGCGACCGGTACGGCGCTCGCGCAGGCCGTGGGCACGTCGAACTTTGTGGCCGGCGTGGCGGACATGCCGGCGGCACTGGCCAGCTTGACCCGCGATGGCGATGTCGTCATCGGCATGGGCGCGGGCTCGATGAGCAGCCTGCCGGGCCGCGTCGCGGCGCATTTCCAAGGAGCTTCGGCATGAACACGCCGATCGATCTGAACATCGATGCCAAGGGTCTTGGCAAGGTTGCCGTGCTCTTCGGTGGTCACAGTGCCGAGAGGCCGGTGTCGCTCATGAGCGGCAATGGGGTGCTCGCGGCGCTGCAGTCCATTGGTGTCGACGCCCATGCCTTCGACCCCGCCGAGCGCCCGTTGCAAGCGCTCAAAGACGAGGGCTTTGATCGTGCCTTCATCGCGTTGCACGGTCGCGGCGGCGAGGACGGCACCATCCAAGGCGCTCTCGAATGGCTGGGCGTTCCCTACACCGGCTCCGGCGTGACGGCCTCCGGCGTCGCGATGGACAAGACCATGACCAAGCGGCTGTGGGCCAATGAGGGCCTGCCGACGCCGCAATACCTGGCGCTGTCCCGCGCCGACCTGACTCGCGAGCGCATCCGCACGATTCCCGACACGCTCGGCCTGCCCGTCGTCGTGAAGCCGCCGCACGAGGGTTCGAGCATCGGCATCACCAAGGCCGCCGGCTACTCCGACATGCAGGGCGCTGTCGAGTTGGCCCTGGGCTTTGACGATGAGCTGCTGTTCGAGCAATGCATCGAAGGGCCCGAGCTGACCTGCGCCGTGCTGGGTGAAGGCGAGGGCGCCGTCGCGCTACCCGTCATCGAGATCCGCGCCGAGGCCGGCAATTACGACTTCGCGAACAAGTACGAGACCGACACGACGCAGTACCTGTTCGGCTCGCTGCCCGCCGCGCTGGAGGCCGAGATCGGTCGCCTCGTGCTGCATGCCTATCGCCTGCTCGGCTGCCGCGGCTGGGGTCGCGCCGACCTGATGCTGCGCAAGTCCGACATGAAGCCCTTCCTGCTGGAGATGAACACCAGCCCCGGAATGACGTCGCACTCCCTGGTGCCCAAGGCCGCGCAGGCCGTGGGCGTGGACTACCCGCATCTGTGCCTGTGGCTGCTTGCCCAGGCCCGGCTGGATCGCCTGATCACGTGAACTCCGCCGCCGCCGCCACCGCCGCGCTGCCGTCCGATATCCGCTTGATGAATGCGGTGTCGGCGCTGCTCGTGGCTGCGCTGGTGGCAACCGCCGCTTGGGGTGTGCTGCGCTGGGTCGTGCGCCTGCCGGCGTTCAACCTGCGCGCCATCCAGGTGGAGGGCGATGTCAGCCGCAACAGCGTGGCCTCGCTGCGCGCCAATGCCCTGCCGCGCCTGCACGGCTCCTTTCTCAGCATGAGCCTGAAGGACGGCCGCGCCGCTTTCGAGGCTGTGCCCTGGGTGCGGCGCGCGCAGCTGACGCGCGTCTGGCCGATGCGGCTGCGGGTCAATCTCGAGGAACACCGGGCCGCCGCCTATTGGGAGGCGCGCACCGATGGTGCCGACTCTGCGACCGAGGCCGCGGCCGAACGGGCCCTGGTCAACAGCTTCGGCGAAGTTTTCCAGGCCAATCTCGGCGACGTCGAGGACGAAACCCTGCCGGTACTCGCCGGCCCGGCGCAGACCGCCGGCGCGATGCTGCAGATGTGGCGGGCGCTGTCGCCAGCCGCTGAAAAACTCGGCGAGGGCATCGACCGCCTGGACCTGTCGGGCCGCGGCTCCTGGCGCGCGACGCTGGGCAGCGGCGCCGTTGTCGAACTGGGCCGCGGCAGCGAGACCGACGTGGTCGAGCGCTTCGGCCGCTTCGCCCAATCCATCACGCAGGTCACGGCGACCTACCGCAGCCCATTGCTGTCCGCCGACCTGCGCCACGCCGACGGCTACGCGGTCAAGCTGCGCGGCGTGACGACGAACACCCCGGGTAAACCCGTAAATAGAAAACGTTGAGGACGGACATGGCCAAGGAATACAAGGATTTGGTCGTCGGGCTGGATATTGGAACCGCCAAGATCATGGCCGTCGTGGCCGAGGTTTTGCCGGGGGGGGATTTGCGCATTGCCGGCCTGGGGGTGGCGCCGTCGCATGGCTTGAAGCGCGGCGTCGTCGTCAATATCGACGCCACCGTCCAGTCCATCCAGCAGGCCTTGAAAGAGGCCGAAATGATGGCCGACTGCAAAATATCTAGGGTTTACACGGGGATTACGGGCAGCCATATCCGCGGCCAGAACTCCACCGGCATGGTCATCGTGCGCGACAAGGAGGTCACGCCGGTCGATGTGACCCGCGTCGTCGAAACCGCCAAGGCCATCAATATTCCCAACGACCAGCGCCTGCTGCTGGTCGAGCCGCAGGAATTTGTCATTGACGGCCATGAGGTGAAGGAGCCCGTCGGCATGAGCGGTGGCCGGCTGGAGGTCAAGGTTCATATCGTGACCGGCGCACAGAGCGCGGCCGAAAACATTGTCAAATGTGTGCGGCGCTGCGGTTTGGAAGTGGATCAGCTGGTTTTGAACCCGAGCGCCTCCAGCCATGCCGCCCTGACCGCCGACGAACGCGACCTGGGGGTTGCGCTGGTCGATATTGGCGCCGGCACGACCGATGTGGCGATATTCACCGGCGGCTCGATCCGCCATACCGCCGTCATCCCCATCGCGGGCGACTTGATCACCAGCGATATCGCGATGGCGCTGCGCACGCCGACCAAGGACGCCGAGGAAATCAAGGTCGAATATGGCGTCGCCAAGCAGCTGCTGGCCGACCCCTCCGACCAGGTGGAAGTGCCGGGCCTGGGCGACCGCAGCCCCAGGATGCTGTCCAAGCAGGCGCTAGCCGGCGTCATCGAGCCGCGCGTCGAGGAAATCTTTTCCCTGGTGCATCAGGTCATTCGTGAGAGCGGGTATGAGGAATTGCTGTCCTCCGGCATCGTGTTGACCGGTGGATCGGCCGTCATGCCGGGCATGGTGGAACTCGCCGAGGATATTTTCCTGAAACCCGTCCGCCGCGGCCTGCCCACCTATTCGGGGGCCCTTTACGACATGGTTGCCAACCCCCGATCGGCGACCGTCATGGGCCTGCTGGAGGAGGCCCGGCTGTCGCGCAGCCGGGGTTTCAAGGCCGCACAGCAGGCCGGTTCGGTGCAAACCCTGCTCGGACGGGTCAAGGATTGGTTCATGGGGAATTTTTGACCCCCCAAAACCAACAATAGCCACGAAAAATTTGTTTCAGCAACTAGTCATCCATTGAGTGCCACGGCACAATTGCAGCAGTTAGGAGATCGATATGCCCATCGAGATGATCGAAGAGTTTGACCAAGGCACCCAAATCAAGGTGATCGGGGTCGGTGGTGGCGGCGGCAACGCCGTGGACCACATGATCGCCCAGGGCGTTCAGGGCGTGGAATTCATCTGCGCGAATACCGACGCGCAGGCACTGAACCGGTCCAAGGCCGACCAGCTGCTGCAACTCGGCACCTCCGGTCTCGGTGCCGGCGCGAAACCCGAAATGGGCAGGGCGGCGGCTGAAGAAGCCGAAAACCGCATTCGCGAATCCATCGCCGGCGCCAATATGCTGTTCATCACCGCCGGTATGGGCGGCGGTACCGGCACCGGTGCTGCACCGGTGATTGCCCGGGTTGCCAAGGAAATGGGCATCCTGACGGTCGGTGTCGTCACCAAACCCTTCGATTTCGAAGGCGGCCGGCGCGCCAAGGCGGCTGATGCCGGCCTCGCCGAGCTCGAAGCCAATGTCGACTCGCTGATCGTCGTGCTCAACGACAAGCTGCTCGATGTGCTGGGCGACGACGTCACGCAGGATCAGGCCTTCGCGCATGCCAATGACGTGCTGAAGAACGCCGTTGGCGGCATTTCCGACATCATCCACATTCCCGGCCTGGTCAACGTCGACTTCGAAGACGTCAAGACGGTGATGAGCGAGCCGGGCAAGGCCATGATGGGCACGGCGCAAGCCACCGGCCCGGACCGCGCCGCCAAGGCCGCCGAAGCGGCCGTGGCCTGCCCGCTGCTGGAAGGCATCGACCTCTCCGGTGCGCGTGGCGTGCTGGTGCTGATCGCCGCGGGCCGCAGCAACTTCAAGCTCAGCGAGTCGCGCAACGCGATGAACGCGATCAAGCGCTACGCCTCGGATGAAGCGCACGTCATCTTCGGCACCGCCTACGACGAGAGTCTGGGCGACGCGCTGCGCGTGACCGTCATCGCCACCGGCCTGACGGCCGGCCGCGCCCGCCAGCAGGCGCCGCTGCAGGTCGTGCAGACCCAGCAGGTGGTGCGCAACGGTACCGACGGCATGCCCGTGCTGACGCAGGCCGTGGCCATGGCCACGCCGGCCACGGGCCAGCAGGCCAATGTCGGCCTCGGCCTGGGTGACTTTGCGAACGCCAATGTGCCCAGCGTCTGGCGCCATGGCCGCTCGGGCAGTGCTGCGGCCAAGGTCGAGGCCCTGTCGTCCAACGGCATGGACGAGATCGAGATTCCGGCCTTCCTGCGCAAGCAGGCAGACTGATCAGTCGCTGATCCTAAGAAGGGCGAGCCGTGAGGCTCGCCCTTTTGCTTTGTCAGGACGCGCGTACTACCGCCGCGGCCAGCTTTGCGGCGCCAGAAAGCAGGGCCAGCAAACCGCCTCCCGCCAGCACCAGGGCCAAGGCATCCATGCGCGCACCGGGCAACGTCGCGGCAGCCGTTGTCAGCAGTGCCGCTGCCGCCATCTGCAGGAAGCCCAGCAGCGCGGAGGCCTGGCCGGCCTGCGATGCAAATGGCGTCAACGCCAGTGCGGTGCCAGTGGGTGAGACCAGCCCCATGCCGAACAGGAAGATGCCCACCGCGACGGCAAAGCCCGCGAGACCGGCTCCACTCGCGACAAGCATCGTCAGGCCGCCGAGTGTTGCCAGCGCTGCGCCAATGCGCAGCACGGTGGGGCCACCCCAGCGCGCGGCCCAGCGCGGCGCGGTCTGCCCTGCTGCGAAGACGACGAACACGGACGTGGCAAAGAACAGCCCGACCTGCAGCGCGCTGAAGCCGAAGTCGCGCGCCAGCACCAGCGGCGCGGTGCCGAAGAACGCAAACAGCGCGCCGAGGATGGCGGCGGTGGCGAGTGCCGGGCGCATGAAGCGCGCATCACCCAGCAGCACGACGTAGCCGCGTGCCAGCGCGCTGGCCGGCTGGCGTCGCCGTCTCTCGGCCGGCAGCGTCTCGCCGACGATGCCGACATAGGCCGCCGCCAGCGCCAGCCCTGCCAGCACCAGCACGACAAACAGCGCCCGCCAGCCCCAGGCGGCCTGTACAAGACCACCCAGCAGCGGCGAGAAGCCCGGCGCGGCGGCCATGACGACCATGATGCGGCCGAGCAGCGCAGCGAGTTGCGGGCCTTCGAAACGGTCCCGCGCGGCGGCGCGTGCCAGCACCGACGCGGCGGCGACGCCGACGGCCTGAAGCGCGCGGCCGAACAGCAGCAACGGCAGATCGCTCGCCAAAGCACAAACCACGCTGCCCACGATGAAGACGGCCAAGCCGCCCAGCACCACGGGCCGGCGGCCGATGCGGTCCGACAGCGGGCCGACGATGAGTTGGGCCAGCGCGAACACGGCGAGGAAGAGGCTGAGCACCGCCGTCATGGCCGCCTCACTCGACCCCAGGGCCTGCGCCATCACGGGCAGAGACGGCAGCAGGATGTTGGTGGACAGCGTCGCCAGCGCTGACAGCGCGGCCAGCGTCAGCAGCCAGGGGCGGGGCACGGCGCTCATTGACTGGCTCCTTCGGCAATGAAGGCAATGCTGCGCGCGATGACGTCGGCATCCGCCAGCAGACGGCGATGGCCAAGCCCGCTCACGCGCTGCAGATGCGAGCCAGCCCAAGCCGCATGCAGCGCCTCGGATGCAGCGAAAGGCACGGTGCGATCCTCCGGGTCGTGGACGATCAGCCCGGGATGGCGCAGGCCATGCTGCAGCCGCTCCAGGTCCACATAGGTGATGCGCGTGCCGATGAAGCGTTCCACCCAGCCCGCAAATGCGGCCGCATCCGCCGGGCCCAGGCCTTGAGCGGCGGCCAGGCCCTTGACCATGGGCGACAGCGAGGAGGGGCCGGCCAGGTGCACGCTGCGCCCGACTCGCCAGCCGTGGGCAAACGCGAGCAGCGCGGCGGCCGAGCCCATCGAATGGCCGATGACGCCGTGCACCTCCTTGCCGATGTCGGCCACCACGGCGCGCAGTGCGCGGCCGGCATGCACGACGCTGGCCGCATGACCGGTCGAGTCGCCATGGGCGGGTAGATCGAAAAGGGTGACCGAGAAGCCGGCCTCGACCAGGGGCCGGGCGAAGCCGAGCAGATGGGCGCCGCGGCTGTTCCAGCCGTGGACGAGGACAACGCGTGGGCCGACGCCCAGCGTCCAGCGCGCGAGCTTCAGGCCTTCGTGGCGCAGCGGCGGTTCGGCGTGGCCAGCCAGCGCAGCGCGCTCCTCGGCCGTCAGCGGCACGCGCTCGGGCGCCGAGAAGGCATGGCGGGCCGCTGCGAGGTGGCCGTCGTCATGGGCCGTGAAAGGCGCGGCAAGGGCAGGGGAGGCGAGCATGGCGTTCTCCTGAGTTCGGGGCTCAGCCCGCGTAAGCTGGCGCGGCCGTGGACAGGCTCTGCTTGACCTGGCGGCTGATGTCGTCAGCCAACACCTCGAAGGCGCCGGCTTCCAGCTCGGCCAGGGCCAGGCGAGCGACATCGGCCGGCGCAGACTTGGGCGCGTCCAGGCCACGCGTCATGTCGGTGTCCATATAGCCCACATGCAGGCCGGTCAGCTGCGTGCCCTGGGCCTTCAGCTCGCTGCGCAGCCCATTGCTCAGCGCCCAGGCGGCGGCCTTGCTGGCGCTGTAGGGCGTCAGGCCCGGCACCGTCACCCAGCTCAGCACGGACAGCACATTCAGCACCGCGCCGCCGCCGTTGGCCTGCAGCACCGGCGCGAAGGCCTGGGTCAGCGCCCAGACGCCGAAGAAGTTGGTGTCCAGATGGCGGCGCGCCGTTGCGATGGCATCCGCGTCGAGCACGCCGGCCTGCTGCGAGATGCCCGCGTTGTTGATCAGCAGCGTCACATCCGTACATTGCGCAGCCGCGGCGGCCACCTGGGTAGGGTCGGTCACGTCCAGCGCGACGGGCACGACGCCGGGCAGGTCGATGGAGGCCGGGTCACGCGCGGCGGCATAGACCTTGGCGGCGCCCGCGGCCAGCGCGGCCTGGGCAAAGGCGCGGCCCAGGCCGCGGTTGGCGCCGGTGATGAAGACGATGGCGTTCTTGAGCCTCATGGTGGCAATTCCTTCTCGATCTGCTTATTCATGTCGAACGACATGATTGATATAAATGTCGGTCAACATATAAAATGCGTCAAGCCCGCCCACACAAAGACCCCAGGAGACCGCGATGAAGGTCAGCCGCGCCCAGGCCGAAGAGAACCGCGAACGCATCCTCGACAACGCCGCCCAGCTGTTTCGCGAGCGCGGCTTCGATGGCATCGGCCTGAACGACCTGATGCAGGCCGCCGGCCTGACGCGTGGCGGCTTCTATGGCCACTTCGAGTCCAAGGACGACTTGGCTGCCCAGGCGACGCGGCGCGCGCTGCAGGCCAACCGCGAGCAGTGGAAGACGCAGTCCGACCGCAGCCTGCAGGCCTGGGTCAAGGCCTATCTGTCCGACGCTCACCGTGACCATATCGGTGCCGGCTGCGGCCTGGTCGCGCTGGCGGGTGATGCTGCGCGTGGCGGGCCGGCCGTGCGGGAGGTGTTTGCGGAGGGCGTCGCCAACCTCGTGGCAACGCTGCAGGAACAGATGCCGGCCGACTCGGCGCCCGAGCAACGCGAGCAGGCGCTGGCCATGCTGTCCACGCTGGTGGGGGCGCTGTTGCTGTCACGCGCTGTCGGCGGCGACACCGCGCTGTCCAGCGAACTCCGCGAGGCCGCCCGCAAGAGTCTGCCTGCCGGCGGCTGAACGGTCGCCACCCGCCGCCCAGCGGTGCTGCGGCGGTTGGGGCGCGGCCAGCCCCTGTGGCATGCTCGCGCCCCATGTCAACGCCTAGAAGAAATCATAGGGATGCTTGAGTTGGGCCTGCTATGGCGCCGCGGCCTGCTGCTGCTGGCCTTGCTGGCCTGTCTGCCGTTACAGGCACAGCGATTGCCCCAACCCAGCGCACGGGCCGGGAGCGATGACGCGGCCCCCGCTGAGCTTGCCACCACCGCCTGGACGCGCGACCAGCTCGACGTCTGGTGGACCGCACTGCGCCACCACACGGTGGCCGGCGGCGACCATCTCGAGCTGCCGCCTGAACTGCTGCCTCCCGAGGACGAAGCGGCCTGGAAGCCCGTGGCGATGCCTGACGTGCGCTCACGCCCCGGCGCGGCCATGGTCAGCGATGCGCGGGGCTACGAGATGCGCTGGTACCGACTTCACGTACCGGGCGGGCGGGACGAAGCCATGGCCTTGTATCTGCCGCGTCTGGTCACGTTGTCGGCCGCGGTGCTGGCCCGCACCGACAAAGGCTGGCAGGCCCTGCTGGACAACCAGCATGCCGAGCGCGAGCAATGGGTGCAGCCCCTGTGGCTGCCCTTGCCCGGCATCGGTGCCCAGGGGCTGGACGTAGTCGTCGCTCTGCCGGTGCCGGCGGGCAGCTATCACGCGGTGTCACGCATCTGGATCGCCCCGCGCGATCAGCTGGAAAGACGCTGGCTGTGGCGGGTGCGCGCCCAGAACGGCCTGCCCCAGGCCGTCAGCCTGACGCTGGCGGTGCTAGGGCTGTTCGCGCTGACGCTGTGGTTGCGCCGCCCCGAGGCCATCTATGGGCTGTTTGCCCTCGGTGCCGCCGCATGGATGGTGCGCAACCTGCACTATTACGTCAGCCTGCCGGCTTCGCCGGCGGGGCAGGACTGGTTCTGGTGGGCCACACACGCATCCATGGGCTGGGTCATGCTGACGGCGCTGTTGTTCGCGCTGCGCTTTGCGAGCCGGCGCATCCTGTGGCTGGAGTGGGCGTTGACCGCCAGCGTGACGTTGGTGAGCCTGCTCAGCATGCCGCTGTGGCTGCGCCAGCTCGACATGGTCGTCATGCAGTACGCCGTCACGGCCGGCGTCGCCGCCATCGGCACGGCCTGGGTGGCTTTCCTGGCCTGGCGGGAGCGCCGCACCGAGCTGCGCATCATGGCCGTGGCGCTGGTCATCGGCGTCGTCATCGGCGGCCACGACCTCGCCGTGCTGGCCGGCTGGGCCTGGCCCGAACACTTCTTCCTGATGCCGTTCGCGACGTTGGCCGTCATGCTCAGCTTCCTGCATGCGGTGCAGCGCCGCTATGTCGGTGCCGTCGAGCAGGTCCAGGCCGAGAACAGCCAGCTGCAGGAGGACCTGGACGAGCAGGTCTCGGTGCTGCATGCGCAGAACGCGCAGCTGCGCGAGGCCGAGCGCCAGCAGGCCCTGCTGCTGGAGCGTCAGCGCATCATGGCCGACATGCATGACGGCCTCGGCTCCTCGCTGCTGTCGGCGCTGGTGGCGATGGAGCAGGGCAGCATGTCGCACGAGCAGTGCGTGGAGGTGCTGCGCGAATGCGTGGACGACCTGCGCCTGGTCATCGACTCGCTGGAGCCGGTCGGCCACGACCTCGTCTCGCTGCTGGCGACGATGCGCTACCGCCTGGGAAAAAGGCTGCAGATCGGCGGCCTCAAGCTTGACTGGGACGTGCAGGACCTGCCGCCCCTGGCCTGGCTGGAGCCGCCCGACGCGCTGCATGTGCTGCGCCTGATGCAGGAGGCACTGAACAACGTGCTCAAGCATGCCCAGGCCAGCCGCGTGCGCATGGTGACGCGCCACCACGGCAGCTATGTTGAGATCCGCGTCGAGGACGATGGCGCCGGCTTCGACCTGCAGAGCATTCAGCACGGCCGCGGCCTGAAGAGCCAGATCAAGCGCGCCCAGCGCCTGGGCGGCAAGCTGCGCATCGACTCCCAGCCCGGCATGGGCACGCGCCTGTCGCTCAGATTGCCCGTGGAGCGCAAAGGCGAGGTCTGATCTTGGACAATTGACCCCATGGTCAAGCAACGCACCCTGAAGTCGATCACACGCGCCGTCGGCGTCGGCATCCACAGCGGCCAGAAGGTCGAGCTGACATTGCGCCCAGCGCCGGCTGACACCGGTATCGTCTTCCGCCGCGTCGACCTCTGCCCACCGGTCGACATCCCGGTCGGTGTGACGTCGGTCAGCGACACGCGCATGGCCACCACCATCAGCCCTGGCGGCGACCCGGGCGCGCCCAAGGTGCAGACCATCGAGCATCTGCTGTCCGCCTGCGCGGGCCTGGGCCTGGACAACCTCATCATCGACATCAACGCCGACGAGGTGCCGGTGTTGGATGGCTCCGCGGCGAGCTTCGTCTTCCTGCTGCAGTCGGCCGGCATCGTCATGCAGGACGCGCCCAAGCGCTTCCTGCGCGTGAAGAAGCCCATCGAAGTGCGCCACGGCGAGGGCAAGAAGCTGATGTGGGCCCGGCTGGAGCCGCATCACGGCTACACACTGAGCTTCGAGATCGAGTTCGACAACCCGGCCGTGGCCGCCACCGGCAGCAGCTTCGTCTTCGACATGGGCTCGGGCACCTACAAGAAGGAGATCGCCCGCGCACGCACCTTCGGCATGACGGCCGACATCGACCTGATGCGCTCGCGCGGCCTGACGCTGGGCGGCTCCATGGACAACGCCATCGTCGTCGACGACTACAAGGTGCTGAACGCCGACGGCCTTCGCTATGACGACGAGTTCGTCAAGCACAAGATCCTGGATGCCATCGGTGACATGCAGGTCGCCGGCATGCCGCTGCTGGCGGCGTACACCTCCTTCAAGGGTGGCCATGCGCTGAACAACAGGCTGCTGCGCGCGCTGCTGGCCGACGAGGCCGCCTACGAGATCGTCAGTTTCGACGACGAGCGCGCAGCGCCCAAGGGCTTCGCCGAGCTTGCACCAGCATGGTGATGAGAGCGTTTACATGCTGATTGCCCGCCTCGTCGTCGGCCTGCTGCTGTTCTCGGCTGTCTTGTGCTTCGCCTTTTCCATCGCCACCGGCCAAGCGCGCTGGCGGCGGCTTGGGCTGATGATCATGAAATGGACGCTGGTGGCCGGTTTGGCCTTCTTCGGCGTGCTCATCCTGGAGCGATTGGCGCTGTTGCTGTGACGCTCGTCACGCCGCATCGCGCGCCCCCTTGGCTTGCGGGGATGCGAGGCCGGCGGCATGTGCTCAGAATGCAATCACGGTCGCTGTTCGCGTTGCAGCGGCCCAGTCCGGGACTCCACAAACCGGGCGCCACGCGCGGAGAAGGCCGGGGGGCCGGGGAAGCGCAGTGGATTGAAGAGAGAGAGATCGTTGTTGAAACTGATTGGGCCGCTCCCGCAGGAGCGGCCCTTTTTTTGTTCCCACACCCCAGCGCAAGCTGTCGACAAGCTGTCTGTCTTTGCTTGAATTCAGCTGCCGAGATAGCGGCTGCGCAGATGGGCCTCGAAATGCGCCGGGTTCAAGGCCTCGCCGCTGGCGCGCCGCACCAGTTCGGGTGTCTCATAGCGGCTGGCCGTCTGCCAGACATGGGTGGACAACCAGTCGAACACCGTGCCCAGCTCGCCGCGGGCAATCTGCGCATCCAGGTCGGGGCGCTGGGACCGCATCGCCGCAAACCACTGCGCCGCGTACATGGCGCCGAGCGTGTAGCAGGGGAAGTAGCCAAACAGGCCGGCGGGCCAGTGCACGTCCTGCATGGGGCCGTCCTTGAAATTGCCGCGCGTGTCCAGGGCGAGCAGCTCGGCCATCTTGGCGTCCCACAGCGCCGGGATGTCGTCCACCTCGGCCTGGCCTTCGATGAGGGCGCGCTCGATGTCGAAGCGCAGCAGGATATGCGCGGGGTAGGTCACCTCGTCGGCATCGACACGGATGAACCCGGGCTTCACGCGCGTCAGCAGCTTGTTCAGATTGCTGGGCTCGAAGGCCGGTTGGTCGCCGAAATGCTTCACCAGCAGCGGTGACAGCAGGCCGGCGAAGGCCGGGTGGCTGCCGAGCTGCATCTCGAAGGACAGGCTCTGGCTCTCGTGGATGCCCATGGAGCGCGCCCGGCCCACTGGCTGGCCGAGCAGGTCGCGCGGCAGGTTCTGCTCGTAGCGGCCATGGCCCGTCTCGTGGATGGTGCCCATCAGGCTGGGCAGGAAGTCATCCTCGCGATAGCGCGTCGTCATGCGCACGTCCTCGGGCACGCCGCCGCAGAAGGGGTGGGTACTTTCGTCCAGGCGGCCGGCCGCGAAGTCGAAGCCCATCAGCTTCATCGCGTCCAGGCCGAGGGCCTTCTGAGCCGCCGTGGGGAAGGGGCCGACGGGCTGGATAACGGTCTCACCGGCCTGCTTGGCCGTCACGTCGCGGATCAAGCCCGGTAGCCAGCCGCGCAGCGGTGCAAAGGCCGCCTCGACGTCGGCACTGCGCATGCCCGGCTCGTAGTTGTCGAGCAGCGCGTCGTACCTGGACAGGCCAGCGCTCTGCGACAGCGCTTCAGCTTCCTGACGCGCAATCTTCAGCACCTCGCGCAGGTTCGGCGCGAAGCCGGTCCAGTCGTTGGCCGGACGCTGGCTGCGCCAGGCGTGTTCGCAGCGGTTGTTGGCCAGGCTCTTGGCTTCCACCAGCGCCTGCGGCAGCGCGTTCGCGGCGCGCCAGACGCGGCGGATCTCGCGCAGGTTGGCGCGCTGGCCCTCGTCCAGCGGCTCGGCGTCGGCAGCCTCCAGCAGGCCGGGCAGGGCCGGGTCGGTGGCCAGTTGGTGCAGCAAGCCGTCCATCTCGGCCAGGGCCAGGCTGCGCGCCTCGTTGCCCTTGGCCGGCATGTTGGCGGCCTGGTCCCATTGCGCGATGGCCTGCAGGTGGCCGAGGTGGTGCAGGCGCTGCTGGCGCGTGGCCAAATCTTGGTAGGCAGAGGTCATGTCAATCCACGTAGTGGGATATTGGAACTTGCGGGCCGAGCGCTGGGCCGCTCCCGAGCCGGCCCGCGCTGGCGATGTGCTGGCGGCTCGATGCCGCCAGCATCGCCGTCCCCGCGGGGGCTGAGGCCGGACACGGCAAGTCCTGTGGACTTGTGGTGCCTACCGAAGGGCAGCCGCTCCGTCGGCTGCGCGGTCTGCAAGACCGACCGGGCTCGTCCGCGTTCAGCCGGGCGAGATTGGGCGAGGGGCAGCGTCATGACAACCAGGTCTCCGGAATCAGCCAAATCAAAGCCACGGTGTAGAGCAAAAAACGCAGGAACTTGCCCAGCGCCATCCAGCCCACGCAGGGCCAGAACGGCAGCTTGAGCCAGCCGGCCACGGCGCAGAGCGGGTCGCCGACGATGGGCAGCCAGCTCATCAGGCAGGCCTTGGGGCCGAAGCGCTGCAGCCAGCGCATCGCACGTGAGTGCGAGGGCTCGTGATGCTTCACCGCCTCGACCGCCTTCTCGGCGCCGTAGCCTATCCACCAACTCGTCATGCCGCCCAGCGTGTTGCCGATCGTGGCCACCGCAATGACGGCCCAGAACATGCTCGGGTCCGCCTTGACGACCAGGTAGACGGCCGGCTCCGAGCCTAGCGGCAGCAGGGTGGCCGAGACGAAAGTGATGACGAAGACGGCCACCAGCCCGACCTGGGGCAGAGCCAGGGCGGCGAGCAGCTCGCTGATGAATTGACCGAGCCAGGCTTCCATGGCGGTCATTGTCGGTGCGGGCGGGTGGCTACAATCTCGCCTCTTTTTTAAGCAGACCCTCTCGTGCAAATCGGCCCCCACCTTCTCCCCAACCGGCTCTTCGTGGCGCCGATGGCAGGGGTGACGGACCGGCCCTTCCGCCAGCTCTGCCGCCGCCTGGGTGCGGGCTATGCGGTCAGCGAGATGGTCACGTCGCGCAAGGAGCTGTGGGGCAGCCTCAAGACCTCACGCCGGGCCGACCACAGCGGTGAGCCGGGGCCCATTGCCGTGCAGATTGCCGGCACCGACGCGGTCATGATGGCCGAAGCCGCGGCCTACAACATCGACCGCGGCGCCCAGATCATCGACATCAACATGGGCTGCCCGGCCAAGAAGGTCTGCAACAAATGGGCGGGCTCGGCACTGATGCGCAACGAAGCGCTCGCGCTGGAGATCGTCGAGGCCGTCGTCGCGGTGTGTGCCAAAAGTGGCGTCACTGGCGGCGTGCCCGTCACGCTGAAGATGCGCACCGGCTGGAGCGCCGATGAGCGCAATGCGCTGCGCCTGGCCCGCTTGTTCGAGTCGGCCGGCATCGCGATGCTGACCATCCACGGCCGCACGCGCGAGCAGGGCTACAAGGGCCTGGCCGAGTACGACACCATTGCCGC
This sequence comes from Roseateles sp. P5_D6, assembly GCF_054049415.1. Lineage (NCBI taxonomy): Bacteria > Pseudomonadati > Pseudomonadota > Betaproteobacteria > Burkholderiales > Sphaerotilaceae > Roseateles > Roseateles sp. P5_D6. The sequence goes on along the minus strand of NZ_JBFUMK010000002.1, from coordinate 255,490 downwards.
CGTGAAGACAGCGCTGACTATTCCCGTCGTCGCCAACGGCGACATCGACTCGCCCGAGAAGGCGCGCGACGTGCTCGCCTACACGGGCGCCAACGCCTTGATGATCGGCCGTGCCGCCCAGGGGCGGCCCTGGATCTTTCGCGAGGTGGCCCACTTTCTGGCGACAGGCGAACACCTAGCCGCGCCCACCGTGCTTGAAGCACGCGACTGGCTGACCGAGCATCTGCACGACCACTACGGCCTGTACGGTGCGCTCAGCGGCATGCGCAGTGCGCGCAAGCACATCGGTTGGGCCGTGCGCGGCCTGCCCGGCGGCGAAGCCTTCCGCCAGCACATGAATACGCTCGAGAGCTGCGACCTGCAGTTGCAGGCTCTGCGTGACTGGTTCGATGAACTCGGCCAGACCCACGACCGGCTGCCGCCCACCGTCGCGGCCGCCAACGACGAAGACGCACAGGCCGACGAAGCCTGTGCCGCCTGAAACCCATTCGCGCCCTGTCATGAGTGCCCAGAAGAACACCACGCCCAACCCCATCGACGCCTGTGTGCGCGACAACCTCGAAGCCTTTTTTCGTGACCTCGACGGCCAGGAGCCGCATTCGATGCACGAGATGCTGGTCAAGCTGGTCGAGAAACCACTGTTCGAGATCGTCATGCGTGAAGCCGGCGGCAACCAGAGCAAGGCCGCGCAATGGCTGGGCATCAACCGCAACACGCTGCGCCGCAAGCTGACCGATCACAATCTATAAGACTTTGCGGGTTGGACCTTTGAGCAAAGCGAAAAGCTCCGACCTCAACTGAACATGCTTTGCGGGTTGGACCTTCGAGCGCAGCGACAAGCTCCGACCCCAACTGATCAAGAATATGACCCAACTCACTGCACTGCTCTCGGTCTCCGACAAGACCGGCATCCTTGAATTCGCCAAAGAGTTGCACGCTCTGGGCGCCAAGCTGCTGTCCACCGGCGGCACGGCCAAGCTGCTGGCCGACGCCGGCCTGCCGGTGACGGAGGTGGCCGAGCACACCGGCTTCCCCGAGATGATGGACGGCCGCGTGAAGACGCTGCATCCCAAGATCCACGGCGGCCTGCTGGCCCGTGGTGACACGCCCGAGCATGTCGCGGCGATGGAGAAGCACGGCATCACGCGCATCGACATCCTGGCCGTCAACCTCTACCCCTTCGAGGCGACCGTGGCCAAGCCCGGCTGCACGCTGGAAGACGCCATCGAGAACATCGACATCGGCGGCCCGGCCATGGTGCGCAGCGCGGCCAAGAACTGGAAGGACGTGACGGTGCTGACCGACGCGGCCCAGTACGCCGGCGTGCTCGACGAGCTGAAGGCCTACGGCAAGACCAGCGACAAGACACGCTTCGCCTGCTCGGTGGCCGCCTTCAACCGCATCGCCCAGTACGACGCGGCCATCAGCAACTACTTGTCCGCGTTGCAGGAAGACGGCAGCAAGACCGAGTACCCAGCGCAGATGAACGCCACCTTCGTCAAGGTGCAGGACCTGCGCTACGGTGAGAACTCGCACCAGAGTGCGGCCCTCTATCGCGACCTGTTCCCGGCACCTGGGTCGCTGGTCACCGGCAAGCAGCTGCAGGGCAAGGAACTCTCGTACAACAACATCGCCGATGCCGATGCGGCCTGGGAATGCGTAAAGAGCTTCGACACGCCCGCCTGCGTCATCGTCAAGCACGCCAACCCCTGCGGCGTGGCCGTCGCAGCCTCTGCGGCTGAGGCCTACAGCAAGGCCTTCAAGACCGACCCGACCAGCGCTTTTGGCGGCATCATCGCCTTCAACCGCGAAGTGGACGGCGCGGCGGCCCAGCTCGTCGCCAAGCAGTTCGTCGAAGTGCTGATGGCTCCCAGCTTCAGCGCCGAGGCGCTGGAGATCTTCAAGGCCAAGGCCAATGTGCGCCTCATGCAGATCGCGCTGCCGCCGGGCGGCCCACGCCCCTGGGACCAGGGCCGCAACGCGGGCGACAGCAAGCGCGTCGGCTCGGGCCTGCTGCTGCAGACGTCCGACAACCACTTCCTGAAGAAGGAAGACCTCAAGGTCGTCACGACGCTGCAGCCCACGGCCCAGCAGCTCGACGACCTGATGTTCGCCTGGACCGTGGCCCAGTACGTGAAGAGCAATGCCATCGTCTTCTGCGGCGGCGGCATGACGCTGGGTGTCGGCGCCGGCCAGATGAGCCGCCTCGACTCGGCCCGCATCGCCTCCATCAAGGCCCAGCATGCGTCCTTGAGCCTGCAGGGCTCGGCCGTGGCCAGCGATGCTTTCTTCCCCTTCCGCGACGGCCTGGACGTGCTGGCCGACGCGGGCGCGAGCTGCGTCATCCAGCCGGGTGGCTCCATGCGCGACGACGAAGTCATCGCTGCCGCCAACGAGCGCGGCATCGCCATGGTGGTCACAGGCGTACGCCATTTCCGCCATTAAAGAGCCCCTCGTCCAAGGAGTACCTTGGCCGGTCCCCCGAGGGGACGGCGATGCTTGCCGGATTGACCGGCAAGCACATCGCCAAGGCGGGCCGGCTCGGGAGCGGCCCAGCGCTCGGCCCGCAAATCCCATGAAATGCCCGTGTCACCTCGGGGACTAGACGCGCGCCTCTAGTCCAGGGCCTCCCCCGATGGTGGGGGCCCGTCTTGCGGTTAGCCTCGACGCACTAGATCGAGAACCGGAGACATGCCCATGGACACCGCCCTGCAGGAGCGCCTGCATCTGGCGCTGACGGCGCAGCGCCGCGCCTACGAGGCCGACCGCATGCCCTCGTACGAGGTGCGCCGTGACCGCCTGCAACGGCTGCTCAAGATGACGCGCCAGCACGGCGAGGCGATCGCTAGCGCCATGGCCCAGGACTTCGGCCATCGCGCCCGCCAGGAATCGCTGCTGGCCGACATCTTCACCGTCGAGTCCGGCGCCCGCCACGCTATCAAGCATCTGCGCCGCTGGATGAAGACCCGGCGCGTCGCCACGCCGCTGCACTTCCTGCCCGGCCGCAATGTGCTGATGCGCCAACCGCTGGGTGTCGTGGGCATCGTGTCGCCCTGGAACTACCCCTACTACCTGGCGATGGAGCCGGCCGTCGCGGCGCTGGCCGCCGGCAACCGCGTGCTGATCAAGCCGTCCGAGCTGACGCCGGCCACTTCCGAGTTGATGGCCCGCCTCGTCGCCGAATACTTCAAGCCCGAAGAGATGCAGGTCATCACCGGTGACGCCGAAGTGGGCAAGGCCTTCACGACGCTGCCCTTCGACCACCTGTTCTTCACCGGCTCCACCGCCGTGGGCCGCCACGTGGCCCAGGCCGCGGCCAGGAACCTGACGCCGGTGACGCTGGAGCTCGGTGGCAAGTCGCCGGCCGTCGTCGACCGCAGCTGCAACCTCGACCTGACCGCGTCGCGCCTGGCCTTCGGCAAGCTCTTCAACGCCGGCCAGACCTGCGTCGCGCCCGACTACCTGCTGGTGCCCAAGGAGATGGTCGAGCCGCTGAGCCAGAAGATCCTGGCCGAGATGCGCCGCATGTACCCGCGCATCGCCGGCAATGCCGACTACACCAGCATCGCCACGCCGCGCCACCACGCGCGGCTGCAAGGCCTGCTCACCGACGCCGCCGAGCGCGGCGCCCGCGTGCTGCGCAGCCATGACGAGCAGCCCGATCCGCAACAGGACCGCCGCCTGGTGCCGGCCCTGCTGCTGGACGTGCCGGCCGAGGCGACCGTCATGCAGGAAGAAATCTTCGGCCCGCTGCTGCCCATCGTCGGCTACGACAAGGTCGACGAAGCCCTGGCCCACATCAACCGCGGTGATCGCCCGCTGGCGCTCTACTGGTTCGGCACCGACAGCGCTGCGCGCGACCACGTCATGCGCGAAACCCATGCCGGCGGCGTGACCATCAACGACTGCCTGTGGCATCTGGGCCAGGAGGAGCAACCCTTCGGTGGCGTCGGCGCCAGTGGCATGGGCTCGTATCACGGTGAGTGGGGCTTCCGTACCTTCAGCAAGGAGAAGCCGCTGTTCATCCAGTCGCGCTTCGCCGGCACCAAGCTGTTCCAGCCGCCTTACGGTGCCACCTTCGAGAAACTCCTTTCGCTGCTGCGACGCATCGCCTGACCATGAACGACCCTCAAGCTTTCGACGAGACCCACGACGTCATCGTCATCGGCGGTGGCTCATCCGGCTCGGCGCTCGCCGGCCGGCTGAGCGAAGACCCCGGCACCCAGGTGTTGGTGCTGGAAGCCGGTGCCGACGTCAGCAACTGGCTGGGGACGGTGCCCACGGGTGCCGTGCTGATGGTGCCCAGCAAGCTGCACAACTACGCCTTCGAGACGGTGCCGCAGCCGGGCCTGAATGGCCGCCGCGGCTATGTGCCGCGCGGCAAGATGCTCGGTGGCTCGTCGGGCATCAACGCGATGGTCTACATCCGCGGCCAGCGCGAGGACTACGACCACTGGGCCGCGCTCGGCAACCCCGGCTGGGGCTGGAGCGATGTACTGCCCCACTTCATCAGGAGCGAGGGCAACGACACCTTCGGCGCCCCGCTGCATGGCCGCGATGGGCCGTTGAAGGTCAGCCAGCTGCGCACTGACAACCCGCTGCAGGCGGCCTGGGTGGCCGCCGGGCGAGAGGCGGGCCACGTCATCAACGCCGACTTCAATGGCGAAACGCAGGAAGGCGTTGGCATCTACCAGGTCACGCAGGACCGCGGCGAGCGTTGCAGTGCGGCCCGCGCCTACCTGCGCCCGCACCTCGGCCGGCCCAACCTGCGCGTGACCGTGCAGGCGCAAGTTCAGCGCATCCTGTTCGACGGCCGCCGCGCGGTGGGCGTGGAGGTGAAGGTGGGCGGCGTGTTGCGTCGGCTGCAGGCCAGGCGCGAGGTCGTGCTGGCGGCCGGCGCCATCCAGTCGCCGCAGCTGCTGATGCTGTCCGGCGTGGGCGATGCGGCGCAACTGCAGGCGCAGGGCATCGCCGTGCTGCACCACCTGCCCGGCGTGGGTGCCAACCTGCAGGACCACCCGGACTTCGTGTTCGGCCTGCGCAGCAGCAGCCTCGACACCTTTGGCCTGTCGCTGCGCGGCGGGTTCGCTTTCTGGCGCGCCGTCCAGCGCTACCGCGCCGAGCGCCGCGGCATGCTGACCAGCAATTTCGCCGAAGGCGGTGGCTTCCTGCGCACCAGTGCCGCGCAGGCGCGGCCGAACATCCAGCTGCACTTCGTCGTCGCCGCCGTGGAAGACCACGCGCGCAAGATGCGCCTGGGGCACGGCATGTCCTGCCACGTGTGCCTGCTGCGCCCGCAGAGCCGCGGCACCGTCAGGCTGGCTGGTCGCGACGCCGGCACCGCGCCGCTGATCGACCCAGGCTTCTTCCAGCATGCCGACGACATGGCGCAGATGGTGGCCGGCTTCAAGCTCACGCGCGAGCTTCTGCACCAGCCGGCGCTGCGCGCGCACTGGCGCACCGAGATGTGGAGCACCGAGACGCACTCCGACGCCGACATCGAAGCCTTGCTGCGCCAGCGCGCCGACACCATCTACCACCCCGTGGGCAGCTGCAAGATGGGCACGGACGCGATGGCCGTGGTGGACGCCGAGCTGCGTGTGCACGGCCTGCAAAGCCTGCGCGTGGTGGATGCGTCCATCATGCCCACGCTGATCAGCGGCAACACCAACGCACCGGCCATGATGATCGGCGAGAAGGCGGCGCAGATGATGCAGGCTGCAGCCCGCCAGCCCGAGGTCGTTGCGCAGGCGGCCTGAGCATGATCCTGGAGATCGCGCAGCTTCAGGTGCGGCCTGGTCAGGGCGCTGAGTTCGAGAGGGCCTTTGCCGTCGCGCAGGGAATCATCTCGTCCATGCCCGGCTACCTGGGCCATGAGCTGCAGCGCTGCCTGGAGCGCGCCGATCACTACATGCTGCTGGTGCGCTGGGAGAGCGTCGAGCACCACGAGGTAGGCTTTCGCAAGTCCGAGGGCTACCAGGAATGGCGCCGGTTGCTGCACCACTTCTATGACCCGTTCCCGACGGTGCTGCACTACGAGCAGATTTGAAGCCTCGGGATGCGAACATGCGGTCCACGCATGTACAGCCCGCCACAAATCCGCCACGCCACGCCTGAGGACGCTGCCGCGCTCGCGGCCTTCGGCGCCCAGGCCTTCGCCGACACCTACCGTGACCTCAGCGACGCGCAGGAGATCGCCGACTATGTCGCCGAGCACTTCCAGCCCGAGGTCATGGCTGGCGTCATCCTGGACACCACCTGCACGGTGCTGCTGGCCTGGGTGGACGAGCAGCTCGCCGGCTACGCCATCGTCAAGGTCGAGCCTGCGCCCGATTGCGTGACGGGCCCCGACCCCATCCATCTCTGGCGCATCTATCTCGGCGAGGGCTTCATCGGCCGCGGCCTGGGCGCGGCGCTGATGCATGAGGTGCATGCCGTGGCGCGCCGGCGCGGGGCGCAGACCCTGTGGCTGGGCGTCTACGATCGCAATGTGCGCGCCGTGGCCTTCTACGAGCGCTTCGGTTTCGCCCAGGTCGGCGGCCAGGAGTTCCTGTTCGGCGGCCAGATCTACATCGACCCGGTCTACGCGGCCGCTGTGTGGCCAGAAAAGGTGCGGACATGATCGAAGGTTCCTGCCTGTGCGGCAGCGTACGCTGGCGTTTCGACGGCCAGCCTGACGGCGCAACCGCCTGCAACTGCACAGCGTGTCGTCGCTATGGCACGCTTTGGGCCTACGACTACGTGGACGAAGGCATCTACATCACCGGCTCTACGCAGGCCTATGTGCGCGGCAAGGCGTTGGAATTCCATTTCTGCCCGACCTGCGGCTGCGTGACGCATTGGCGCGGGCTGAGGCTGGAAGCCGACGGGCGCCGCCGCATTGCCGTGAACCTGCGCCTGGCCGAGCCCGATGTGGTGGCGAGCATCCCGATCGATCACTTCGACGGGTTGGATACCTTTGACGACCTGCCGCGCGACGGGCGCTGCGTGGCGGACTATTGGTTCTAGTCCTACAGGTAAAGCCTTGAAACCGCACGGCTCGTCGCCAGATCAGGGGCGCAAACTGCCGTCTTCCCACGCGCGTGGCGGGTGGGTGATGGTTTGAGGAGTGTTGCGATGAAATTCCCCCGATTCCTGCTGCTGTGCATGGCCCTGCTAGGCACGCTCTGGCTGGGCAACGCCCAGGCGCTGCCTAACGTCGACGAGGTGCAGGCCGCTGCTCAGCGTGGCGACTACGCCGGCGCGGAGAAGATGATGCGCGAGGTTGTTGCGGCCAAGCCCGACAGCCCGCGCGCCCATTACGTGCTGGCCGAGATCCTGGCCCACCAGCGCCAGTTCCCTGAAGCCGCCGAGCACACGCGCCGCGCTCGCGCGCTGGACCCTGCCATCAAGTTCGCCGACGCCGCCAAGTTCAATGCCTTCGAACAGTTGCTGCAGCGTGAGCAGGCCGGGGTGGCGAAGTCCGTCGCGCCGACTGCCGTCAATGCGGCACCGCCGATGCGCGCCGCACCGGTCGAGCGCAGCGAGAGCGGTGGTGGCGTGTCCCTCTGGCTGCTGATCGGTGGTGCCGTCATCTTCATCTGGCTGGCCATGCGCTGGATGCGCAACCGCACCGCCGCGCAGAGCCAGCAGCCGGCCATGGCGGGTGGTTATGGCGCGGGCGGCTATGGCGCTGGTTATGGGCCTGGCGGCATGCAGGCGCCTGGCTCGGGCGGCCCCGGCATGCTCGGCGTTGGTCTTGGCGTAGCGGGTGGCGTTGCCGCCGGCATGCTGGCCGAGAAGCTGCTCCATGGTGGCCATGACGAACGCAGCGTTCCGCGTGACACCGATACCAGCGGCGGCCTGATCCCCGGCAGCTTTGATTCCGGTGGCTCCAGCAGCGCCGCCGACGAACTGAGCCGCCGTGACGTCGACTTCGGCAGCGGCGACGGTTGGGGCGGTGGCGACGCCGGCGGCGGCGATTTGGGTGGCGGTGGCGGCGGCAGCGACGACTGGTAAGTCCTCACGGGCTGGCGCGGGGGCGGGCCCCGATAATCCCGCCCCATGACGCCAGCCGCTTTCACCGGCCAGTTGCTCTCCTTCATTGCCCGCCTCATCACGGGGGCTCAGGGCCACTGGAAGGGCTGCCCGCCGACGGCGGAGCAGCGCATCTACATCGCCAACCACCAGAGTCACTTCGATCTCGTCCTGATCTGGGCTGCCTTCCCGCATGATCTGCGCGCCACCACGCGCGCCATCGCCGCCCGCGACTACTGGACGACCAGTGCCCTCAAGCGCTGGCTGACCACCTCGGTCTTCAACGCCATCTACGTCAGCCGTACGCGCAGCAAGCCCGACGAGGACCCGCTGGAGCCCCTCGTCGAGGCACTGGCCAACGGCGACTCGCTGGTCATCTTTCCCGAGGGCACGCGGTCCAACAAGGGCAACCCGCAGCCCTTCAAGTCCGGCATCTACCACCTCGCCGAGCAATTCCCGCATGTGCAACTGATCCCGACCTGGATCGACAACGTGCAGCGCGTCATGCCCAAGGGCGAGGTCGTGCCCGTGCCCATCCTGTGCACGGTGACCTTCGGTGCCCCCATCCAGCTGCAGGCCGGTGAGAGCAAGGCCGACTTCCTGTGCCGTGCCCGCGAGGCCGTCATGGAGCAGCGGCCCGACCCCTACTGGGTCGGCCGCGAAGAGGAGGGCCACTGATGCGCTGGCTCAAGGCCTTGACGCCCAGCGAGCAGGTGGCGCTGCTCTTCGTCGTGCTGTTCGGCTTCCTGATGCTGCTGACGATCGGGCTGTTCCTGAATTCGCTGCGCGAGCGCGAAAGCGAGGATGAACGCCTGAAGTCCCAGCTCGCCTGGGAGCGCGTGCGCCGCGACCTGCGCGCCGCCTGGATCGGCGGCTGCATGTTCTGGGTGGCGTGGATTTCCGGGCCGCTCGGCGCGACGCTGCTGTTCGCGCTGTTCTCCTTCCTGGCGCTGCGCGAGTTCATCACCCTCGTGCACACCGAGCGCAGCGATCACCGCACCCTCATCGTCGCCTTCTTCGTGCTGCTGCCCATCCAGTACATGATCTGCGGCACGCGCTTCTTCGACCTGTTCACCGTCTTCCTGCCCGTCTACGGCTTCCTCGTGCTGCCCATCGTCAGCGCGTTGGCGGGCGACCCGCGGCGCTTCCTGGAGCGCAACGCCAAGATCCAGTGGGGCGTCATGGTCTGCGTCTACGGCCTGTCGCACGCGCCGGCGCTGCTGCTGCTGGATATTCCGGGCAATACCGGCCGCGGCGCCTTCCTGCTGTTCTTCCTGGTCATGGTCGTGGCGGCCTCGCAGATCGCGCAGGAGATCGCCACCCGCGCGATGCGCCGCCGCCCGGTGGCCCGGCAGATCAGCCGCAGCTTCTCGATGCGGGCGTGGTGGATCGGCACCTGCACCGGCGCCCTGGCGGGCCTGCTGCTGTACTGGATCACGCCGTTCAAGGCCGGCCAGGCGCTGGCCATGGCCTTCCTGACCGCCGGTGCTGCGGGCTTTGGCGGCCTGGTCATGAAGGCCCTGAAGAAGGACGCCGGCGTGCTGTACTGGGGCAACCGCAGCTCCATCACCGGCGCCGTCGGCCTGCTCGACCGCATCGCGGTGCTGTGCTTTGCGGCGCCAGTGCTGTTCCATTCGGCGAACTGGTACTACCGATGAGGAGCCTCGGCATCGACCCTGGCCTGCAGACCACTGGTTTTAGTTCCGGCCCGTCGCTGCCGCGACTTCACGACCGCTGCGCGCTCATGAGCCTGCACAGAAACCTCGCTACCGTCGCCACCACGGGTGTTGTGCCGTCATGAGAATTCTCGGCATCGACCCTGGCTTGCAGACGACCGGTTTTGGTGTCATCGAAGCCGACGGCCCGCGCCTGGCCTATGTGGCCAGCGGCACCATCAAGACCAACGCCGTCGCCACCGGCGACCTGCCGGCGCGGCTGAAGATCCTGTTCGATGGCATCCGCGAGGTCACGGCGCGCTACCAGCCGCAGTGCGCGGCGGTGGAGATCGTCTTCGTCAACGTGAACCCGCAGTCCACGCTGCTGCTCGGCCAGGCGCGCGGCGCGGCCATCACCGCGCTGGTGTCCGCCGACCTGCTCGTCAGCGAGTACACCGCCCTGCAAATGAAGAAGGCCATCGTCGGCCACGGCCACGCCAAGAAGGAGCAGATCCAGGCCATGGTGCAGCGCCTGCTGAACCTGCCCGGCCTGCCCGGCAAGGACGCCGCCGATGCGCTGGGCATTGCCATCATGCATGCCCACGCACGGGTCACTTTCGAGGCCATGGGTCGCAGCACGACGCTGGAGCGGCGCCAGCATGCGCAGTTCAAGGGCGGGCGGACGTACTAGGAAAAACGGCCCGCCGAAGCGGGCCGTCGTATGCCGTGAAAGCCGTTCAGGACTTGCGGCGCCGAGCCATGAAGCCAACGAGGCCCAGGCCGCCCAACATCAGCGCATAGCTCTCCGGTTCTGGCACGGCGGAGATGCTGTAGCCGCCACTGCCCTCGGCGCCAATGGCATGGGTGTAGTGCAGAAATGCATCGCTGGCATCCACGCTGCCCGAGTTCAAGGTGATGAGCCAGCCAGGACCGCCAGAGGCGTAAGACAGGCCGAGGAACACGCCGTCCTGGTAGTCAGCGCTGGAGCCGGTCTCCAGCGTGTAGTTCACAGACATGAAGGTCATCGAGAAAGCCGACAGCGGAACGGCCTCGAAGCCACTCCCGGTCAGTGCGGTGGTGTCGACCGTATAGCTGCCGGAGAAGGTCAGGCCGAGCACCGAGGGCGAGCCGGCATCGATGGCGCCGTTGAAGTTGTAGCTGACGGCTTGTGCCGACGTGGCGAGCAGCGCGGCGGCAGCGATGAGCAGGGGGCGGAATTGCATGATGGTTGTCCTTGCGGGAATCAGAATTTGAACGAAGCGGCGTTGACTGCGCTGCAGAGCACGGCCTTGAGCTTGACCATCGGGCGCGACGTGGCGGCGCCGGCCGAGCCATCAGGGTCGTAGCCGATCAAGGCGCCGTCAGCCTGGTTGGTGCAGGTGACATGGCCGGTGGCCAGTGGATCGGCGCTGGTGATGTGCACGCTCTTCAAGAGTTCGGTGAACACGAGGGTGTCCTGGCCGGGCTTGAAATCGGTGACGGTGTCCAGGCCGTCACTGCCAGTGCGGTACACGAACTGGTTCTTGCCGCCCTTGCCGGTCATCGTGTCACGGCCCAGGCCGCCTTCGAAGACGTCGTCACCGTCGGTACCCACGAGGGTGTCGTTGCCATTCGTGCCGTAGACGGTCTTGACCAGGTTCAGCCCAATCAACATCGGGTCATGGTCCGAGGCACGGAACTGGTTGGGCTGGTACCAGTCGTTGCCAGCGGCCTTGTCCTCGGTGTTGTAGTCGATCCACTCGGGCTCGTCGGCATTGATGTGCCAGCTGGTCGCGCCCGTCACCTTGGCGGCGATGGCGGCGGTGCCCAGGCCATGGTCGAGGCGGCCGGCGCTGGCGTCGAAGACATAGCTGTAGTCGGCCGGGTCGAACATGCTGACGAGGTCGACGATGCCGGCGCTGGTCAGCAGGTCGATCGGGTCTTCCTTGGCGTAGGAATTGAAGTCGCCGAGCATGATGACGCGGTCGGTACCGGCCGTGGCCGTGACGGTGGGCAGCCAGTCCAGCAGGCGCTGGGCCTGCTGCTTGCGCTGCAGGTTCCAGCAGCCCTGCAGGTCGCCGGTGTCGCCGTTGGCGCCGGTGCCGCAGCTGCCCTTGGACTTCAGGTGGTTGACGACGACGGCGAACTTCTCGCCGTTGGGGGCCACGAAGCCCTGGGCAAAGGTCGGCCGGTTGTTGATGGCGTTGTCGTCGGACATCGACGCACCCATCAAGCCGAGCTTGGCCGGCTTGTAGATCATGGCCACGCGGATGGCGTCGGTGCCCGTGGTGGGCGGCAGCGGCACGGCGGCGTAGGTGTTGACGCCCATCATGGCGTTGAGGCCGTCGACGAGGTTCTGCACCGCGAAGTTGCCGCTGTTCTGGATCTCCATCAGGCCGACGACGTCGGCGTTCAGGCCCGACAGGGCGGCCAGGATCTTGGTGCGCTGGCGATCGAATTCCGCCTGGTTGTCCGCGCCGCGGCAGCCGGCGCTCGGGCAGGCGCCACCGCCCGGCACGGCGCTGCCGTTGGTGAAGGTCGTGAAGAAGTTCAGCACATTGGAGCTGGCCACGCGGACATTGCCGCCCACGGCCGGCGGCGCCAGCGGGCGCGCGATCGGGCGGGCGAACACCGGCGCGGCGGTCGGGTGGATCTTGTAGGCCAGCGGGCCGGTGGCCGAGTCGGTCGAGGGGCCGAAGTCGACGACACCGGTCACGCCATCGACCGTGTCACCAGCGCGCACGGTGCCGTCCTGCCACAGGTAGGGCGTGGGGTTGGGGAACTTGGTGGCGCTGCTGTCATCCAGCACGACGCTGCGGGCCAGGTTGGCGGCCTGCATCGCCAGTGCCGCCGGGCCGGGGCGCAGCACGTTGGTGGGGTTGAGCGTGCGGCCGCCGGCCGACACGGTCAGCTGGCCCCAGCTGCCGACGAAGTTGGTCTGGTTGACGGTCAGCGGGTCGGTGATGTGGACCAGCATGCCCTCATAGCGCTCCATGTCGGACTGGCTGGCCAGGGTCGCCAGGCTGACCTCGACCGGCAGGGGCAGCGGATTGCCGGTGCTGACGACGGAGACGTTGGTGACGCTGCTCAGCTCGGTCAGCGGGTTGGCCTGGCTGGCGGCGCTGCTCGAGACCGAATATTCCTGCACCTTGGCCGACACATTGACCTTGTCGCCGACGGCCACGGTGGGCGCCGTGCTCGTGAACACGAAGATGCCGTCGGAGGTCGCCGGGTCGCCGTCGCCGTCCGGGTCCTGCAGGTAGAAGCCGTTGTTGATCAGCTTGGTGACGACGCCACCGGTCGTGACGCTCGTGCCATCCATGCCGCTCTTGGCACCCGAACCCTGGATGGCGGGGATTTTGACGACACCGCTGACCGACAGCTTGAATGTGCAGCTCGCCGTCTGGGCTTCGTCGTTGTCCCACTTCAGGCCGAGGTTGTAGTTGCCGGCCGCGAGTGTGTTGTCGACGTTGATCTGCTGGGTCGCAGCCACGCCATCGGCGCTTGCGCCGACGAAGCTGCCCAGAGTCACACCGGCGGGCAAGGCGCCGACCACGCTGGCCGCGTTGACGCGGCTGTCGCTGTCGGTGGCGCTGACGACGAAGCTGGAGGCTGCGCCGGACACGGCGGCCTGGTCGGGGCAGCTCGGGATGATGGGCTGGTTGACGTTGCCGCCGCCGCAGAGGTTGGCGGGCGTGGCGCCATTGCGCGGGCTGACGGGCCCAACCGTGAAATCGGCGCTGTTGGCGTTGGTGTCGGTGCAGCCGGCTGCGTTGCGCAGCGCAGCCGTAGTGGCGGCCAGCGCGGGCGTGGGGCTGCCTTCAACGGGCGTCGAGCTGCCGTAGGACAAGATGTCTTCCACGCCGGTCGGCGCAGCCACGGCAGGCAGCGTCGTGCCATTGGTGACGAGGGCGACCTTGCCCGAGGCGCCACTCATGTTGATTGCGCCCGACGTGACGTCGATGTCGGGTGTGGGGAGTGCCACGCCCGCGGCGCCGCCGGAAGCTTCGGCGATCAGGTAGTAGCGGCCCGGCTGCAGCACGACGCCGGCCGGGATGACGGTCTTGTTGGTCCAGCTGGTGCCGGCGGCCGAGGCGTACTGCACCGACCAGCCGCCAATCGTCACCGGCGTCGTGCCGGCGTTGAAGAGCTCAATGAAGTCGCGGCTGTAGGTGGCGTTGGCGTTGCCGCCCCCGCCATAAACCTGGCTGATCACAACCCCGCTGGTCGAGGCCAGCACGGCGGGCGCGGCGAAGGCCGCGGCGAGGAGGGAGACCAGTGGTTTGATTCGCATGACTATTTAGTAAAAATTGCCGCAATGGGCGCGGATGCTAACGACCACCTGTGACGGTTTGACCCGCCGCATTCAGGGGGGTGCCATCGGGCATGATCCCGGCCCATGTCGCCAGCACTGCTTTTGCTCGGGGTTCTCACCTATTTCGCGCTGCTATTGGTACTGGCGCGGTGCGTCTCGCACGGTTCCGGAGCTGAGGGTTTCTATGTGGGGGGCAGGGAAAGTCCCTGGCCGGTCGTTGCCTTCGGAATGATCGGGACGTCGCTGTCCGGCGTCACTTTCATCAGCGTGCCGGGCTCGGTCGCGATCAGCGGCTTCACCTATCTGCAGATCGCGGTTGGCCAGGTCGTCGGCTATGCCGTCATCGCCCTCGTGCTGCTGCCGGCCTATCACCGCCTCAAGCTGGCCTCGATCTACGGCCTGCTCGGTGACCGGCTCGGCCCCGCAGCGCAGCGCCTGGGTTCGGCCTTCTTCGTGCTGAGCCGCACGCTGGGTGCGACGGCACGGCTCTACCTCGTCGTGGCCGTGCTGCACACGCTGATCCTGCAGCCGCTCGGCGTGCCGTTTGGGGTGGGCGCGGCGGTCGTGCTGGTGATGATCCTGCTCTACACAGTGGAGGGCGGCGTGAAGGCGCTGGTGTGGACGGACACGCTGCAGACCGCGGGCATGCTGACCGGCTTGGTCGTCTGCTTGGCGCTGCTGTGGCAGACCGGTGCGTTGGCGCAGATCGATGCCGCTGGCCTGAGCCGCGTCTGGGTCGGCGATCCGCTCTCCCGCGATTTCTCCGCCAAGGCGCTGCTGGCCGGCATGTTCATTGCCATCGCGATGACGGGGCTGGACCAGGAAATGATGCAGAAGAGCCTGTCGGTTGCGAAGCTCCGTGACGCGCAGAAGAACGTGCTCGTGCTGGCCGTGCTGATGCTCGTCGTTGTTGCGGCCTTCCTGCTGCTGGGCGGGCTGCTGACGCTGTTCGCTCAAGCGCACGGCATCGCGGTCAAGGGCGACGCACTGTTCCCCACCGTCGTCATGCAGTACCTGCCGGCCTGGGTGCAGGTCGTCTTCGTGCTGGCTCTGGTGTCGGCGCTATTGCCCAGCGCCGACGGCGCGCTGACTGCGCTGACGGCCAGCACCTGCCTGGACCTGCTGCGCCTGCCACGCGAGGACGTGCGCACGCGGCGGCGCGTGCACCTCGGCTTTGCGGTGCTGTTCCTGGCACTCGTGCTCGGCTTCAAGGCCCTGGACAGCACCAGCATGATCTTTCTGATCCTGAAGCTGGCGGGCTACACCTACGGGCCGCTGCTAGGGCTGTTCGCGTTTGCAATGTTCACGCCAAGGGCGGTGCCGGGTGCCGCCCTGGTCGGCGTTTGCGTGGCCGCGCCGCTGCTGTGCGCGGTGCTTGATTTCGGACAGCCTTGGGGCGGTTATCAGATCGGGTTGGAATTGCTCTTGCTAAACGGCGTGCTGACCTGGACGGGTTTGTGGCTGGCGGCGCGGCGGCCGGCACGGAGGGAGAACATCGCATGAGTCCTGAAATGACCTTGAAGCCCTTGCGGCCCTGGAAGGAAGTCCTGTGCGACTGGGTAGCCGAGGTGGCCTTGAAGGTCGGCCGGCCGGGGGCCGACTTGCTGGAGCGCGCCCTGAGCCTTATGACTTCAGCCCGGAACGCTATGTCGAAATCCGCTATCCCTTCGGTTGCACGCACAAGATCAACGCGGCCTTTGTCGTGGTCAGGCCAGCGGCCAGCCTGGCCGCCGTGTTTTCGGAGCATGCCGGCTATCTGGAGTTCGAGCTGGTCGAGGGCTGCGCGGTCGTGGAGATCCGGGAAGACATCTATTGGCAGAGCTAGGGCTTCGCCGACCAAGTGACGCATGCCATGCCCATGTGACCCCTATGAATTTCATGGCCTTCATCGCCTCTGCGCTGGCATCGGTACTGGCTTTCTCCGCCCATGCGGATGAGCCTTCGAGAGCAATGCCCACACCAGTTCACCGATCTCTGGAGGCGGTCGTCAGCATCACTGTGGCGACGCAGCGGGAACTCCTGATGCCCTCGGTCGGTTCGGGCATGGTCATTCGCTCCGACGGGCTGATCCTGACGTCGGCGAGCCTGTTCGAGGGTCAGGGCAACATCACCGTGGAGACTGCAGATCGGTCCAGCTACGTCGGCGAAATGGTTGGCAAAGACAAGATCAGCGGGCTTGCGCTCCTTCGCATTGCCGCAAAGGATTTGAGAACCGTCACGCTTGGCGATGACGAGCCCACCAAGCCAGGGCGCAAGGTCTGGGCGCTTGGCCGAACCTCTGCGGCTGCTGGCGGAAAGCCGTTGTTGGCAGCCGGCGCGGTCAGTGCGAGTTTGCCTATCGCCAAAGTGCCGCTGTTCGTGGAGTCGACAGTACAGCTGGTTGCTGGCATGGGCGGGGGGCCGCTGCTGGATGAGGAAAGCGGCCGCGTCATTGGCGTCAATGGGCTGCTATGGGCGCCGCCCAAAGGCCAGGCCATCGCGCTGTCGGTTCCGGTCGCTGCTTTCAAGCGCATCGAAGCGCAGCTGCTGTCTGTGGGCAGAGTTCGCTATGGATCGATTGGCGTGACGTCGACGACGCTCACTGCGCAGCAGGCTGCAGGCGCCGGGCTGCCACGTGGCGGGGCGCTCGTGCGCACCGTCAGGAAGACCGCAGGCGAGCCGCCGCCACTGCTGGAGGTGGGCGATCTGGTGTTGATGTTCGACGGCAAGCCGGTCGATGACATGATGGATCTCGCATCGGCCGTTCGATCCGCCGAGCCCGGGACGACCAAAGCCATCAGCGTTCTTCGTCGAGGTACCGTGCACCACCTCGACGTGCCCGTCGTGGAAATGCCTGCGCGGGATTAGAGGCTGCGGATGGCTGATGGGATACGGAGATGAAGATGTCTTGGCCTGGCTCACCCATCGATGGCCTCACGGCCATCGAACTGACGTCGTCGCACACCCCGGCGCTGGCGCGCTTCTTCGCGGCCAACCCTGCGTACTTTCTCGCCGTGCAGGGCGAACCTGCCCGGCCCGGTGATGCACGCGAGGAGATCGAGGAGGCGCTGCCAGAAGGCATTCCGCATACGAGGAAATGGGTCATCGGCTATGTCCGCCCAGACGGCGAGATCGTCGCGATGGCCAACTTGGTCTCGGACATTTTTGCGCCGTCTGTCTGGAACGTCAGCACCTTCATCGTCGAGACCGCTCGCCATGGCTCGGGCGATGCGCGGCGCCTGTACGACAGCATCGAAGCCTGGGCAATTCGGTCGGGCGCTCGCTGGCTGCGGCTGGGCGTGGTGATCGGCAACACCAGGGCCGAGCGCTTCTGGGCCTCGATGGGCTATGCCGAAACCCAGGTTCGCAGCGGCTTCCACATCGGAGATCAGGTCAACGAACTCCGTGTCATGTTCAAGCCCCTGGCAGGAGGCTCCCTGGCGGAATACCTGGCATCGGTACCGCGAGACCGACCGGCACCCTAACCTTCAAAGGGAGTGCCGCTGCGGCGACACTCCGAACCCTGCATGTCCGTTCCCGTCGCTTCTTCGCCTTCCAGCCTGTCCCGCATGCTCGCCGCCTTCGTGCGTGAGCACTGGCGCGCCTATGCGGCCGCAGGCGTGATGCTCACCTGCATCGCCGCATTGACCGTCTGGATCCCCCGTCAGGTCGGCCATGTCGTCGACGACCTCGTCGCCGGCGGCCTGAAGGGTGATTCGCTGCTGAAACAACTCGGCCTGCTCGTGCTGGCTGGGCTCGTCATCTACCTGCTGCGCGCCGGCTGGCGGCTGACCCTCTTCAAAGCGTCCTTCCAGCTTGGTGCACGACTGCGCACGCGGCTCTACGCGCGCCTTGCGCTGCAAGGCCCCGCCTACTTCCAGTCTCAACGCACCGGCGACCTGATGGCGCTGGCGACCAATGACATCGACACCGTCGAGCAGGCCGCCGGCGAGGCGATGCTGGCGGGCTTTGATGGCACGCAGACGCTGGTGCTGGTGCTCGCGATGATGACGATCGGCATCGACTGGCGCCTGGGCCTCGCGGCCCTCGTGCCCTTTCCGTTGATGGCGCTGGCTTTCTGGTGGATCTCCAACCATCTGCACCAGGCCGCGCAGGACTCACTGGGCGCCTTCAGTGGCCTGAACCACCAGGTGCAGGAAAGCCTGTCCGGCGTGCGCACAGTGCGCGCCCTGGGCCTCGTCGCGCGCAGTGAGGCGCAGTTCACCGAGCTGGCCGAGAAGGCGGCCGAGGCGAGCTTTCGCTCGCAGCGCTGGGAGGCTGCCTACGAGCCCGCCGTCGGCATGACGCTGTCCGCCGCGTTCGCCATCGCGCTGGCCGTGGGCGGCTGGCTGGTGGCGCGCGGCGAGATCAGCATCGGTCAGCTGACGGCCTTCACGATGTACCTCGGCCAGTTGATCTGGCCAATGTTCGCGGCGGGTTGGGTACTGGCATTGCTGGAGCGCGGCCGCGCGGCCTGGACGCGGCTGGCGCCGGTGCTGGACGCGCCGCTGACACTGACCGATGAGGGCAGGGCGGCGATGCCGGCCCACGCCGAACTGCGCGCCGACGGGCTGACCTTCAGCTTCCCCGGCGCCAAACGGCCGGCGTTGGAAGGCGTGGACCTGGCACTCGCACCGGGCAAGACGCTGGGCGTCGTCGGCGCGACCGGTGCGGGCAAATCCACTTTCGTGCGCTTGCTGCTGCGCCAGTCCGAGCCGGACGCGGGCCGGCTGACGCTGGGTGGTGTCGCATTGCCAGAACTGCCGCTCGCTACGCTGCGCGCCCACATCGCCTGGGTGCCGCAGGAGCCGTTTTTGTTCTCGGCCTCGGTGGCTGACAACATCGCGCTGGCCAAGCCCGGCGCAACGCGCGAAGAGATCGAGGCTGCAGCACGCCTGGCTTCGGTGCACGACGACGTCGCGCGGCTCCCCGAAGGCTATGCGACCGAGGTCGGTGAGCGCGGCGTGACGCTGTCGGGTGGCCAGCGCCAGCGCGTCGCCATTGCACGGGCGCTATTGAGCGATGCACCGTTGCTGGTGCTGGACGACGCGCTGTCCGCCGTCGACACCGGCACCGAGACCGACATCCTCGACCACCTGCGCGAGCTGCGTGCCGCGCGGCCTGATCGCAGCGTCATCGTCATTGCGCATCGACTCTCGGCCGTGATGGATGCCGACGAAGTCATCGTGCTCAAGCAGGGCCATGTCATCGAGCGCGGGACGCATCAACAGTTGCTGGAGTTGGGCGGCTGGTATGCCGCTCAGTGGCGCTATCAACAGATCGAGGCCAGCCTTGAAGCCGCTTGAAATGGAGCCCCTCGCCCAATCTTGCCTGGCTGAACGCAGGCGAGCCTGGTCGATCCCCCGAGGGGATGGCGATGCTCGCGTCATCGAGCCGCGAGCACATCGCCAGTGCGGGCCGGCTTGGGAGCGGCCCTGCGCTCGGCCCGAAATGCAATGCGCGGTGGAGCGCCCTAAATGAAGAAAGAGACACCGTGGAAGAGCGTCGGTTTGCTGCTCGATGCGGCCAAGCCTGAAAAGCCGCACCTGATCCAGGGCGGCATCTGGCTCGTCCTTGCCGCCGGCCTGGAGGTGCTCGGCCCCATCCTCGGCAAGCGCTACATCGACCACCACCTGCTGCCGCGCCAGTTCGACATCACCGAGATGGCCACGCTGCTGGCGCTGATGCTGCTGACCGGCTGGGCCGCGAGCTGGATCCGCTACGCCCAGCTGTCGCGCATGGCCGGTGTCGCGCGCCGCTCGGTGCTGCGGCTGCGCGAGCGGGTCTATGCGCATGTGCTGGCGCTACCCATGGCCTTCTTCGACAAGGCCATCACCGGCCAGCTCGTCAGCCGCGTGACCAACGACACCGAGGCGGTGAACCAGCTCTACCGCCAGGTGCTGTACGTGATGCTGGACTCGACCATCGTCGTCTTCGGCTCGCTGGTGGCGATGGCCTTTCTCGACTGGCGGTTGATGCTCATCGTCGCGACGCTGGTGCCGGCCATGGTGGTCATCATCCTGGGCTACCAGAAGCTGTCGGCGCCGGCCGTGGCGCGTACGCGCCAGCTGCGCAGCGACATCAACGCGCAGATGGCCGAGAGCATGGCCGGCATGGCGGTGCTGCAGGCCAGCGGTGCGGCCGGGCGCTTTGGCGCGCGCTTCGAGACGACGAATGCCGAGCACCGCCTGTCGCGCATCGCCGAGCTGCGCGCCAACGCCTGGCTGCTGCGCCCGGCGCTGGACCTGATGAACGTGCTGCTGCTCGTCACCGTCATCTACAGCTTCGGGCGGCGAGAGATGTCGGGGCTGGAGGTGGGCCTGCTGTACGCCTTCCTCAGCTACATCGCCCGGGTGGTGGAGCCGCTGATCCAGATCACCATGCAGTTCGGCCAGCTGCAGCAGGCCATGGTGGCGGCGTCGCGCGTGCGCACGCTGCTGGAGGAGGATGAGCACCGCGGCCCGGCCCAGGACGGCCGCGGGATTGCCCAGGGCAGCATCCGCATCGAGGGGCTGAGCTTCGGCTACGACCCTGCAAGGCCGGTGCTGCATGGCATCGATGTGGACATCCCGGCCGGCAGCTTCGTCGGTATCGTCGGCCACACCGGCAGCGGCAAGAGCACGCTGCTGTCGCTGCTGCTGCGCTTCTACACGGCGCAGGCCGGCCGCATCACGGTGGACGGCCAGTCGCTGGCCAGCGTGCCGGACGCGGCCTTTCGCGACGCCGTGGGCCTGGTGCCGCAGGAGCCCTATCTGATGTCGGCCAGCGTGCGCGACAACATCGCGATGGGCCGGCCGGGCATCAGCGAGGACGACATCCAGGACGCGGCCATCGCGGCCCGCGCGCACGACTTCATCACGGCCTTGCCGCAGGGCTATGACACCAAGCTGGGCGAGGGTGGCGCGCGCGTGTCGACCGGGCAGAAGCAGTTGCTGGCGATGGCGCGGGCGCTGGCCGGCTCGCCGCGCATCCTGTTCCTGGACGAGGCGACCAGCAATATCGACAGCGCCACCGAGCAGCGTGTCGGTGAGGCACTGACGGCGCTGCGTGGGCGCGTGACGGTGGTGGCCATTGCGCACCGGCTGTCGACCATCCGCGCCGCCGACCAGATCCTCGTGCTCAACCACGGACACCTGCAGGAGCGTGGTTCGCACGAGGCGCTGATGGCGATCGAAGGCGGCTTGTACCGCCGCCTGGTCGAACTGCAGACGCTGGAAGAACCCGACGCCGAAGCCGAGACCGTCTGACCTGCGTCAAGGCGCCGTTGCGCTCCGCGGCCTAGGCTGCGCGACCATGAATGAACTCGTCCGCACTTCGCCGCAAGTCCTGATCTGCGGCGCCGGCCCGGCCGGCCTGGCGCTGGCCTGCGCGCTGCACGACCGCGGCCTGGCCGTGCGCGTGCTGGAGCAGGCCGATGCGGCCGTGCTGGCGAGTCCCTGTGACGATGGCCGCGAGATCGCACTCACCCACCGCTCGCGCCGCGCGCTGGAGAACCTGGGTTTGTGGGAGCGCCTGAGCGACATCGCGCCGCTGCGCCGCGCCAGTGTGTGCTCCAGCGGCTCGCGCACGGCACTGCCTTTCGAGTCAAGTGGGCAGGATCTCGGCTGGCTGGTGGCCAACCACCGCATCCGCGCCGCGGCCTGGGCCGGCGCGCAGCAGCGCGGCATCGAGGTGCTCTGCGGCCGCACGGTCGTCGGCCTTTGCCGCGAGGGCGAGATGGCCACCGTGGACACGCGTTGCGGTGAGCGCCACCTGGCACCGCTGGTCGTCGCGGCCGACAGCCGTTTTTCGCCGCTGCGCCGCCTGGCCGGCATCGGCGCCCGCCATCACGACTTCGGCCGCAGCGCGCTGCTCGTACCGCTCGCGCACGAGCGCGACCATGAAGGCGTGGCGCAGGAATGTTTTCTGCAAGGCCACACGCTGGCCTTGCTGCCCAAGACAGGGCGGCGCTGCTCGGCGGTGTGGACGGTGGCGAATACCGAGCTGCCGCGCCTGGCGGCGATGGATGAGGCGCAGCTGGCCGCCGCCATTGAAGCCGCCGCCGAGGGCCGGCTGGGGCCGATGCGCGTCGACGGTGCCCGCCATGTCTATCCGTTGGTGGCTGTGTGGGCCGAGCGTTTCGTCGCGCCGCGCCTGGCGCTCATCGGCGACGCGGCGGTGGGCATGCACCCGGTCACCGCGCATGGCTACAACCTGGGGCTCTACGGCATCGAAGCGTTGGCGCAGCGGCTGGATGCGGCCCGCGATCCGGGCGAGATGAGCGCGCTGCTGGCCTATGAGGCGGAGCACCGCCGTGTGGCGGGGCCGCTGTATGCCGGCACGAATGCGCTGGTGCGCTTCTTCACGGACGACCGCGCGCCGGTGTTGGCGCTGCGCCGCGCCGTCATCGACATCGCCCGCCATCTGCCGCCGCTGCGCGCGGCAATCACGCGCCGGCTGGTGGACGCCTAGCGGCCCTGCGCTTCCAGCACGCTCAAGGACCCGCGCAGCGAACGCAGCGCCTGTTCCATCGGCGTCTCGCCCGGTGCGGGCAGCAGGCGCGCCTCGCGGCTGGCCAGCACATCCTCGCGCAACGCCAGGCCGGCGCGCGCGAACTGTGGCTTCAGCACCGCCGCGCGTTCGCGCAGCAGTTCGCGCGTGGCCTGGTAGGCGTGTTCGGCGAGGTGGCGGCGCTGGCTGTAGCTGAAGGTGTTGGCCATGAAGAGCTCGGCGTCGCGCGGGTCGGGCTCGAACAGCAGGATGTCGGTCTGCGGATGCGTCAGCTCATAGCCCTTGAGGCCGAGGGCCAGGCGCGAATGGATCAGCGAGCGGAAGGTCTGCGACAGCACCAGCGGCAGGCCGCCGTCCACCAGGCGGTGGATGCGCGGCTGCAGCGCGCGCAGGGCCGGGCGGCCGAGCTTGCTGGCGAGCTTCTTTGCACGGCGCGAGCGCGCATCGCGTGGCGACAGGCGGTTGCTCTCGTAGGGCACGAGCGGGTTCAGGCAGATCAGCAGGTCCAGGCCGCGGTCCAGCAGCACGGAAGCGTGCAGCGTCTTCTTCAACGCGCCGTCCACGTAATGCCGGCCGTCGATCTCGACCGGCGGGAACAGCCCCGGCAGCGCCGCGCTGGCCTGCACGGCCTGCGAGATGGGCACATGGTCCCAGCCCTCGGCACCGAAGGGAATGGCTTCGCCGGTATCCAGGTCGGTGGCCACCAGCACGAGGCGGTGGCGTAGGTCGCGGAAGTCGTTGCTACGGCCGGGCTCGGCGAAAACCTGGGTCAGCGCCTCGCCAAACCGTGCGCTGCTCAGCAGGCCGGTGGGCAGCACGCGGCCCAGGCGCTCGATGGCGCCGAGCAGGGAGCGGCCTTCCAGCAGCACCTCGCGGGCGGCGTCGGCCAGCAGGCCGGGCAGCAGGCGCAGGCGTTCGCCGAACTCGGTCCAGGCGGGCTGCAGCAGCTCGGCGGGGTCGAAGCGGTCGGGGGCCTCGGCGGTGTTCTCTATGAAGGCGGCGCAGAGCTGGCGCGGCGTCATGCCATTGGCCAGGCCGGCGGCGATGAAGCCGCCCGCGCTGACGCCGATATAGCCGTCGCAGGCGGTGAAGTCGAGGCCGGCAACGGCCTCCTCCAAAGCACAAAGGGCGCCAACTTCATAGATGGCGCCCAGTGGGCCTCCGCCTGCCAGGGCCAACCCAATCCTTGGTTGGCTCATGGTCGGAGAGAGCTAGCTTTGCTTAGGCTTGAGCGGCTTGCTCGGCGGCCGGAGCGGCAGCCTTCTTGGCAGCCGGGGCGCGCTTGGCCGGAGCGGCCTTCTTCGCCGGGGCGGCAGCCTTCTTGGCGGGAGCGGCAACCTTCTTGGCCACAGCCTTGACGGCGGCCTTCACCGGAGCGGCCTTCTTGGCAACAGCCTTCTTGGCGGGCGCAGCCTTGGCGACGACGGCCTTCTTCACGGCAGCAGCCTTCTTGACGACGGCCTTCTTGGCCTTGGCAGCGGGCGAAGCCTTCTTCAGGCCGGCCGACACGGCCAGGTCGTCGATGCGCTTGATCAGGCTCTGCACGTCGCTGGCGGACGGCACGTTCAGGGTCTTCAGCGCCTTGGCGACGCGTTGCTCGAAGATGCTTTCCAGCTTGTCCCAGTGCTGGCCGGCCTTGGCGCCGACATCACCGGCCATGCCGCTGACTTTGGTGGCCACGGCGCTGAGCTTCTCCTCAGCGGCGGATTGGGTCTTCTTCTGCAATTTGAGTCCTTCCGAAACGAGGGCCTCGAAAACCTTGCCGCCTTCGCCCTGGGCCTTGGCGAAAGAGGCCAGACCGGCGGCCCAGATCTGCTGGGCGCTGTCCTTGACATTCTTGGCCATGTCGCCATCGAGCAGGCCAGCCGGGAAGCCGGTGGCGGCCGAGGCCTTCTTCTTGTCTGCCATCTTTTGAAGCTTCTTGACCATTTGGGTGTCCTTGCGAGTTAGCGCGGTTTGTTGGGATCAGCCGGCGGGACTGTAGCGGCGCGATCCCCCTTCAGCACGGCCATTCCTAGTGAGTGCGCTCTACGATGGCGAAGGCCGTTTCCTGGGGAAAGTGCCCAGCGGGCGGCCGCAAACCCTGGTCAAGAATCAGCGCGACAACGTCCAAATCCACAAGCAGGAGACCCGCATGCAGTATTTCGTCACCGGCGCCACAGGCTTCATCGGCAAGCGGCTCGTCAAGAAGCTGCTGGCTCGCCGCGGCAGCACGGTCCATTTCCTGATGCGCGAGGAGAGTGCGGCCAAGCTGCCCGACCTGCTCGCCTACTGGGGCGTCAGCAAGACCCGCGCGATCCCCGTCTACGGCGACCTGACGAGCAAGAAGCTCGGCGTGGCCAGCGACGCCGTCAAGAGCCTGAAGGGCAAGATCGATCACCTTTACCACCTGGCCGCGGTCTACGACCTCGGCGCCGACGAGGAGTCGCAGGTCGCGGTGAACATCGAGGGCACCCGCAGCATGGTCGAGTTCGCGCAGGCGATCGACGCCGGCCATGTGCATCACGTCAGCTCGATTGCGGCGGCAGGCCTGTACGAGGGCGTGTTCCGCGAGGACATGTTCGAGGAGGCCGAGAACCTCGATCACCCCTACTTCATGACCAAGCACGAGAGCGAGAAGATCGTGCGCAAGGAGTGCAAGCGGCCCTGGACGGTCTACCGCCCGGCGCTGGTGGTCGGTGATTCCAAGTCCGGCGAGATGGACAAGATCGACGGGCCTTACTACTTCTTCAAGCTGATCCAGCGCATGCGCCAGATCCTGCCGCCGTGGCTGCCCAGCGTCGGCCTGGAGGGGGGACGCATCAACATCGTGCCGGTGGACTTCGTCGTCGACGCGCTCGACCACATCTCGCACAAGGTCACCAAGGCCCACGGCTGCTACCACCTCGTCGACCCCAAGGGCTACCGCGTCGGCGATGTGCTGGACATCTTCAGCAAGGCCGCGCACGCGCCCAAGATGAACCTGTTCATCAACGCCGCGTTGATGGGCTTCATTCCCAAGAGCGTCAAGAAGGGCCTGATGGCGCTGGCGCCGGTGCGCCGCATCAAGAACGCGGTCATGAAGGATCTCGGCATCCCCGAGGACATGCTGACCTTCGTCAACTACCCGACCCGCTTCGACTGCCGCGACACCGAGGCCGCGCTGAAGGGCTCGGGCATCGCCTGCCCCGACCTGAACGACTACGCCTGGCGGCTGTGGGACTACTGGGAGCGTCATCTCGACCCGGCCCTGTTCATCGACCGTTCGCTGCGCGGCGCCACCGGTGGCAAGGTGGTGCTGGTGACGGGCGGCTCGTCGGGCATCGGCCTCGCCGCGGCCATCAAGTTCGCCGAGGCCGGCGCCATCACGCTGATCTGCGCGCGCGACGAGGTCAAGCTGGCCGAAGCGGTCAAGGAGATCAAGGCCGCGGCGGGCAAGGACGCGCAGATCCACAGCTACGCCTGCGACATCGCCGACGAGGCTGGCTGCGCCGGGCTGATCCAGTGGTGCACCGAAGAGTTCGGTGGCGTCGACTTCCTGATCAACAACGCGGGCCGCTCCATCCGCCGCGCCATCGAGAGCAGCTACGACCGCTTCCACGACTTTCAGCGCACGATGGACCTGAACTACTTCGGCTGCCTGCGCGTGACCATGGGCCTGCTGCCCGGCATGGTGGCCAAGAAGAAGGGGCACGTCGTCAACATCAGCTCCATCGGCGTGCTGACGAATGCGCCGCGCTTCAGCGCCTATGTGGCCAGCAAGGCCGCGCTGGACGCCTGGACGCGCTGTGCTTCCAGCGAGTTCGCCGACACGGGCGTGACCTTCACGACGATCAACATGCCGCTGGTGCGCACGCCGATGATCGCCCCCACGGCGATCTACAAGAACGTGCCGACGCTGGCGCCCGAGGAGGCTGGCGACATGATTGCGCAGGCCTGCATCAACAAGCCGGTGCGCATCGCCACGCGCCTGGGCATCTCGGGCGAGATGCTGCACGCCGCCGCGCCGCGCATCGCGCAGATCGTCATGAACACGACCTTCCGCATGTTCCCCGACAGCTCGGCCGCCAAGGGCGACAAGTCGGGCAAGTCGGGGCTGTCGCCCGAGGCCATCGCGATGCAGCAAATGATGCGAGGGATTCACTTCTAAGCCATCGATGAGCGCCCAGGGGCCACAGAGCTCCGGCGCGTGAAGGGAGGATCTCTTGCAACACTCACACCCTGTCGGGCCGCTGCCGTCCGTCAAGCCGGCGCCTACGCCGCGCAGCTACCAACTGCGGGCCTGGGGCGCCGTGGCCTCGCTGGTCGCCTTCCTCGGCATCTATTTCGGCCTGGCCGGCTGGTTCGCCTGGACGGCGTGGCGGCTGGGCCAGAGCGCCTTCGCCGGCCGCAGCGACGGCTTCTGGGCCTTTCTGGTGGCGCTGTGCGCGGCGCTGCTGGCCGTCTTCATGCTGAAGGCGCTGTTCTTTCGCCAGCGACGCGCTGAAGACCACAGCCTCGAGATCCAGAGCACCGACCAGCCCGTGCTGTTCGTCGAGCTGAACGCCATTGCCGATGCTGTCGGCGCACCGCGCCCGCACCGTGTGCTGGTGTCGGCGCGCGTCAACGCGGCGGTGTTCTACGACCTGTCGCCGCTGAACCTGCTGTGGCCGACGAAGAAGAACCTCGAGATCGGCCTGGGCCTGGTCAATGTGCTGAACCGCAGCGAACTGCGCGCGGTGCTGGCGCACGAATTCGGCCACTTCGCGCAGCGTGCCATGGCCGTGGGCCGCTGGGTCTACGTGGCCCAGCAGATCGCTGCGCGGCTGGTGGCGCAGCGCGACATGCTGGACAACTTCCTGCAGGCCCTGAGCCGCTTCGACTTCCGCATCGCCTGGGTCGGCTGGGTGCTCAGCGTCATCGTCTGGGCCATCCGCAGCCTGGTGGACAGCGTCTTCACCGGTGTGCAGCTGCTGCAGCGCAGCCTGGGCCGCGAGATGGAGTACGGCGCCGACGCGGTGGCCGTCGCGCTGACCGGCAGCGATGCGCTGGTGCACGCCCTCTACAAGCTGCAGACGGCCGACATCGACTGGGACCGTGCCGCCGGCGTGGCGGGCGAGTTGCGGGTCAAGGAGCAATGGGTGGGCGACCTGTTCGCGCTGCAGGGAGCTATCGCCGAGCGCACCGGTCGCATGCTGGATGACGCCGACTATGGCCGGGTGCCGGTCGCACAGGGCGGCCCCAGCCGCCTGTTCGACACCGCCGACAGCGCCGTGCCGCAGATGTGGCGCACCCACCCGCTCAACCATGAGCGCGAGGCGCGCGCCAAGGCCGAGTACCGGGCCAGCGAAGTCGATGAGCGCAGTGCCTGGACGCTGTTCGAGAACGCCGCCTCGCTGCGCGAGCAGGTCACGCGCCGGCTGATCGAGGCGCCCGAGTCCGCCAAGGCCATGGATGAGGCGGCTCTGCAAGAAGCGCTGGATGAGCGCTTCGGCGGCGAACTGCTGCAGCCGCGCTACCGCGGCGCCTACCTGGGCCGCGCCCTGACCCGCCATGCGACCGAGCCCGGCCAACTGGTTGGCGACCTTCCCGAGGAGGCGGAGGGCATCCAGCGCCTTGCCGCCCTCTATCCGGCCAGCCTGGGTGAGGCCGTGCGCCGCTGGCGCCGCATCGACGCCGACAAGGAGCCGGCCGAGCATGCCGAGCTGCTGACCGAGTTGCGCCGCCACGACCAGATTGCCCGCGAGACCCATCTCGCATTGGCGCGGGCACTGGGCGACGGCAGCGAGGCGCGGCTGCGCGGCCTGCTCGCTCAGCTGCATTACGCCGAGCACACCGCCGCCAACCTGCGTGACCTGCGCGGCATGCTGGCGCACACGGTTCGCGTCGAGACCACGGGCCGGATCAGCGATGCCGGTCGCATGCGCGTGCGAGATGCCGGCGGCCGGCTGCATCACGCGCTGCAGCAGTTCTATGCCGAAGCCCCTGACGTGGTGCTGGATGAAGCCACCTGCAAGCGGCTGCAGGTCGACAGCTGGGTCGCCGCGCTGGGTGAGTTGAAGCTCGGTCCGCCCGACATCAGCCATCTGGGCGATTGGCTCGGCGTCATCGACAGCTGGATGGACCTGGCGGAACGCGCCCTCAATGGGCTGCGTGGTGCCGTGCTGGCGGAACTGCTGGCCGCGGAAAGCCGCACGGCTGCCAAGGAGCCCGCCGGCGAGGCGACGGTGCCGTCCACGCCGCGCGGCTACGCCACCCTGCTCGAAGGCGCCGAGCGCCCGCGCGACCTGCGTCCCAGCCCGTGGGCGCGCTTCCTGGCCGCACAAGGCCGCGGCGCGGCTGCGGCGCGTATCGCCGTGGCGGGCGGCATCGTCGTCGGCGTGCTCGGCTTTGGCGGTGGCTATGGCGACATCAGTGTGCAGGTGCTCAACGGCTTCGACCGCCCGGTGCGCGTGCGCGTTGGCGGAGCGGGCGCGATCACATTACCCGCCTTTGGTTCGGCGACCGTCGGCCAGGCGCCGGACGCTCATCTCCCCATCAGTGCCGAGACGGAGCAGGGTGAGCTCATCGAGCGCTTCGAGGTCGCCCTGGAGCACGGCCCGGGCCAGCCGATCTACAACGTCGCCGGCGCCGCGCCGCTGGTGGAATTGACCTACACCTATGGCCGCGACGCGGGGCAAGTGCCGCCCAGGGTGCTTGGCGCACCGCGCTGGTCGAGCAGCCAGGCCGATGTCTTCTTTGGCGATCCGCCGCAGAGCGTCTCGGTCAAGCAGGGGCAGACCGAAATCCGCCACGTGCTCTACAGCGCAGCGGATGTGGCCCCGGCCATGCAGCTCAGCCTGCTGCGCGACGACGCAGCGGCGGTCGAGCGCTTGAGCGAGCAGCATCTGCTTTGGGACCGCCGCGATTCGCCCGTGCGCTACGCCTGGTTGCGCCTGCTGCGCGGCCAGCCGGCCCACGACAAGGTGCTGGCCGCGGCTCTGTCACGCGAGCCGGCAGGCATCGAGCTGCTGC
Source organism: Roseateles sp. P5_D6 (assembly GCF_054049415.1). NCBI lineage: Bacteria > Pseudomonadati > Pseudomonadota > Betaproteobacteria > Burkholderiales > Sphaerotilaceae > Roseateles > Roseateles sp. P5_D6. The sequence goes on along the minus strand of NZ_JBFUMK010000002.1, from coordinate 226,084 downwards.
GCGAACGCATGGACACCTTGCCCGCCGACGAGAAGACGCGTTTGTGTGACGAACTCGGCGGCCGCGCGGCCGCGCCGGTAGCCGACGGCCATTCGGTCTATCTGGCCGCACGGTGCTTGCCCGAAGGTCCACTGCGTGACGCCGCGCTGCTGGCAGGCCTGGCGCGCTTCCCCCAGCACGCCTGGCTGGCCTATGGCGCGGCCAAGGCCGAAGCCGGCAATGCCAACTGGCGCGTGGCGCTGCGTGACTATGAGCTGGCGCGTGTGGAGCCCGCACTGGCGCCGTTTGCCAGCATCGAGGCCAACCGGCTGCGTCGCTTGCTTGGCGAAAAGGAGCTGGGTGTCGAGGCCGAGCGTATCGGCCCGCCGAGTCGGTTGCTGGGCGCACTCGGCTACCAGGTGCGGGCACGCGCGCTGGTCTCCGAGCCCGAGGCCTTCGCCAGGCTCGCGGCCGGAGAACCGGATAAGGCGGCCAGCGTCGACGCCGCGCCTTCTTCGCATCTACTGCGTCTGGCTGCGGCGTCCGACGGCGCCTCGGCCGACCTGCGCCGGCGTGTCGCGACCCTGCCTCCCGACGACGGCCTGGACGAGCTGACTTACTGGACGGCGCTGGCCCTGGCCGACCGCGAGGGACGGCCCGCGCCTGCGCTGCCCGCCGCGGCCATGGCCAGTGCCGGCATCGAGCCCGACCAGATCCGCAAGCTCGAAGCCTTTCGCAACGCGCTGGGCAGCACTGCCGCATTGGCCAGCGCTGAAAAGCATCTGCAAGGTTTGTTGCCCGAGCTGCGCGGCCAGGCCTACAGCATGGCCACCGTGCGCCTGGGTGGCCGCGCGCCGCCAGCTTGGCGGGAAGCCGCCAAGCGCTTGCTCCAGAGCCACGAGCGCCCCTACTTCAACTGAATCACAATGCCCCGGAGCCCGGCCTCGGCCGGGCTTTCTCATTCAAGGAACCGAGCTCATGTTGAGAGGCCAACACGTCGGCTTGCGTTATGTGACGGAAGACGATCTGCCCTGGCTCAAGCGCGCCGTGGGCGATCCGCAGGTGCGCGGGCCCTACCTCGGCTCGCGCATGATGACGCCGCATGCTGTGGACCAGCGCTGGAAGGACAACGGCTTCGCCAACGAGGACGCCGAGCGCCTGCTGATCTGTCACCTGCACGACGGCAGCGTCATCGGTGACGTGGTGCACTTCGCCGCGGCCCGCTACACGACGGCGCGCGAGATCGGCTGGACGCTGGCCGACGTCGCGATGCGCGGCCGCGGATTGGCTTCGGAGGCTGCCGCGCTGTTGGTGGACTATCTGTTCGAGAACTGGCCGGTGAACCGGCTGTCCTGCGGCATGTCGGTGCACAACCATGCGTCCCGGCGTGTGGCGGAGAAGTGCGGCTTCACGCACGAGGGCATCCAGCGCGGCGTCGTGTTTGTCGGCGGTGAGTATGTGGACTGTCATTCGCTGTCGCTGCTGCGCAGCGAGTGGATGGCGATGAAAGGCAAGGACAAGTGAGCTCCGCTGGCCACAACAACCGTGAATTCGATCTGATCGTCTTCGGTGCGACCGGCTTCACGGGCCGTCTTGTCGCGGAATACCTGCACTTGAGCGGGGCCGGTGGCGCGCGCTGGGCAATTGCCGGGCGCAGCCTGGACAAGCTGGGCAAGGTGCGCGACGAGTTGCACCTGCCGCCGTCCGTCGCGCTGCTCAAGGCCGATGCGAACGACGCTGCAGCGCTGAAGGCACTGGTGGCGCGCACGCGCTGCGTCATCACGACGGTCGGGCCTTACCAATTGCATGGCGAACCGCTGGCGACGGCCTGCGCCGAGGGCGGCACGGATTACGTCGATCTCTGCGGCGAGCCGCTGTGGATGGCGAAGATGATCGACAAGCTCACGCCACTGGCGCAGAAGAGCGGCGCGCGCATCGTCTTCTCCTGCGGCTTCGACTCCATCCCCTTCGATCTCGGCGTCGTCTACCTGCAGGCGGAGGCGCAGAAGCGCTTCGGCGCGCCGCTGCCGGAAGTGCGCGGCCGCGTCGCCCGCGTCAAGGGCACGGCCTCGGGCGGCACCTTGGCCAGCATGATGGAAACCATCGAGGCCGTGAAGCGCGAGCCGGGGCTCATCAAGGTGATGGCCAACCCGTTTGCGCTGACACCGGGTTTCAAGGGCCCGCGCCAGCCCGGCGGGCAGGCCGCGGACTTCGACGACTGGGCCGACCGCTGGAGCGGCCCCTTCTTCATGGCCACCATCAACACGAAAAACGTGCACCGCAGCAACGCGCTGCGCGGCCACCCCTGGGGCGCCGATTTCATCTACAGCGAGAAGCTGTTGACCGGCAAGCCCGGCCAGGCCGACAAGGGGCGCAAGAAGGCCATCGCGCTGGCCCGCTTCACCAAGCTGCAGAACCTGGCCCTGGGCTTCACGCCGACACGGGCCCTGCTGCGCCGCTTCGTGCTGACCCAGCCCGGCGACGGGCCGGACAAGGCGGCGCGCGAGGCCGGGCACTATGAGCTCTGGTTCACCGGCAGGTCGGCCGGCGGCGAGCTGCTGCGCGCCGTCGTCAAGGGCGACCGCGACCCCGGCTATGGCTCGACCTGCAAGCTCATCAGCGAGGCCGCCCTGTGCCTCGTGCAGGACGTGGGCCGCGACGCGACGCCCGGCGGCGTCTGGACGCCTGGCAGTGCCATGGGCCTGGCCCTGGTGCGCCGCCTGCATGAGCGCGCCCGGCTGACCTTCGAGATCGCGGCTTGACGGGCGTCCCGCGCTGGGCGGTCAGCCAGCCGCGCATGCACTGGACGCTGCAGGCCAGCCTGGCCGAGACGCTGGCCACATTGGAGGCGGCCGCAGCGGCCGGTGCCCAGGGCTGCGTCGGCACCGAGCTGGCGTTGACGGGCTTTCACCGCCGCGTGCCTGAACTGCTCGATGAACGGGCGCTGACCGATGCCGAGGCGCAACTGCGTGCGGCCTGCGCGCGGCTCGGCATCGCGGCGGCCGTGGGCGTGCCGACACTGGGCGTGGACGGCGCGGTGTTCAACAGCCATCTCTACATCGACGCCGCGGGCCGCGAGCTGGGCCGCGTGCACAAGCGCGGGCTGACCGACAGCGAGGCGACTTTCTTCGCGCGGGGTGATGAACGCGGCTGGACGGCGATCGGCGGCGTGCTGGCGACGTCGGTGCTGTGCCGCGAGACGCTGGACGGCGCAGCGCTGCTACCGGAGCTGCGTGCCGCGGCCATTGGCTCGGGGCCACGCGTGATCTTCTGGCCCAGCTACATCAGCGAATCCGACGCCGAGCAGGCGGCGCTGTGCCAAGCCTATCGTGCCGGCGCCGAGGCGCTGGCGCGCGAGCTGGGCGCCTGGGTGCTGCAGAGCAACTGGCCCGAATCGCTGAACGCACCCGAGCAGCGCGGTTTCGGGGCCAGCGTCGTCATTGCGCCGGATGGCCACTGCGTGCTGACGCTGCCGCGGGATGAAGCCGCCTTGATCGTCGTGGATCTGGCTTAGCGTCTGCGCTTGGCCAGCCAGCCGAATACGCCCAGGCCGGCCAGCAGCAGCGCGCCACTGGTGGGTTCGGGCACCGGGGCAGTCGCGCCGGTCACCGTTGCGGCATTCAACCCCCAGCCCTCGTCGCCCAGGCCCTGGAAGCCGGCACGGTCTGAACCTTCAAAGCTCGTCGGGCTGTCGATGCTGAAGACCAGTTGGTTGCTGCCCGCGGCCAACGTGACGGGGAGGCTGATCGTCAGCTGCTGGTTGACCACCGCACCGACCGTGGCGCCGTTCGGGTTGAACAGCACGCGGTCGGCGCCACCGCCGCCGAGATTCCAGGTGCCGCTGAACACTTCGCTGCCATTCAACGTCACGCGCAGGATGTCGATATAGCCGTTGTCGCCGTCCAGCGTGGCGTAGCCGGCCAGCGTGAAGTCGATCAGGCCGGCGCCGGCGCCAGCGGCGAAATTGGCGGTCACCGAGACCGTGGTGTCCAACATGGCCGTCGGCGCGGGCAAGGTGTACAGCGTGGCGGCCCAGGCGGGCGCGACCGTCAGCAAGGCGGCGGCAGCGAGCAGCGGCAGGCGGGGCATCGAAGTCATCGCGCGTCTCCAGTGGGGTTCGGCGCAATCTATCCGCCGCCGATCCGCGCCGTGGGCTTCGAACTTGGGGGTGTCCCCCGACTCGGGGGGAGCGGGATCAGGTGCGCCGGATCAGCGCCGCATAGCAGCCGCGTCGTGCGAAATGGGCGTGGATGTAGTCCACCTCGGGCTGGGCCAGCAGGCGCTCGATGAGGCCTTCGATGGCTGCGCCGTCGACGACGTCCGCATCGACCATCAGGCCTGCTGCATCGAAGGCGCGCAGTGACAGCAGGCGGCTGCGCAATGCGTCGGGCACGGTGTCGATGGCGTCGAAAGCTTCTCTGGCCTGTTCGCGCACGTAGATGGCGTGGCGGGAGCGGTAGGGCGTGTCGGCAGGCTGGTGCTCGTGGTTGATGAGCAGCACGGACTCATCCTCAGTGGTGTCGCGCAGTTCGACGCGGTCGGGCAGGCCCGCGCCGCGATGGCGCAGCGCACCGTGGTCGGCCAGCGCTGCGTCGCTCAGGCCGAAGAGGTGCTGGAAGGGTTGGGCGGACAGCCCGGTGATGCGAAAGGACATGACGTGCTCCGTGGAAGGGGATGCACGTCATTCTTCAGACACGGCCGGGCCGCGTCTGGCCGCAATCGGACCTTCAATCTCGCCCGGCAGGGCGCTCGTAGCCGTTGTCCACCCAGGCTTCGGCGGACGCCTGGCTGAGCTTGAAGCCGGCTGCGACCTTGACCTGCGCCAGGCGCTCGCCGGCGGCATCAAAGGCTGCCAGCCAGGCATAGGGGTCGTCCTCGGCGGGCACGATCTCCAGCGTGATCTTCAGCCAGTTGCCATCGCGCGCCACATAGAGCGCCTTGTTCAGCTGGGCGTGCAGTTGCTGCTCATGGCGGCGGAGGACCTCGGAGGCCGTCTTCACCAGCGTGTTGAAGGCGTTGACGTCCAGTGGCTTGGGATTCTTCTTGTCGCGCCCCATGGTCCAGGGGCCGACCAGGGCCGGCTCGCTTTCGCCGGCCTTGAACATCGCGACAGCCCAGCCTTCGTCGTCTTCGTTCTTGATGACCTGGGCCGTCCAGCCGTTGTCGCGCCACAGGCGCGCCTCGAAGACGGGTTCGTCCAGATCAGTCATGCCTTCAATCCCTTGGCCAGCAGCTCGGCGACGAGCGCGTTGATGCCGCCTTCACGGCCGGTGGCGCGTTCGCGCAACTGCTCGGTCAGTTCAGCAGGCAACTTGCAGGCAAAGGGAACGAGGCCGGCGGCGGCGTCCAGCTTGCGCTGGGCCTTGCGGTCAGGCAGGGCGGCAGCGGCCTGGCCGAAGCGGCCGGGGGCCGCCTTGCCGCGCATCGCGCTGTCCAGCTTCAGGCCGGCGAGCCGTTCAAGATCGGTTTTCTTCATGCTCATGGGCCGGATTGTCCCCCCTTGGAGACAAGCCGGCCTGTGAGCGTCAGCCGTTGGTGGCCGGAGCGGCCGGCACGACGGCCGGGGCGCGCTGCACGCGGGTCTTGCCGCCGGTCGTCACGAGGACAACGGGGTCACCGCTGTTGAAGGCTTCGGCGCCCTTGGCCTGGACGATCGCGCGGCGCTCGCCGTTGCGCAGCTGGACGATGATTTCGAGAGCATCTTCCTTGGTCGCCGAGCGCTCAATGGCGTTGCCGATAACGGCACCGGCGACGGCACCGATGACGCCAACGACCGCGCCTTCACGGCGGCCGCCGACCGAGCTGCCGGCAATCGCGCCGGTCACGCCACCGGCCACGCCGCCGACGCCGCTCTGCGAGCCGTCGACGGTGACGGGGCGGGAGGACAGCACGGTGGCGTCCTGGATCTGGGACATGCGTTGCGCGTCACCACGCTGGACCACGTCGGGGCTGGTCGTCGAGCAGGCCGAAAGCACCAGGGCCGCAGCCAGGGTGAGGGAGGTCATGAGCTTGGACATTCGAATACTCCTTGGGCAAACCGGCAGCCCAACGTCGCCAATTGTCCCGCCGTTGACGGCTCGACGCCCTCGACTACAACTCTTTACCGTTGGTGGTCAACGGGAATGACCCGCAATCGCCGTGACCTACCCATGCAGGCGCGAGCTGCGCGGCACGCTGGCCAGCAGGAACTCCATCTGGTCGGCCAGGATGCGGCGGCCGCGCAGGATCATGTCCTCGTGCAGGCTGGGCACATAGGGCAGGTAGAGCAGGCTCATGTGCGCCTCCTCCGGCATGCGGTTGCCCTTGCGGCCATTGCAGGGCCGGCAAGCGGTGATGCAGTTCATCCAGGTGTCGTAGCCGCCGCGTGACGTCGGGTGAATGTGCTCGCGTGTCAGGTCTTCGGGCAGGCAGTGGTGGCCGCAGTAGGCGCAGACGAAGCGGTCGCGCACAAACAGCTTGCTGTTGGTCAGCGCCGGCGCCTGGCGCCAGGCCCGGCTGGGAACGGCGCCACGCACGGCAATGATGGGGTGGACCTCGATGCGCGACTGGCGCCCGGAGATGCGCTGCCAGCCCCCGCGCAGCACCTGGCAGGGGTCGCCCAGCGTCCAGGCCACGCCGTCGCAGGCGTAGATCACGGCCGCTTCACGGGTCGTGATCCAGGCCTGGGGTCGGCCGGAGACATCGAGTTGGAGCACATCCACAGAAGTCAACCTCCTCCCGGAGACTACTTCAGAAGCGACCCGGCACTCAAGCGTGTGTGCATGACAGCGTGGCGGTTCTGCGCATCCGGTATTTGGGCCGAGCGCCGGGCCGCCCCTAGCCGGCCCGTCGGGCGATGTGCATGCGGCTCGATGCCGCATGCATCGCCATCCCCCCGGGGGATCGGCCGGGCACGCCCGCGTTCAGCGGCGCGAGACCGGACGAGGGGCTGGGGTTTGCACTAGGTTGTTGGCAGTATTAGGCACATCACCCTAGGAAATCGGTAGGACAAGCTGGCGCTGTCACGGGAGCGACCTGCAAAATAGAACGATCGTTCGTTTTATTCCAGGCTGGCTTCCGCCCCTTCTGCCCGTGTCCACGCTGCCCACTCCCGCCAAGAAAACCGCCCCGCTGCGCGTTGCGAAGCCGGCGCGCGTTGCGCGTTCGCTGCAAAAAGGCCAGCAGACCCGTGCCGCCATCCTCGAGGCTGCTCTCGGCCTGGCCTCGCACATGGGCCTGGAGGGCTTGTCCATCGGCGCACTGGCCGATGTGACAGCCATGAGCAAGTCGGGCGTCTTCGCCCACTTCGGCTCGCGTGAGGAACTGCAGATCGCGGTCGTCACTGAGTATCACGCCAAGTTCGAGGAAGAAGTCTTCTTCACCGCCATCCGCGAGCCGCGCGGCCTGCCGCGCCTGCGCGCGATGTTCGAGCGCTGGGTGCGCCGCGTATCCGTCGAGGTCGACTCCGGCTGCATCTACATCAGTGGCGCCGTCGAGTTCGACGACCGGCCCGGCCCGGTGCGCGATGCTCTCGTGGCCATGGTCAAGGCCTGGCATGCGGCGCTGCAAAAGGCCATCCAGCTCGCCATCAGCGAGGGCCATCTGAAAGCCGATGCCGATGTCGAGCAGATCTGCTTCGAGCTGCACGGCCTGATCCTGTCCCTGCACCACGACGCGCGCTTCATGCGCATTCCTGGCGCACTGGCGCGTGCCGGCATCGGTTTCGACCGAACCATCCTTTTCTACGCCACGCCGCTTGGCCTCGACATCGACGGCAGCCGCAAGCTTCCAAAGACCGGCGCCGCCAAGCGCTGAACCCCTTTCTTGACCCACTGACCGTTCCAGGAGTACCCCGATGCCCCAGTACACCCCGCCCATGCGTGACATGCAGTTCGTCATGCACGAGCTGTTGAACGTCGTCGACGAACTGAAGATGCTGCCCGCGCATGCAGACATCGACGCCGACACGATCAACGCGGTGCTTGAGGAGGGTGGCAAGTTCGCCGCCGAGGTGCTTGCGCCCATCAACCTCAGCGGCGACGCCGAGGGCTGCACGCTCGACAAGACCACGCACGAGGTCAAGCCGCCCAAGGGCTTCAAGGAAGCCTACAAGCAGTACGTCGAAGGCGGCTGGCCGGCACTCTCCTGCGACCCGCAGTTCGGCGGCCAGGGCCTGCCGCATCTGGTGAACCAGTTCTTCTACGAGATGCTGAACTCGGCCAACCAGGCCTGGACGATGTACCCGGGCCTCTCGCATGGCGCCTATGAAGCCCTGCATGCCCATGGCACGCCCGAGCAGCAGGCCACCTACCTGCCCAAGCTGACCAGCGGCGAATGGACCGGCACCATGTGCCTGACCGAGCCGCATTGCGGCACCGACCTCGGCATGCTGCGCAGCAAGGCCGAACCGCAGGCCGATGGCACTTACAAGATCACCGGCCAGAAGATCTTCATCTCGGCCGGCGAACACGACATGGCCGAGAACATCGTCCACCTGGTGCTGGCCCGCCTGCCGGACGCGCCCGTGGGCTCCAAGGGCATTTCGCTCTTCATCGTGCCCAAGTTCAACGTCAACGCCGACGGCTCACTGGGCAGCCGAAACGGCGTCTTCTGCGCCGGCCTGGAGCACAAGATGGGCATCCACGGCAACGCCACCGCGCAGATCGTGCTGGAAGGCGCGAACGGCACGCTGGTGGGCCAGCCCAACAAGGGCCTGGCCGCGATGTTCGTCATGATGAACGCGGCCCGCCTGGGTGTCGGCAACCAGTCCCTGGGCCTGACCGAAGTGGCCTATCAGAACGCCGTCGCCTATGCCAAGGACCGCATCCAGATGCGGGCGCTTTCCGGCCCCAAGGCCCCGGACAAGCCGGCCGATCCCATCATCGTGCACCCCGACGTGCGCAAGATGCTGCTGACGGCCCGCGCCTTTGCCGAAGGCGGCCGCATGCTGCAGGGCTATACCGTGCTGCAACTCGACAAGGCGCTCAAGAGCGGCGACGAGGACGAGCGCAAGGACGCCGAAGCCGAAGTCGCGCTGCTGACGCCCATCATCAAGGCCTTCATCACCGACAACGGCTGGCTGGCCACCTCGCATTGCATGCAGGTGTTCGGCGGCCACGGCTTCATTCACGAGTGGGGCATGGAGCAGTACGTGCGCGACGCGCGCATCAACATGATCTACGAGGGTACCAACACCATCCAGTCGCTGGACCTGCTGGGCCGCAAGGTGCTGGGCAACAACGGCGCCACGCTGAAGAAGTTCGGCAAGAAGATCGCCGCCTTCATCGAGGAAGAAGGCACCAATGAGGCCATGCAGGAGTTCGTCAACCCGCTCGCCGACCTCGGCGACAAGGTCAACAAGCTGACGCAAGAGCTGGGCATGAAGGCCTTTGGCAACCCGGATGAGGTCGGCGCCGCGGCGGTGGACTATCTGCGCGTGGTGGGCCACATGACCTTCGCCTTCTTCTTCGCGCAGGCCGCCAAGATCGCTCTGGCCAAGAAGGACAGTGGTGACCCGTTCTACACGGCCAAGCTGGCCACGGCGCGCTTCTATTTCGCGAAGCTGCTGCCCGAGACGGCGACGCTGATCCGCACCTGCCGTGCGGGCCTGGCGCCGCTGATGGAAATGGAAGAAGCTCTGTTCTGAACCGCTTGATGAACGACAAGGATGCCCCGATGAAATTCCTGTTCGCTGCTGCCCTGCTGTTGCCCGCGTTTGCGTTCGCGCAGACTTCACCCGTGGGCCTGTGGAAGACCATCGACGACGACGGCAAAACCGCGAAGTCGCTGGTCCGCATCAGCGAACAGGGGGGCACCCTCGTCGGCAGCATCGACAAGCTGCTGGACCCGAGCGCGGAGCCCAACGCGAAATGCGACAAGTGCAAGGATGACCGCAGGGACCAGCCCGTCGTCGGCCTGCAGATCATCCGCGGCGTGAAGACCGAAGGCGACGGCATCTGGGGCGGCGGCGAGATCCTCGACCCCAATAACGGCAAGACCTACCGCACCCGCTTGAAGCCGGTGGACGGTGGCAAGAAACTGGAGATGCGCGGCTACATCGGCCCCTTCTACCGCACGCAGACGTGGATTCGCGTGGAATGAAGTGGCCCCTCGCCCAGGCTGCCGCGCTGCACGCGGGCCAGCCTGGTCGGTCCCCCGAGGGGACGGCGATGCTTGCGGCGTTGAGCCGCAAGCACATCGCCAGCCGGGCCGGCTTGGGGCGGCCCGGCGCTCGGCCCGAAGGGCAATGAACAACTGGCAAACATGGAGAAAGAAATGAGTCGATTCCAAGTCCGCAAGGTCGCCGTGCTCGGCGCCGGCGTGATGGGCGCGCAGATTGCGGCCCACCTCGTCAACTGCAAGGTGCCGGTCGTGCTGTTCGACCTGCCTGCGAAAGAAGGCGCCAAGAATGGCATCGTCACCAAGGCCGTCGACGGCCTGAAGAAGCTCAAGCCGGCCCCGCTGGGTGATGCATCGGAAGCCGCGCTGATCCAGCAGGCCAATTACGAAGAGCACCTGGAAGTCCTGCGCGGCTGCGACCTCATCATCGAGGCCATTGCCGAGCGCATGGACTGGAAGCTCGACCTGTACACCAAGATCGCGCCCTTCGTCGCACCGCATGCGATCGTGGCTTCGAACACATCTGGATTGAGCATCACCAAGCTCTCCGAAGTGCTGCCCGAAGAAATCAAGCCGCGCTTCTGCGGCATCCACTTCTTCAACCCGCCGCGCTATATGGCCCTGGTCGAGCTGATCAACACGCCGACCACGCAGCCTGAAATCCTCGACCAGCTCGAAGCCTTCGTGACGACGTCGCTGGGCAAGAGCGTCGTGCGCGCCCACGACACGCCCAACTTCGTCGCCAACCGCGTCGGCATCGCCGGCATGATGGCCACGATGATCGAGGCCGAGAAGTTCGGCCTCTCCGTGGACGTCGTCGATGACCTGACCGGCAAGAAGCTGGGCCGCGCATCGAGCGGTACCTTCCGCACTGCGGACGTTGTCGGCCTGGACACCATGGCCCACGTCGTCAAGACCATGCAGGACAACCTGAAGGACGACCCCTTCTATTCGACCTACGCCACGCCCAAGGTGCTGGCTGGCTTGATCGAGAAGGGCGCGCTGGGCCAGAAGACCGGCGCCGGCTTCTACAAGAAGGTGGGCAAGGACATCCAGCGCCTGGACTTCGCCACGGGCGAGTACGTTGCCGGCGGCAAGAAGGCCGACGAGATCGTCGCCCGCATGCTGAAGAAGCAACCGGCCGACCGCCTCAAGCTGCTGCGCGAGAGCACCAACCCGCAAGCCCAGTTCCTGTGGGCCATCCTGCGCGACAGCTTCCATTACGCGGCCGTGCACCTGAACACCGTAGCCGACACCGCCCGCGAGATCGACTTTGCGATGCGCTGGGGCTTCGGCACCACGCAAGGCCCCTTCGAGCTGTGGCAAGCCGCCGGCTGGAAGCAGGTCGCTGAATGGATCTCGGCCGACATCGCCGACGGCAAGACGCTGGCGAGCGCAGCGCTGCCTGCCTGGGTGACGGAAGGTCCGGTCGCCGAAGCAGGTGGCGTGCACACGCCGCAAGGCTCGTGGAGCGCCGCTGAAGGCAAGTTCAAGCCGCGCAGCGAGCTGCCGGTCTACAAGCGCCAGGCCTTCCCGGAAAGCCTGCTGGGCTCCGGCGCCGCCGACCCGCTGAAGTCGGGCACCGAGCTGTTCAAGAACGAGGAAGTGCGCGTCTGGACGCTGGACGGCAATGTCGTCATCGCCTCCATCACCGCCAAGCTGCACCTGATCAGCCCGGCCGTCACCGAAGGCCTGCTGAAGGCCGTCGAGATCGCTGAAGCGGACTACAAGGGCCTGGTGATCTGGTCGCCGGACGACGTGTTCTCGGCAGGCGCCAATCTTGAGTCCCTGATGCCTGTCTTCATGAAGATGGGCAGCAAGGGCATCGCGCCGGAAGAGAAGAAACTGCAGGACATGATGCTGCGCCTGCGCTACGCGTCGGTGCCCGTCATCGCCGCGATGCGCGGCCTGGCCCTGGGCGGTGGTGCTGAACTGGCCGTGCACTGCGCACGCCGGGTCGCCCACGTCGAGAGCTATGTGGGCCTGGTTGAAGTCGGCGTGGGCTTGGTGCCCGGCGGTGGCGGCCTGACCTATATCGCCCGTCGCGCCGCCGAGATGGCCGCAGCTGGCAATGCCGGTGCCGACATCCTGGCCTTCCTGAAGGACGGCTTCCTGACTGCGGCCACGGCCAAGGTCGCGACCTCGGCGCACGAAGCCAGGAAGAACGGCTTCCTGCTCGACAGCGACATCATCGTCCCGCACAAGGACGAGTTGCTGCACGTCGCCACGGCCACCGCCATCGGCATGTCCGAAGCCGGTTACCGCCCGCCGCACAAGGCGCTGTTCCCGGTCGCCGGCCGCAGCGGCATCGCGACGATCAAGGGCCAGGTTGCCAATATGCGCGACGGCGGCTTCGTCAGCGCCCACGACTACCACCTGGCCGCGGCGATTGCCGACGTGGTCTGCGGTGGCGAGGTCGAGGCGGGCTCCCTGGTGACGGAGGAGTACCTGATGGCGCTGGAGCGCAAGCACTTCTGCGCGCTGCTGGACAACCCCAAGACTCAAGAGCGAATCATGGGCATGTTGCAAACCGGCAAGCCCGTCCGAAACTAATGACATCGCGGGACAGACCGAAGCGCGCAGCGCGAGCTCTGTCCTCGACTGACTAGGAACAAAGTGAACCGGCTTCAACGCACCCTCGCCAAGCTGGACGGCCTGCCCGGCCCGCTGCGGGGCGCCGCGCGCAACTTCGCGCTGCGCCGCGCAGTGCCCTTCACGGGCACGGCATCGCTCGATTTCATTGCCCTCACGCCCGAGAGCAGCGAGATCCGCGTCGCCAACAAGCGCCCGGTGCAGAACCACATCAAGGGCGTGCATGCGGCCGCGATGTCGCTGCTGGCCGAGACCGCCACTGGCATGGTGGTGGGCATGAATGTGCGTGACGACTGCCTGCCGCTGTGCAAGTCGCTGCAGGTGAACTTCAGGAAGCGCGCCACCGGCGGCCTGGTCGCCAAGGCGCACCTGACCGCCGCTCAGCGCTTCGCCATGGCGAACGAGACCAAGGGTGAAGTGCGGGTCGCCGTGACCGTGACCGACGAAGCCGGCATCGAGCCGATCGAGTGTGAATTTGTCTGGGCCTGGGTGCCCAAAGAAAAGCCCCAGGCTTAAGTAAAGGAAAGACCATGAGCAAGCAAGTCCAAGACGCCTACATCGTCTCCGCCACCCGTCTGCCCATCGGCAAGAGCGGCCGCGGCTTCTACAAGAACACGCGCCCCGACGAGATGCTCGTCAAGGTGATGCAGGCCGTGCTGGCGCAGGCCCCGGGCCTGGACCCGGCGGCCATTGAAGACGCCATCGTCGGCTGCTCCTTCCCCGAAGGCGAGCAGGGCATGAACATCGCCCGCGTCGCCTCGGTGCTGGCGGGCCTGGGCCCCACCATCGGCGGCGTGACGATCAACCGCTACTGCGCCTCCGGCATCACCGCCGTGCAGATGGCCGCGGACCGCATCCGCGTCGGCGAGGCCGATGTGATGTTTGCCGGCGGCGTCGAGTCCATGTCCATGATCCCGATGGGCGGCAACAAGCCCAGCCTGTCGCCGCTGATCTTCGAGAAGGACGAGAACATCGGCATCGCCTACGGCATGGGCCTGACGGCCGAGAAGGTCGCCGCGCAATGGAAGATCAGCCGCGAAGCGCAGGACGAGTTCTCGGTGGAATCGCACCGCCGCGCCGTGGCTGCCATGCAGGCCGGCCACTTCGACGCCGAGATGACGCCCTTCGACGTCGTCGAACGCACGCCCAACTTGGCTGACGGCACCGTCAACACCAAGACCCGCACCGTCAAGCTCGACGAAGGCGCTCGCCCCGACACGTCGCTGGAAGGCCTGGCCAAGCTCAAACCGGTGTTCGCCGCCAAGGGCAGCGTCACCGCCGGCAACAGCTCGCAGACCTCCGACGGCTCGGGCGGCCTGCTGATCGTCAGCGAGGCCGCGCTCAAGCGCTACAACCTGACGCCGCTGGCCCGCTTCGTGTCCTTCGCCGTGCGCGGCGTGCCGCCCGAAATCATGGGCATCGGTCCGATCGCCGCCATCCCCGTGGCACTGAAGGCTGCCGGCATCACCGCCGCCGACCTGGACTGGATCGAACTGAACGAAGCCTTCGCCGCGCAGTCGCTGGCCGTGCTGAACGACCTCGACAGCAAGGGCATCGTGCTGGACCGCAGCAAGGTCAACCCCAACGGCGGCGCGATTGCGCTGGGCCACCCGTTGGGCGCCACCGGCGCCATCCGTGCGGCCTCGGTCATCCACAACCTGCGCCGCACCGGTGGCAAGTACGGCATGGTGACAATGTGCGTCGGCGCCGGCCAAGGCGCAGCAGGCATCTTCGAAAGGCTGTAAACCATGGATCGTCGCCGCGCGCTCAAGACCACCACGGTGTTGCTCGCGGCGACCCCGCTGGCGGCCTGTACGGGCAAGTTGAAGACCTTTGCGACGTGGAAGGACGGTCAGCAGGCCGTGCTCGATCTGCTGTTCGCGCCCAAGGTCGTGCAGGACAACCCCTGGAACCTCAGCCAGGTCATGCAGCATCTGGCCCAGAGCATCGAGTTCTCGATGCAGGGCTTCCCGGCGCTCAAGGGCGCCTGGTTCCGCTCGTCCATCGGCTCAGCGGCCTTCGCGGTGTTCAATGCGCGCGGTGCGATGAGCCACAGCCTGGACGAGCCCATTCCCGGCGCGCCGGCGCTGGACGCCTCACAGGCGCTGAAGACCTCGGTGCAGCGCCTGTTGGATGCCATGGACGCCTTCGCGCAATTCAACGGCACACTGCGGCCTCATTTCGCCTACGGTGAGCTGACCAAGCCGCAGTACGAGCGAGCCCATTTGATGCACCTGGCCAATCACTGGACGCAGTTCCACGCCAAGACGGCTGTCGCGTGAGCCCCTCGCCCAGTCTCGCTCCGCTGAACGCGGGCCAGCCCGGTCGGTCCCCCGAGGGGACGGCGATGCTTGCCGGCTCGACCGGCAAGCACATCGCCAGAGCGGGCCGGCTAGGGAGCGGCCCGGCGCTCGACCCGCCGACAATACAAGCAGCCCCGACAGGAAACTGAAATGACCATCAAGAGCTACACCGTCAACGGCGTCGCGACCCTCGAGATCGCCCGCCCCGAGAAGAAGAACGCGATCACCCAGGCGATGTACCAAGCCATGGCTGATGCGCTGCGCGCGGCCGATGCCGACCCCGCCGTGCGCGCGGTGCTGATCACCGGCCAGCCGGGCATCTTCACATCGGGCAACGACCTGGAAGACTTCATGGCCGGCCCGACGCGGGGTGAAGACGCACCGACCTTCCAGTTCATGCATGCGCTGGTGGACAGCACCAAGCCCGTGATCGCTGCCGTGACCGGTGCGGCCATCGGCATCGGCACCACCATGCTGCTGCACTGCGACTTCGTCTTCGTCGCCGATGACGCCCGACTGGCCATGCCCTTCGTCGCCTTGGGCCTGGTGCCCGAGTTTGCGTCCAGCGTCGTGCTGCCCCAGCTGATCGGCAACCGTCGCGCGGCCGAGAAGCTGCTGCTGGGCGACCCCTTCACCGGTGAGCAGGCCGTCGAATGCGGCATCGCCAACCGCGTGCTGCCGGGTTCCGAAGTGCTGAACCACGCACGCCGCATCGCTGAACGGTTCAACAACCTCGCGCCGGGAGCGGTGCGCGACAGCAAGAAGCTGATCCGCGATGCCCAGCGCGACGCCGTCAAGGCCGCCATCACGCGTGAAGCCGAGATCTTCGGTGCCCGCCTGCGCAGCCCCGAGGCGATGGAGGCTTTCCAGGCCTTCTTCCAGAAACGTGTGCCGGACTTTTCCAAATTCTCCTGAAGCTTTCAAAGATCGCACTCGGCCCACTGCTGATTTGGCAGGGGCGCCGAGTCCGTGCGACGGCGCTGCGTTTGCCAGAGGCCGCCGGCCCGCGTTGGGCCGAAGGCTCGACGTTGCGACTGCTGATCGTCGGCGACTCGTCCGCCGCTGGAGTCGGTGCCGCGCATCAGGACGAAGCACTGGCCGGCCGGCTCGCTCAGGCTCTGGCAACGCGCCTCGGGCAGCCGGTGGGCTGGCAGCTCATCGCCACCAGCGGCCATCGCAGCGAGCAGGCGCTCGCGGCGTTCGAGGCGGCGGACGTGGTGCAGGCCGATGTGCTGATCACCTCCCTGGGTGTCAACGACGTTGTTGACCAGATCGCGCCTGCGCAGGCGTTGGTGGCGTTGGACCGCATCCACGCCCTTGCGACCGAGCGCGCCGGTGTGCGCCTGAGCGTGCACTGCGCGGCGCCGCCCATGCAGCGATTCCCGCTGCTGCCCCAGCCTCTGCGCTGGTTCTTCGGCCGCCAGGCAGCGCGCTTCAACGTGGCCTTGAGTTCGTCGGTCGAAGGCCAGGCATCACGCCATGTGCTGCATCTGCCCGAGGCCATGCAACGCAATGCCGTCGAGCTGATGGCCGAGGACGGCTTCCACCCCGGCCCGCGCGGCTATGCGCTCTGGGCCGAGGCGCTGGCCGATCGGGTGGTGGCGTCGTTACCTCAGCTATCGATCCACTCACCAAGTTGAGCGTTGCGGCCGCCCGGCCGTTCCTAGACTGCCCCGGCCGCAGCAACGCGGCAGCACCGGCCGCGCGAACCTGCAGACGGCGGGCTCAATAGGAGACAAAACATGCGGATCGATTTCCTCCGCCGGTGCTTGCGCCGGCTGGGCGCGGCAGCGTGCCTGCTTTTGGCGACGGCCACGGCCACGCCAGCATTGGCGGCCTTGAGCCTCACCACGCTCTACGACAGCGGCAGTTCTGCCAAGCTGCAATACCAGGTGGACACCGGCGGCGGCCTGGTGTTCAAGGTGATGGCCTACGACAACGGCGTCAGCACCCAGTCCAAGGGCGACCTTTCCAGCCTGCTCTACAACGGCGTGCAGTACGCCGATGCCAGCCGTGGCTCGCAGCTGAACTCCGGCTTCGACTTCCTCTACAGCAACGTCTCGGCTGTCGACGTGCAGGCCCAGATGATCAGCAGCAGTGGTGCGGCCACGTCGGCCTCCACCGCCAACGGCGGCGTGGTCAGCGGCGGCACCTACGTCAAGATCACGGTGACCGTCTTCAGCGCCAACGGCGGCGTGCTCAAGCATTACTACATGGCCAAGAGCGGCGAGCCGCGCATCTACATGGGCACCTATTTCACCGAGGAGCCCGACACGCTGAATCTGGTGCGCTTCATCCTGCGCGTACCCATCGCGGCGCTCTCCAAGGGCGGCCCGGCCGGCACGCCCGGCGGCCTGGCCAGCAACGGCAGTTGGCCGCAGGACCTGCGCGGCACGGACACAACTGTCGAAGCGAGCGACGTGTTCGGTTTCTCCAGCAGCACCTCCAGCGCGGGGCAAACGCGCTCCAAGCACTACTCCAACATGCGGCTGAAGGACTGGCAGTACTTCGGCGGGCTCAACAGCGCCGGCAGCGTGGGGCTGTGGTTCTATCGGGACAACAACGAAGGCAATTCCGGCGGGCCCTTCTACCGCAGCCTGCTCAACCAGATCACGTCCACCAACAACGAGCTGACCTATATCGTCAACTACGGCGAGGGCCAGACCGAGGCCTTCCGCATGGGGGTGTTGAACAGCTACACGCTGATGTTCACCGCTGGCGGTGCGCCGTCGGCGCCGGATACGAGCTGGTTCTCGGTGATGGCGCTGGACGGTTATGTGGCTGCGTCCGGCCGCGGCACGGTGGCCGGCGTCGGTCTGTCGGGCACCGATTCGAACTACAGCTACACGGTGGGCTTCTCCAGCAGCACGGCGCAGTACTGGGCCAGCGCCAACCTCGCCAACAACGGCTTCTTCAAAAGCACCGGCATGCGGCCGGGCACCTACACGCTCACGGTCTACAAGAACGAGCTGGCGGTCTACACCGGCAGCGTGACCGTCACGGCCGGCGGCACGACGACCTTGAACACGCTGGCGATCAACGCCGACCCTTCAGCCAAGGCGGCGCTGTGGCGCATCGGCAACTGGGACGGCACGCCAGCCGAGTTCCTGAACGGCGCCAGGCTCACGACCATGCACCCGACGGATGCGCGCATGAGCAGTTGGGTGCCGGCCACCTTTGTGGTGGGCACGTCGAGCGCGGCCAGCGGTTTTCCGGCCTACCAATGGAAGGACGTGAACAACGCGCGCGTCATCCAGTTCACGCTGACCAGCGCCCAGGTGCAGAACCTGACGCTGCGCCTCGGCACGACGGCCGACTTCAACGGCGCCCGGCCGCAGATCAGCGTCAACAACGGCAGCTGGACCTCCGCCATCCCGACCGCGCCGCCCAAGGGCTCGCGCAACCTGACGGTGGGCACCTACCGCGGCGTGAACCGGCTCTACAGCTTCGACATTCCGTCGACCGCGCTGGTGGCCGGCACCAATACGGTGACCGTCAATGTCGTCAGCGGTACCTCGGGCACGGCCTACCTGAGCCCGGCACTGTCTTACGACGCGGTCGACCTGATCGTGACGCCGTGACCCCTGGATCGGCGCGGGCCGATCAGGGTGCCACCAGCCTCGACTTGCCTTCGCGGTCGATGGCCACGTAGGTCAGGTTGGCCTCGGTCACCTTGACCACGTGCAGGTTCTCCGGGTCGCGCTCGGCCATCACCTCCACGTGCACGGTGACGGAGGTGCGGCCCACCCGGGTGACTGTGGCGTAAAAACTCAGCAGGTCGCCGATGGACACCGGCTGCTTGAAAACGAACTCGTTGACGGCGACGGTGGCGACGCGGCCACGCGAGATGCGGGCCGGCAGCACCGAGCCGGCGATGTCGACCTGGGCCATGATCCAGCCGCCGAAGATGTCGCCGTTGGCGTTGGCGTCGGCCGGCATGGGCATGACGCGCAGGACGAGCTGGCGGTCACCGCCGTGCGGTGTCGATGGGGCGTTTTCAGTCATGGCGGGATTGTCCCGTACAAGCTGCCGTTCAGAAGCGCTACCGGTTGTCGGCGCCCGGCGTGGCGCGGGGCGCCGTGTCACCCCGCTGCGCCTTGCGCAAGTTGGCCGCGTCGGCCTCGGCCAGGCTCCTGTCCTGGTCGCTCAGGCGGAAGACACGGATGGAGTCCCGCACCCGGCTGACCTGGCCGTTCAGCGCTGTGGCCGAAGCGGCCAGCTCCTCCACCATCGCGGCGTTCTGCTGCGTGATGGCATCCATCTGCTGCACGGCCTCGCCGACCTGGGCGACGCCGGTGGCCTGCTCGCTCGCGGCGGTGTCGATCTGCACCAGCACTTCGCTGACGCGCGACACGGCGGAGGCCACCTCGTCCATGCGCAGCTGTGCGTCACCGGCCCGGTGGCTGCCGGTCTCGACGCGCCCGCGCGATTCCTCGATAAGGGCGCGGATCTCCTTGGCTGCCGTGCCGGTGCGCTGAGCGAGGGCGCGCACCTCGGCGGCCACCACCGCGAAACCGCGGCCCTGCTCGCCGGCGCGAGCCGCCTCGACAGCGGCATTCAGGGCCAGGATGTTGGTCTGGAAGGCCACGCCTTCGATGACCTGGATGATGTCGCCGATGCGCTGCGACGAGTCGGTGATCTCCTGCATAGTGTCCGTCACGCCGTGGACGGCTTGCTGGCTGCGCTGGGCCACACCGGCGGTCTCGCGCGCAAAGCGGGCACCGTCGCCGGCCAGCTCCGAGGTCTGCCGCACGGTGCCGCTGATCTCGTCCATCGCGGCGGCGGTCTGCTCCAGGCTGCTGGCTTGGGACTCGGTGCGGGAAGACAGGTCCTGGTTGCCGGCGGCGATCTCGCGGGCGCCGTCCTCCAGGTGGATGACCTCCTCGCGCACGTCGCGAACGACGGTGCGCACGGACACGGTCAGTTGGGCCAGCGCCAGTTGCAGCTCGCCGATCTCGCCCCGGCCGCTGACCTCGACGTGCCGCGTCAGATCGCCGCCTGCCAGCAGGTTGGCGGTGGCAATCACCTGGCGCAGCGGGGCGATCCCGCTCGCGAGCAGGCCGTAGCTGGCGGCGGCGGTGCTGGCCAGGGCAGCCAGTACCAGGCCCCAGCCTGGCGCGCCGGCCCAGGCTGCGAGCAGCGGTCCGGCCGCGGCCAGCACGGCCAGCAAGACCATCTGGCCGCGCAACTCGGGCCGCAGCCAGTCTGTCAGGCGGCCCACTGTGTCGTTGCGCTTGACCACGCCGCGCCGCAGCACATGAGTCCGGCGGCCTGCGGACGCCTCAGCGCGCATGGTGGCGTAGAGCTGCTCGAAGCGGCGTACCTCGACGTCGCTGGGCTTGGTGCGCACCGACAGATACCCCACCGTGCGGTCGCCGTTTCGCACCGGCGTCGCGTTGGCTCGCACCCAGTAGTAGTCGCCGTTCTTGCGCCGGTTCTTGACGAGTGCGGTCCAGGGTTGTCCGCCCTCGATGGTGGCCCAGAGGTCGCGGAAGGCCTCCTCCGGCATGTCCGGGTGGCGCACGATGTTGTGCGGCTGGCCCAGCAACTCCGCCTGCGCGTAGCCGCTGACGGCCACGAAGCTGGGGTTGCAGTAGGTGATGCGCCCCTTCAGGTCCGTGATGGAAATGAGGGTCTGGTCGGAGGCCAGGGCGTACCCGTTCGGGGTCACCGGTTGGTTGTTGCGCATATTGGCCTCTCAGGTGGGACGGATAACCAGCCCTGGTTTTCGGCGCCAGGGGCCCAGCGTAGGGGTAGAAAGGTGCACCGCGATTGCGCTGCGTCAAAGGCGCAAGGGGTTCGCCGGCAGTTCCCATGCGGAACACGCCTTCCGGCGCGCGACCGGACAATGCCGGCATGCGTTCTCTTGCCGCCCGCCTCCCTGAACCCGCCTCAGCCAGCGCTCCCCGTGGCGACTGGGGCACCGTCGGCCGCCTGCTGCCCTATCTGTGGCGCTACCGCTGGCGCGTTGCACTGGCGCTCACCTTCATGGTGGGCGCCAAGCTCTGCAATGTCGGCGTGCCCCTGCTGCTCAAGCAGCTGATCGACAGCCTGAACTTCAAGCCTGGCCAGCCCGAGGCCCTGCTGGTGGTGCCGCTGGGCCTGCTGCTGGCCTATGGCGCGTTGCGGCTGTCGACGTCGCTGTTCGCCGAGGCGCGTGAGCTGATCTTCGCCAAGGCCACCGAGGGCACCTCGCGCAGCATCTCGCTGCAGGTGTTCCGGCATCTGCACGACCTGTCGCTGCGCTTTCACCTCGAACGCCAGACCGGCGGCATGACGCGCGACATCGAGCGCGGCACGCGCGCCGTGCATTCGCTGATCAGCTATTCGCTCTACAGCATCGTGCCGACGCTGATCGAGGTCGTGCTGGTGCTGACGCTGCTGGGCGTCAAGTTCGACGTCTGGTTCGCCGGCATCACGGTGGCGGCGTTGGTGATCTATATCGGCTTTACCGTCGTCGTCACCGAGTGGCGCACCAAATTCCGCAAGACGCTCAACGAGCTGGACTCGGTGGCCCACAGCAAGGCCATCGACTCGCTGCTGAACTACGAGACGGTCAAGTACTTCAACAACGAGGCCTTCGAGGCCACGCGCTATGACGAGAGCCTGGAGAAGCTGCGCCGCGCGCAGCTGAAAAGCCAGCGCACGTTGTCCATGCTGAACACCGGCCAGCAGCTCATCATCGCGTCGGCGCTGGTGCTGATGCTGTGGCGAGCCACCCAGGGCGTCGTGGCGGGCCGCATGAGCCTGGGCGACCTGGTCATGGTCAACGCCTTCATGATCCAACTCTATATCCCGCTGAACTTCCTCGGCGTCATCTACCGCGAGATCAAGCAGGCGCTGACGGATATCGAGAAGCTCTTCGTGCTGCTGGACCGCGAGCGCGAGATCGCCGATGCGCCGGATGCCGCCGAGCTGGCCGTGGGTGGCGGCAGTGTCGTCTTCGACAACGTCCGCTTCGCCTACGACCCCGTGCGGCCCATCCTGCACGGCGTCAGCTTCGAGATCCCGGCGGGCAGGAAGGTCGCCGTCGTCGGCCCCAGCGGCTCAGGCAAGAGCACGCTGGCGCGGCTGCTCTACCGCTTCTACGACATCGATTCGGGCGCCATCCGCATCGACGGCCAGGACATCCGTACGGTGACGCAGTCCAGCCTGCGCCGCGCCATCGGCATCGTGCCGCAGGACACCGTGCTCTTCAACGACACCGTGGCCTACAACATCGCCTATGGGCGGCCCGGCGCTGGCCAGGCGGAGGTGGAAGGCGCGGCGCGTGCGGCGCATATCCATGCCTTCATCGCGGCGACACCGCTCGGCTACGACACCATGGTGGGCGAACGTGGCCTGAAGCTGTCGGGTGGCGAGAAGCAGCGCGTGGCCATTGCGCGCACGCTGCTGAAGAACCCGCCCATCCTCATCTTTGATGAAGCCACGTCGGCACTGGATTCGACCAACGAGCGAGCCATCCAGGCCGAACTGGAGTCCGTGGGCCAGAACAAGACCGTGCTGGTCATCGCCCACCGCCTGTCCACCGTCGTCGACGCGCACGAGATCCTCGTGCTGGAGCAGGGCCGCATCATCGAGCGCGGCCGGCACGACACCTTGCTGGCCAGGAACGGCCGCTACGCCGAAATGTGGCGCCTGCAGCAGTCAGCTGACTAGTGCGGCTTCTTGGGCTTCTCGAAGCTCTTGGGCCGATAGACGTTGCCGTCCCACTCGCCGTCCGTGCGACTGTCGCGCGCATCGTGCAGGGCCGACTCGCGGGCGCGGCGGATGACGCGCTCGGCCTCCAGCGCGGCGGCTCGGGTCTGGCGCTGGCGGCGGCGCCAACCGGTCAGGCGGGCGATCTGCAACTCCACCCACGATGCCAGGGCGGCCACGCCGGCATCCACCCGCGCCTGCAGCCGGTAGGGCAGGGCCATGTGGACCGCCATCGCGATGCAGACGGCAAGGCCGGTGGCGGCGAGCAGGGTCTGGAGCATGGCCTGAAGTTAACCTAAACCGACGCTTGCGGCCACCTGCAACCACCCGCGTTGGGGGGATGGTTACGCTTTCTGGTCGGCGTCTTGGCGCAGAGCCCACAACGCCAGCATGGCGTCAGGAATCTTGCGGCTGGCTTCGTCGCGCTCGGCAGCCGAACCTTCGGCCAGCGCGCCATCCTCACCGCCCAGGGCGGCGATGGGCGCGAGCAGCTCGGCCGTTCCGGCACCGTCGAACAACGGCCCCCAGGCCTCGGGCGCCAGGTCCACGGCCATCAGGAAGCCGGCAGCCCAGTCTTCGGCGTCGGCGTACTCGGTGTCTTCATCTTCGCTGTCCCCCTCCAGTGAGGCAAAGCTGAAGATGGGCTCCCAGGCCTTGGGCGCATGCGTCCAGGCCATGGCGATGGATTGCACATGCCGCAGCATCGCCATGACGACCTTTTTGCGCTGCTTGCCGCTGGCGAAGGGCTTGGGGTCGGGCTCCTGGTCGCCGCCCCAGACCACCGGCAGCCAGGCGTCTCCAGGCAGGTCGGCCAGCTTCTGCGGCGACAGCAGCAGGCCAGTCAGATAGCCGTCCAGCGCCTCGATGTTCATCGCGCTATCGGTGGGCAGCACCGAGAGCAGCTCGTCCAGATCGTCGAGCTCCTCGTCGGACAGCGGCCGGTTGTCGGAGGCAGGGTTGTATTGGGGGTACTGCATGGGAGTCGTCCTTTGCCTCGCGAGTTCAGCCGTGGCGGCCGTGGCGGCTCTTGGGCTTCTTGTTGTCGATTTCGGCGATCTGTGCCTTCAGCAAGGCCATCAGCACGCGGGCGTTCTGCTCCGTCATGACGATGACGCTGCTGGGCTCGATGCCGTCGATGGGCGTCTTGGGCGTGACCATGGCGTCCACCTTGAACATGATCTGGCCGTGCTGGTTGGCGGACGCGGCCTTGAACTTCTGGATTTCGATTTGATGGGTCTTCATGGGGCGTGCCGGACGAATGAGGAGACCGGCAGGCCGCCATCTTGCCATTCCGGGCGGCGAGACTTAAGGTGGCGCATGGCAAGGCCTGCTCGACTCGAGATCGCTGGCGCCGTCTATCTGATCGGCGCCCACTGCCCGTTCGAGAGCGGGCAGCAGGCTTTTGTCGACGAAGCCGATCGTGCCGAAATGCGTGCCTTGCTGGCCCAGGCCCTGCACCGTTTCGACGCCCAGGCCCTGGCCTACGCCCTGCTGCCCGACCACTACCACCTGCTGTTGTTCACGCGCCGCGCCAATCTGTCGCAGCTGATGCGGCATGTGAACGGCGTCTACACCCAGCATCACCAGCGCCGCCACGGCTTCAGCGGCTCGCTGTTCCAGGGGCGTTTCCATGCCGTGCTGGTCGACCGCGAGCGCCATCTGCTGGATGCCTGCCGCTATGTCGACCTCAACCCGGTGCGCCTGCGCCTGGCGCGTGGCGCGGCGGATTGGGCCGGCTCGAGCTTCCGCGCCCTGGCTGCCATGGAAGCCGCGCCCGAATGGCTGGACGTCGATGGCCTGCACAGCCATCTGCTGGGGCGCCCGGCGACGACGCCGGCCCAGCATCGCCTGGCCGGCGAACGCTATGCCCGCCTGGTCGCCTCCGAGCCCGGCTTGCAGCTGTGGCCCGGGCGTCTGCGTGAACAGATCTTCCTCGGCGACGCTGACTTCGCCGCGCGCATGCGGGCCGCCGCCGTTGCGCCCCGTCGCGTGGCCCGCACGGGCTTTGGCGAGTGGCTGAAGCGCGCCGGCGGCATCCGCGAGCAGGCGCTGTGGCTGGCCCATGCCGAGGGCGGCGTCGCGATGACGGATCTGGCGGGCCAGCTCGGCCTGTCCGTCTCGCGCATCAGCCGCCTCATCGCTGCCGCCGAGCGAGCCGTCTGATGCTCAGACGCCGGGCATTGCTGCTGGCCGGCCTGCCGGTTCCCGCATGGGCGCAGGCCTATGCCGGCCCGCTGTTCGATGCTCATCTGCACTACAACGACGACGCCCAGGCGCTGCATCCACCGGCCGATGTACTGGGCCGCATGGCCCGCGCGGGCGTGCGCGGTGCGTTGGTCAACAGCCGGCCCAACGACGGCACGCTGCGTCTCGTCTCTGAGCCGGGGCCGCAATGGGTGCCCTTCATCCGCCTGTACCGCGACCGGGCCGACTACACCGGCTGGTTCGCCGACGACAGCATTCGGCTGATGGTGCTGGAACTGCTGAAGCGCGGCAGCCCGGCCGGGCCCTTCCGCGGCCTGGGTGAGTTCCATCTCTACGACAGCGCCAATGCCGATGGGCCGACCGCCATCGCACTGATGAAGCTGGCGCGCGAGCGCGGCCTGACCGTGCTGGCTCACGTGGACGATGTGGCGGTCGACAAGCTGCTTGGCCACGCGCCGGGAACGTCGCTGATCTGGGCCCACACCGGCATTTCCGGCGAGCCCTTGCCGCGCGTGAAGGAGCTGCTAGCCAAGCACGCGGGTCTGCGCGGCGAGCTGTCCTACCGGCCGGGCATCACGTTTGACGGCAAGCTTGGCGACGACTGGCGCGCACTGATGACACAGCACCCGGGGCGCTTCCTGATCGGCTCCGACACATGGGTCCCCCAGCGTCTGCAGCACTACGAGGGCCTGTTCGCCGAGTACCGCGGCTGGCTCGGGCAGTTGCCGTCTGAGGTGGCTCAGCGCATCGCCTGGCGCAACGCGGCCGAGTTGTTCGCCCTCCAAGCTGCTTGAACGGCGCAAGGCCGCCATGACTTCTGACAGCCCCCGTCGTGGCAGCGGAGGGCGCTAAGCTGGCGGCCCTGCCAATCGGCATCACTTCGGGAGACGCCCATGCGCCGCTTCGTCCTGACCGCCTTGCTGCTGGCCAGCTCCGCCTGGGCCGCCGACATGAGCCCACCGCCGGAGATCAAGCCTGCCGCGGCCGATCCACTGGCCACGCCACGCCGCCTCATCGCGGCCAAGGACTGGGCAGGCGCCCTGGCCGCGTTGCGCACCGAGCCCCAGGCCGGCAATGCCGACTGGCACAACCTGATGGGCTATACGCTGCGCAAGCAGGCCACGCCGCAGTTCACCGAGGCCGAGGCCCAGTACCTGCAGGCACTGCGCATCGACCCCAACCACCGCGGCGCCAACGAATACCTGGGCGAGCTCTATGTGATGAAGGGCGAGCTGCCCAAGGCGCATGAGCGCCTGGCCGTGCTGGAGAAGCTCTGCCCGGCCGGTTGCGAGCAGCGCGAGCACCTGCAGCGTGCCATCGCGGCGGCCAAGTAACAGCTTGCAGCCCGCGCCAGAGCCAGGTGGCCACCCCCTAGGATGCGCGCCATGCTGAAGTTCCTTCTCCAACGCCCCTGGCTCGCCGCCCTCGTGGGCGTGCCGTTGGCGATCCTGCTGCTGGGTGCCATCGTGGCGGCGCTGATCTGGGCGCAGCTGCCGGCCCTTGATGCGCTGACCGACTACCAGCCCCACCAGCCGCTGCGCGTGCTCAGCGAGGACGGCCAGCTGCTGGGCGAGTTCGGCGCCGAGCGGCGGCGCTTCGTGCCGCTGAAGGACATCCCAAAAGCCCTGCAGGACGCGTTGCTGGCCGTCGAAGACAGCGACTTCTACGTGCACTCCGGCATCGACTACAGCGGCATCGGCCGCGCCATGCTGCACAACATCCTGCACCCGACGCGGCTGCAGGGCGCGTCCACCATCACGCAGCAGCTGGCCCGCAACATCTTCCTGAGCAACCGGCAGACCTTTGCGCGCAAGGCCCAGGAGGGACTGCTGGCCATCAAGATCGAGAGAAACCTGAGCAAGGATCAGATCCTCGAGATCTACATGAACCAGATCTCGCTGGGCAACAAGGCCTATGGCTTTGGCGCCGCGGCCGAGCGCTATTTCGGCAAGCCGCTGGACAAGCTCAACACCGGCGAGATTGCCGTCCTCGTCGGCCTGCCCAAGGACCCCAACCGCCTCAACCCGGTTCTCTACCCTGAGCGCACCAAGCGTCGCCAGGCTGTCGTGCTGGGACGCCTCGTGGCGGTGGGCCAGATCACGCAGGCCCAGGCCGACACCGCGCGCGAGAAGCCGCTGGACGTGCGCCGGCCCAAGCGCCTCTCCGGCGTCGCCGACCATGCCGCCGAGCAGGTGCGTGCCGAGATGGTGACGCGCTTTGGCGAGGAGGCCTACACGCGCGGCCTGACCGTCTACACGACGCTGCGCTATGCCGAGCAGGCGGCTGCGCAAGAGGCGCTGCGCCATGCGCTGTTCGAGCTGGAGCGCCGCCAGCCTTTCCGCGGCCCCGAGGCGACCGTCGAGCTGCCTGAAGGCGAAGACTTCGACGAGGCCCTGGAGGCCGCCTTCGACGCCCACCCCGACCTCGGCGAGCTGCGCACCGCCGTGCTGCTCAAGGTCGACAAGAGCGCGGCCGAGCTGGTGATGGCCGACGGCGAGAAGATCAGCTTGAAGGGCCAGGCGCTGCGCCCGCTGCAGAGCCTCAAGCGCGGTGCCGTGCTGCGGGTGATGGAGTCCGGCAAGCAGTGGCAGCTCAGCCAGACACCGCAGGCCGAAGGCGCCGTCGTCACGCTGGACCCGGCCACCGGCGCCATCCGCGCCCTGGTGGGCGGCTTCGACTTCGCCCGCAACCAGTTCAACTCCGCCACCCAGGCCTGGCGCCAGCCGGGCTCGGCCTTCAAGCCCTTCATCTACTCGGCCATCATCGACCAGGGGGCCTGGGCCGGCACCCTGGTCAGCGACCAGCCCGTCGAGGTTGGCGACTGGTCACCGCGCAACTACGACGGCCAGTACGAGGAGGCGCTGACGCTGCGCCAGGGCCTGGCCCGCTCCAAGAACATGGTCACCATCCACCTGGTGCAGGCCCTGGGCCCGCAGCGCGCTCGCGCCTGGGCGGCGCGCTTCGGCCTGGACGAGGACAAGCAGCCGCTGAACCTGACCATCGCCCTGGGTACCGGCTCCGTGACGCCGCTGCAGATGGCCCAGGGTTACGCCGCCTTCGCCAACGCCGGCCAGCTGCCGACGGCCTGGCTCATCGACCGCGTGCAGGACGCGCAAGGCGCCGTGCTGTGGAAGGCCGAGCCGCCAAAGATGAGGACGGCTGTCAGCCCGCGCAATGCCTTCATGACCTCGCAACTGCTCGCCGCCGTCGCGCGCGAAGGCACCGGCGCGCGGGCCAGCAGCCTGCTCGGCCGCTGGGACCTCTATGGCAAGACCGGCACGACCAATGACGCCGTCGACGCCTGGTTCTGCGGTTTCCAAGCCACGCGGGCTGGTGCCGTCTGGATCGGCTATCCCCAGCCCAAGTCCCTGGGTGAGCGCGAAACCGGTGGCGGCCTGGCCCTGCCCGTCTGGGTCGCGACCATGGCCGTGGCCTTGAAGGGCCAACCCAACACCCAGCTGGCACCGCCGGACGAGGGCCTGGTGCAGCAGGACGGCAACTGGTTCTACTCGGAATTCGCCGGCGACATGGCGATCGCGCGCATCGGCCTGCCACCGGCCCCGCCGCGCGTCGATGAGGCTGCGTCCGAGCCCGCGCCGTCGACGCCGCCGATCAACCAGTAGCGACCAGCGGGCTCATTGCCCGGCCGGCGGCTCCCAGAGCTCGACCTTGTTGCCATCGGGGTCCATCACCCAGCCGAACTTGCCGTACTCCGAGTCCTGCGGTTCGCCGACGACGTTGCAGCCTTCCACGCGCAGGGCCGCGAGCAGGCCGTGCAGGTCGGCGACGCGGAAATTGATCATGAAAGCCGCTGCGCTCGGCGCAAAGTAGCCGGTGTCGGCCTTGAAGGGGCACCAGTTGGTGCCGCCCGCGCCGCCCGGGTTGTCGGGCGTGGCCCAGGGGAAGGTGACGCCGCCCCAGGCCTCGACGGGCAGGCCGAGGTGCTTGCCGTACCACTCGGCCAGGGCCTTGGGGTCGGGCGATTTGAAGAAGATGCCGCCGATGCCGATCACGCGTTTCATGCGAGCTCCTGAAGTGGCACGATTTCAGCACGCGATGGGGTGCTTGCGCATCAGCCCTGATACGGCCCCTTGACCTCGCCCCAACCCCATTTGGGCATGGTCGCGTCGGCGTCCACCGTCACGCCAGGTTGCGAATTGAGAACGGCCAGACGCGAGCCCCATTCAAGGTAGCCCACCAGCGCGGAGCGGAACTCGGGGTCATCGGGCATGCCGAGCTGATCGGCCGTGTCCAGCAGCAGTGCGACCCAGGCGCGGCGCTGTTCCTGGCTCAGATGGCGGTCGAGATGCTGGCGCACCATGTGCGGATGGCCGCCATGCTCGGCGGAATAGGTGGCCGGCCCGCCCAGCACCTCGGCGAGGAAGGCGGCCACATGAGCCGGATGCTCGCCGTTCATGTGGGCGAAGACGGGCGCGAGCAATGCGTCGTCCTTGACCCGCTGATAGAAGCGCTCGGTCAGCCGTTGCAGCGCGGGCAGGCCGCCCAGCCAGTCGTAAAGGGTGGGGATCGCGGGATCGCTCATGGGGGTGAGGGCAGTGTGGATGCGCTGGACGTGGGGTTGGCCGTGACCTTCACAAGTCGGTGTTTGCCCGCGGTCAGCCACAGCGCAAACGCCAGCTCGCCCACCAGGACCGGCAGCATGACGGCCGGGAACAGCAGCCTGGCGAACGCCGGCGCCAGCAGCAGCGCGAAGCTGTTGAGCAGATAGGCCAGGCCCGCGAGTGCGAGCAGCCAGCCCAGCACGCGTGGCAGCACGCCGCTGTGAGCGATCAGCGCACCGCAGATGACGCAGGAGAAGCCGAAGAACACCAAGCCGATGGCAAAGCCCTGGCCGTGCAACTGAACCGCCAGCATCGCCAGCGCCTCGCGCTGGGCTGGCGGGAAGGCGGTGCCCATGGCGGGGCCGGTCAGCAGGTCCAGCGCCGCGAGCAACTGCACGCGGTTGGCGACGAGCATGGCCGTCTGCACGAGGTTCAGGCCAGCCGCAGTCAGTGCCAGCGGCTCGTTCACGGGCCGCAGCAGCCGCCACATCATGACGATGATCGGTAGGTCCAGCACCTGCATCAACAGGTCTGCGCCCAGGCCCAGGCGCCACAACTGCGGGTTGGCGGCGATGCGCTCGGCCGTCGCGGCGGCATCGCCGGCAACGACGAGGCTGCCGCGCACGAAGGCTTCGCTCCACAGCCCGAGCGCAATGATGGCGAGGTAGCAAAGCCCGGAGATGCGCAGTTCGCGCGAGCTCACGCTGATCATGCCGGCCTCACGGCATGCCAGGCCCAGCGGGCCGTGCCGCGCACCAGCCAAGACAGGCCGGCGATGATGCCGCCGACCAGCGTTGGCAGCACGGCGCCAAACGTCCAGCTCATGCCGAGCGCGAAGCCGAACAGGCTTTCCGGGCGATGGGCCGGCAGCAGCACCGCAAGCAGCAGCAGGCCGAAGAAGATCGCCTCGGTCAGCGCCTGGAGCTGGAGGCTGAAGGCCAGCGACAGTGCTGCGCCGGTCAGCAGGGGCAGCGCGAAACCCAGCGCGATTGGCGCCCAGTCCTGCATCGTTGCCGGGCGGCGCGGCAATCGACCAGCCGCCCAGGCGGCCAGGGCCGGCAACAGCAGCAAGCCCCAGGCGTTGGACAGGCCCGGCAGATCGGGGCGCTGCAGCAGATGGTGACTGACGATGCCGCCATGAAGGGCCTCCCAGCCAAGATGCAGGATTTCGGCGAGGCCGGCGAGGGCGGCGAGCGCCAGGCGCGGTGGGGTGATGTAACGCATCCGCCGGAGTGTGGCCGAGGAGATGCGTGGCGGCGGCACGGGCTGCGACCGGCGGCAGGGGCGGGGCGGTCAGCTGCAATGCCGGCCGACAGTCGGCAGGGTGATTAACGGAAGCAACGCCGGGTAACAGCTGTCGGGCTCACCCGGCTCTAGAGTCGAGGCCTTGCCACGACCGAAGTCCCAGCCCATGCGCCATCGCCTTTTGAGCGTTTCCGTTCTGACTCTGCTGGCCTTGCTGCTCGCGGGCTGTGCCGCGGTGCGCGACGGGCGTGAGGCACGCGGGCGTGACGCGCACATGGCTCAGGCGCCGTCGGTGGCGGGCGTGGCGGAGGAGAGCTTCGGCAAGCCGGCCTGGGGACGCAAGGGCGAGTTCTCGCTGAGCGGCCAGCGCGTGCGCTACGAGCGCGGCGCCGAGCGGCTGGCCTTGTTCGAGCCTTTGCCCGCCAATCTGCGCACGCCCCTTAACTTCAGCTGGCAGGGGTCGGGGGGCGAAAGCTCGACCGTCTGCGAGGCCTGGACACCGGAGTCCAGCGCCAATGGCCGCCTGACGGACAGCAAGCCCTGGGTGCTGAGCTGCCGCTGGGGCAATGCGCCAGCCGCCATGCTGCAGATCGGCGAAGGCCAGATGCGCCGCGGCAAGCTCAGCCGCGAAGGTGCCTACCGCCGCGGCGAGCTGACGGTGGGGCTGCGCTCAGTGCATCTCCACGAAGGCAGCGCGCAGCCGCAAACAGTGGCCACGGGCTACGAGATGCTGCACCAGGGCACCGTCGTCGGCAGCCTGGACCTGAGCGGCAGCCAGCCGCGGCTGCGCCGCCCCGACCCGGCCACACCGTTGGGGCGGGCCGTCACGGAGGCGGCTCTGGCCCTTGCGCTGGCCTGGGAGCCGAGTTGAGCTGAACTGAACTGAACTGACGCCAGGAGCGTCAGGTTTCCAGCTTCAACGGCGGTACGCGCCGGCGCAGTGGCTGGGCCTTGACGATGCTGGAGCTGGTCTGGGCGCAATCGGCCAGCCTGTCCAGGGCCTGGTCGAGGTGTCCGATGTCGCGCAGCGCCAGCCGCAGCACGAAGCAGTCGTCGCCGGTGACCTTGTCGCACTCCAGCGCCTCGGGCATGTCCTCGATGCGCTGCTGCACCTGGGCCAGCGCACCGGGCATGGGTCGCACGCGCACGATGGCCTGCAGCGTGAAGCCCAGGGCCACCGGGTCGATGTCGATGGTGAAGGCGCGGATCACGCCGCGCTCGCGCAGCCGCGCCAGCCGCTCCGAGGTGGCGGGCGGCGACAGCCCAATCGCCTCGGCCAGGTCCTTCAGCGGCGCACGGGCGTCGGCGGCCAGGGCGGCCAGCAGCAGGCGGTCGATGTCGTCGATCATGATTAGGTTCGAATGGATAAGTGCCGTCGTTGATTCTGCCGAAGCATCAGATTGCCGTCTTTAATGCATATATCGGCCGGGCTGACCTTGAAACAATGGCATTCCTCGTCATTGCAAGGAAGCACCGTGTCCCCCACTACCCGTGGCGCCCTCGAGATGGGCAGCGCGATGAGCCTGCTGGGCTCGATCGGCTATTTCGTGTTGCTGTCCGGCCTGGCGCCGCTGGACGTCGTGTTCTGGCGCTGCGGCTTCGGGTTGCTGACGCTGGCGCTGATCTGCACGGTGCTGGGTCTGTGGCGCCGGCCGAGCGCGCGGGAGCTCGGGCTGGCCGTGCTGGGGGGCGTGGCCATCGTGCTGAACTGGGTGCTGCTGTTCGGCGCCTACGGCCGGGCCTCGGTGGCCGTGGCCACGGCGGTCTACAACCTGCAGCCCTTTTTGCTGATGGGCCTGGGCGTGGTGTTCTTCGGCGAGCGGCTGAGCGTGGCGCGGCTGGCCTGGGTAGCCCTGGCCTTCGCGGGCATGGTGCTCATCGTGCAGGCACGGCCGAGCGCCGGCTATGTCGGCGGCAACTTCGGGCTGGGCGTGGCGATGGCCCTGGGTGCCGCGGCGCTGTGGGCGGTGGCGGCCGTCGTCGCCAAGCGCCTGAGCGGCATGCCCGCCCCGCTGATCGCCATGATCCAGGTCGCTGTCGGCATGCTGATGCTGGCGCCCTTTGCCGACCTCGGCCACCTGCCGCAGACGGCACTGGGCTGGATGCCGCTGGTGGTGCTGGGCGTCGTGCACACCGGGCTGATGTACGCGCTGATGTATGCCGGCGTGCAGCGCCTGCCGACGGCGCTGCAGGGCGGCCTGTCCTTCCTCTACCCGGTGGTCGCCATCCTCGTGGACTGGCTGGCCCTGGGGCACGAACTGGCGCCGCTGCAATGGCTGGGCGCGGCGGCCATCCTGCTGGGGGCCGCGGGATTGTTCGTTGGGCCTGTTAGCCCTGCGGAGATGGGTCGCGTTGTGGCCAGAAGGGCCGCAGGCACGACAGCAAACCGCAAGCTGGGTTGATACCCAGCGAGGATTTGCAACACAGCATGCGGCCCTTCTGGCCACAACCCTTCGGGAAGGCCCGCCGCAAGTGGCCACTCGTTGTTGCAGCCCTGGCCCGCACATGAGTGCGGGCTGCACGCTGCGTCTAGATTGGCCCCTTGCGGCGGGCCTTCGCGGCCCATCGCCGCAGGGCTAACAGGCCCTACTTCTCGGCCAGCGCCTTCAGGTTCGCCAGCCCCGCGTCGAAATCCGGCCCGACCATCTTGTCCATGAACAGGCCCATCCAGCGGTAGACCGGGTTGCTGCCCATGTCGCCGTCCATCGACCACGTCACCTGGGTGGCACCACCGTTGGTCTCGAGGCGGAAATCGCCGGTCGAGGTGGTGCCGAAGTCGGGGAAATAGAGCTCATAGCCCAGGCGCTTGGGCGCCTCGGCCGTCGTGAAGGTCATGCGGCCATCGCCCTGGCTCTTGCTCTTCCAGGCCCAGACGGCGCCGGCGCCCGAGGCGGGGCCGCTGTATTCGATGGCCATGGCCGGATCGCGCTGGTTCCAGGCGCTCCAGGCTTTCCAGCTGCGCGGATCGGCGACGAGGGCGTAGATCTTGTCCGGCGCGGCGTTGATCTTCACCGTACGCGAGAGCGTGTACTTCGGCGACAGCATCAGCCCGCCGCCCACGCACAACACCGGCAGCGCGACGATGGCGATCAGCAGGACCTTGAGCACTTTCATCGGGAGTCTCCCGGGGTGTTGACGTGGCCGCACTGTGGGCGCCCCGCACTGGTCACACAATCCGCACAACTCCTTCCTACAAGCTCATGACGAACTCCGCCGACCTTGCCTCCGTATACGCCGAACAGGGCTATCTCGTCATCCCCGGCTTCAAGACGGCCGCCGACATCGCCGCGCTGCGCCAGCGCGCCCTCGACATCGTCGATGCCTTCGATCCCGGCGAGCAGCGCCCCGTCTTCACTACCGAAGAGCAGCAGCGCCATGTCGACGATTACTTTCTCGACAGCGGCGACCAGATGCGCTGCTTCTTCGAGGAGGAGGCCTTCGATGCCGAGGGCCGGCTGCGCGTCGACAAGGCCCTGGCCATCAACAAGATCGGCCATGCGATGCACGACCTCGACCCGGTCTTCAGCGCCTTTTCCAAAGGCCAGGCGCTGCGCGGCGTGGCGGCCGAGCTCGGGCTGAAGCAGCCGCAGGTCTGGCAGAGCATGTTCATCTTCAAGCAGCCCGGCATCGGCGGTGAGGTGCGCTGGCACCAGGACGCGAGCTTCTTCGAGAGCGACCCCATCACGGTGACTACCTTCTGGTTCGCGCTGGAGGATGCGACGCTGCACAACGGCTGCCTGTGGACCGAGCCCGGCGGCCACAAGGGCGAGCGCGGCGTGCTGCGCGAGCGCTTTGTGCGCGAGGGCCGCAAGGCCTGGATGGAGCAGATCGACGCGACGCCTTGGCCCGCGGCGGATTCCCGCCAGGCCATTCCACTGGAGGTCGAGGCGGGTTCCCTGGTCGTCTTCCACGGCCTGCTGCCGCATTACTCGGCGGCGAACCGCTCCGACAAATCGCGCCATGCCTACACGCTGCATGTGACGGACGCGGCCAGCCGCTATTCACCGCGCAACTGGCTGCAGCGTGACGGCACGTTGCCGGTGGGGGGTTTCTAAGCCGCGCCCTCACAGCGGTCACAAGTACATACACCCCAAGCCCTTTGTCCTACAAGGCGAAGGAGCTTGCACCGGCATGGCGCGCCGCGGGGTCACCTCACAGTCGGCTCCATCGCAAACGTCGACAACGACGACCGGAGGCCGACATGAAATTTCCGAAATCGATGCACGCCGAGGGCTGGGCCAACCACCTGGAGGAGACCAAGCCCGAGCATCTGCCCGATGCGCTGAAGGCCGGTGGCTCCGCGCCCCTGCACGCCGCCAAGGTCCCCCCCGTCGGCGCGGCGCGATTCAAGCCGACCGGCGTTGGGGCCAAGGTGTCGGCGACGACGCCGCTTCATGCCGAAACGCCGCGTGTCGAGCCGGTTCACGCCCGACCCCAGCCCGCCACCGCATCGCTGCAGCGTGACCGGCAGATGAACTGGATGATCCCCGCCGGTGCCGGCGCCGCCCTCATCGCCGCTGTGGCCATCTGGGCCATGAACCGGCCGAGCGAGGCACCTGTCACGCCGCCCGCCATCGTGGTTGGCAGCGCCGAGCCACAGACCGAAGTTGCCGCCGCCACCCCGGCGCCGGAGACACCGGCCGCGTCACAGGCAGAGGACAGCACGACGACCACCGTCGCTGCTGCGCCAGCGCCTGCTGAGCCTGCAGCGACCACTCGTCTGGGCCCGCCGGTGACGACGACCCGGCCGGCCGCTGACGCCCCCGCTGTGGTGGCTCAGGCGCCGGCGCCCGCGGCGCGACCCGACATGGTGTTGCGCGGCGCGCCGACCAGCCCGGCTGCAACCCTGCCGCCAC
The DNA here is from genome assembly GCF_054049415.1 of Roseateles sp. P5_D6. Classification (NCBI taxonomy): domain Bacteria; kingdom Pseudomonadati; phylum Pseudomonadota; class Betaproteobacteria; order Burkholderiales; family Sphaerotilaceae; genus Roseateles; species Roseateles sp. P5_D6. The sequence goes on along the minus strand of NZ_JBFUMK010000002.1, from coordinate 190,546 downwards.
CGACGACCGTGGCCGCCGCGCCAGCGAACGCCCAGCCGCTTAGCGTACCGCCTGGCTCGGCGCCCATCGTGATGCCGCCCACCGCGGCCGGCCCGGCCACGGCGACGACGCCCCAAACCATGCCGCCCGCTACGCCGCCACTGGCCTCGGCAACGCCTGCTGTGCCTGACACGGTCGCCGGCTCGATGGCGCCTGGCACGTCGCCTCAAGCCCAGGCTCAAGCGCAGCCGCAACCTCCGCAGCAGCTCCTGCCGACAGCCGAGGACAGCGGCATCACGGCCAAGGTGCGCATAGCTCTCTCCGCCGATTCAACGCTGGCCGCTGTGCCCATCGTTGTCAGCACCGACCATGGCGTCGTGAAGCTGGAAGGCCAGGCACCCGACACCCAGACCCGTGAGCGGGCCACTGTCGTCGCGTCCTCAACGGGTGGCGTGAAGGCCGTCGATAACCGCCTGACGGTGCCGCCGGCTGCGGTGGTGAGCCAGGCGCCGACAAGCCAGCAATAAGCGTCCACGCCAATGGCAAAGGCGCCCTCAGGGGCGCCTTTTGCGTTTGTGCTGTGGGGCTGGGTTCAGTGGCAGTGCTGGCTGCGGGCGGGCGCCAGTTCGGCGTCAATCAGCGCTTCCTCGGTCAACTCGCGGGCGGCCTCGAGCTGCTGGCAGAGTTCGCTGATGCCGTCATCCCGTCCGCCAGTGACTGCTGGCAGCGGCGCCGCGGCAATCTCGGTGGGCAGGTCAGCCAGGGCGCCGATGAGCTGGAACAGCAGTTCCAGGCTGGCTTCACCGTCCTGCGGCAGGTCGCGCGCGGCACCCAGGCTGCGGGCCAGATACCAGCAGGCTTCGGCCGCGTTGTCGCAGGCCTGGGCCTTGAGTTCAAGGGCGCGATTCCGAGCTTCAGCCTCATCGCGTTCACGATAGGCCTGGGCGATCTCATAGGCACCCAGATCCGCCGGGACGGCATCGTCAAGCGAGAGCGCGGCAAAGTCGAGTTCGTGGGCCATGGGTACTGCGGTGTTCGTGAGACAGGGCCATCCTAACGGCGGGCTGGCCCGGCAAGTGCCCCCTCACCTCGAGCGGCGTGAAGCAATCGCCGGAACTAAGTCACTATTCAACGCTTCTTCGTGGGACGGGTCCAGCCAGTCAATGCAACTTGTTTGCCGCGGGCGACAGCGAGGTCACCGGGAGTAACGTCCTTGGTGATGGTGGAGCCACCGCCAATGGTGGCGCCATTGCCGATCTTGATGGGCGCCACCAGCACGCAGTTGGAGCCGACATGAACGTCATCGCCGATCGTTGTGCGGTGCTTGTTGGCGCCGTCGTAGTTGGCCGTGATCGAACCCGCGCCATAGTTGACACGCTCGCCCACGGTGGCGTCGCCCAGATAGGCCAGGTGGTTGGCCTTGGCGCCCTTGGCCAGCGTCGAGTTCTTGACCTCAACGAAGTTGCCGATGTGCACCTCGGCGCCCAGTTGTGCGCCGGGCCGCAGGCGGGCGAAGGGGCCGATCAGCGCACCCTCGCCAACGCTGGCGCCCGCTGCTTCACCGTCGATGTGGGTGAACTCGTGGATGCGTGCGCCGGCGGCGATGGTCACGTTGCGGATCACGCAGTTGGCGCCAACGCGCACGCCATCGCCCAGGCTCACCTCGCCCTCGAAGACGCAGTTCACGTCGATCTCGACGTCCTGGCCGTGCGTCAGCGTGCCGCGCAGGTCGAAGCGGGCCGGGTCGGCCAGGCGCACGCCGGCGCGCATCAGGCCTTCCGCCTGGCGGACCTGGAAGGCGCGTTCGAGCTGGGAGAGCTGCACGGGGTCGTTGACGCCCAGCACCTCGATCTCGCTGTGGGCCTTGATGCCCAGCACGGGCAGGCCCTCGGCGACGGCCATCGCGACGATGTCGGTCAGGTAGTACTCGCCCTGGGCATTGTTGTTGGTCAGCTGGCCGACCCAGCGCTTGAGCGCTGCAGTGGGCGCGGCCATCATGCCGCTGTAGCCCTCGTGGATGAGGCGCTGCTCGGGCGTGGCGTCCTTGTGCTCGACGATGGCGAGCACGCCGCCGTCATCGGGGTCGCGGATGATGCGGCCGTAGCCGGTGGGATCGGCGAGGTCGACCGTCAGCAGCACCAGGGCGTGGCCGGCGCAGGCGTCGATGAGAGCCTTGGCCGTGGTGGTTTCGATCAGGGGCACGTCGCCGTTCAGGATCAGCGTGGTGCCTTCACCCAACAGCGCCGGCACGACCTGCTGGATGGCGTGGCCGGTGCCGAGCTGGGGCATCTGGCGCACGAAGGAGATGCCGTCAGCCGAGACGGCCGCCTCGACCTGGTCGGCGCCATGCCCGGTGATGACGATGCGCGCGCTGGCGGCCAGGGGCTCGCAGCTCTTCAGCACATGAGCCAGCAATGAGCGGCCGGCGAGCTTGTGCAACACCTTGGGCGTTGCGGACTTCATGCGGGTGCCCTTGCCCGCCGCCATGATCACGATGTTGAGCGCCATGCCTGCCTTGCGACTACGTTTGAACGAAGCCGCGATTATGGGCAGGCGGGGCGCTGTTCCCTGCTGTCCTCGCCGCTAGCGGACGGCTTGCACGGAGACGCGATGCGATTTCGGGTTGACCTTGGGGAACTCGGCCATGGCCGCGTCGAACAGCGGCGTCAGCAGGACGTCGCTGCCCATGGTCACGCCCTCGTTGCTGGCATGGGTCTCGAACAAGGCCTCGCCGCTGGCGCGGTCACGCATCAGCAGGGCCACGGCGCGGTCGTAGCGGCGATCGAAGAACGGATCGTGGCGCCAGCCAAAGCCGCTCCAGCCTGGCACATAGCCATAGCGCGGCGAAATGAGGCGGCCGCGCCAGCGCCACCACAGCGGGTCATCCCAGGGCACGGGGTCGTAGGCGGTGACGCGGGCGCCCAGCGTGACGAGCACGTCAGCGCTCTTCGCATCGGCGGCAGGCCTGAAGCCGGCCTTTTCCAACGCGGCCTTGGCGGCGTCTTCCAGCGTGGCCTGGCGCTTGGCGGCTTCCTCGCTCTGCTGCTGCGAGGGCAGGCGGTCGAAGGCATAGCTGCCGGGCTTGCGGTCGGCCGGCCAATTGCCATAACTGGAGACGTCAGCGGAGACCGTGTACGGGCCGGCGCAGCCGGTGAAGGCAGCGACCGAGGCAGCGGCAAGGGTGGCGAGGATCAGGCGGCGGTTCATGACGGCACCTCCATCAACGAGATGCCGTCATTCTGACCCGCTCAGATTGCCCGCGTGTAAATCAGCGTTGCAGCGTGATGACTGAAGCCTGCGCGGGTGTCGCGCAGCTTTCATCGTCGTCGAAGGCGATGTCGCCGTCGGGCTCGGCCCGGCCCGTGGCCTTCATGGTCTCGAACGGGAAGAGCTTCTTGTCCATCATGTGCGAGGGCACGACGTTGCCCATGGCCGTGAAGATGTTGTCGATACGGCCGGGGTAGCGCTTTTCCCACTCGTTGATCATGGCCTTGACCTGCACGCGCTGCAGGTTGTCCTGGCTTCCGCACAGGTTGCACGGAATGATGGGGAACTCGCGGTGTTCGGCCCAGCGCACGAGGTCGGGCTCCTTCACATAGGCCAGCGGGCGGATGACGACGTTCTTGCCGTCGTCGCTCACCAGCTTGGCCGGCATGCCCTTCATGCGGCTGCCGAAGAACATGTTCAGGAACAGCGTCGTGACCATGTCGTCGCGGTGATGGCCCAGCGCGATCTTGGTGGCGCCCAGTTCGCCGGCCACGCGGTAGAGGATGCCGCGGCGCAGGCGTGAGCACAGGCTGCACGTCGTCTTGCCCTCGGGGATGAGCTTCTTGACGATGGAATAGGTGTCCTGGTTCTCGATGTGGAAGTCCACGCCGCGCGAACGCAGGTAGTTGGGCAGCACCTCCTCGGGGAAGCCGGGCTGCTTCTGGTCGAGGTTGACGGCGACGAGGCTGAACTTGATTGGCGCGCGCTGCTGCAGGTTGAGCAGGATGTCCAGCATGGCGTAGCTGTCCTTGCCGCCCGACAGACACACCATGACCTTGTCGCCGTCTTCGATCATGTTGAAGTCGGTGACGGCCTGGCCGACCTGGCGGTGCAGGCGCTTGGACAGCTTGTTGATCTCAAACGCGGCCTTCTTGTCGGCCGCGGCTTGTTCGGCGAAATCGAGGACGTCAGCGGTGCCCGGCCGCCCGAAACCGCTGACAGCCCCCTCGGGGGGCAGCTCGCCGTGCGAGCGTGGGGGCAAATCAAGTTCAGACATGTTGTTCACCATGCACCCAGTTCGGTGCTGATTGCGACTTCGCAGTCGGGAAAGATTTCGAGCTTGGTCAGCTTCAGGCGCACGCCGACGACGCCGGGCAGGCTCATCAGGCGGTTGCAGAGCTTGCCGAGCAGGGCTTCGACGAGGTCGGTGTGCTCGGCCGTGCACTCGTCGATGATGGCCGTGCGCACGCGGCGGTAGTCCAGCACATGGCCGATGTCGGCGTCGCGCGCGACCACCGGCATGGCGCCGAGGTTGACCTCGGCATCGACCTGGATGGGCTGGGGCCCGGTGCGTTCGAAGTCGAGCACGCCCAGGTTGGCGCGAAAACGCAGGCCCTGCAGATGGATGACCTGGCGGTTGTTGTAGCGCTGCGGCGCGGCGGCGACCTGCGGGCGCAGCGCCAGTTCGATCTGCTTGGCCGCCTGCACGCCATCGGCCAGTGCCGTCTGCACGCAGGGATGCCAGCGACGGCTGGCGTCACCGGCGACGAAGGCGCGTTGGCGCGAGGCCTCGTCCAGCAGCGCAAAGGCGGAAGGCTCGGGCTCGAAGCCCAGCAGTGCGGCGACAAAGTCGAAACGTTCGGCGCCGACAGTGACGCCGCGGTCGTCCGGCAGCAGGGCCTCGGGCAGTGGCGTGGCCAGTTGCACCGTGATGCGGGGGTGGGCGGTCGCCCGCTCGGCCAGGTGGATCTGGGCGCGCCAGCTGCCGCGCGACCAGACAGTCACCTCATGGCCGCGCTCGGCCAGGAAAAGGGCGTTCTCTGCGGCGTTGTCGCCGGCGCCCAGCAGCAGCACGCGCCCTGGCGACAGGGCCTCGCGGCGGGCGGTCAATTGGGAGGCGTCCAGCACGCGCTCATGCGGCACGGCGAAGTAGCGCGCCGGGCGCAACAGGCGCAGGCCGGTGGCGACGAGCAGGGCGCGGGCCTGCACATGCTCGCCGGTGGCCAGTTGCAGGGTCCAGCCTGCGGGCGTGTGGCGGGCGGACTCGGCCCGCGTGCCCAGGCGCAGCGTCATGCCCGGCGTGGCCTGGGCCTGGGCGGCGTAGTGCTCGCCCAAAGCAGCCAGGCGGGCGGCGGGCTCGCCCAGCACCCAGTCCTGGGCGAAGTTCAGGCCGGCCAGCGCGGCGCACAGGCGGGATTCGCGCTCGACGAGCAGGGCCGTCATGCCCATCTGGCCCAGCCAGGACGCGGCGCTGCAGCCGGCGGGGCCGCCGCCGAGGATGGCGACGTCAATGGAGGTGGGGTTGGGCATGGGGTGGTTCGGGCAGAACCGCGAATTATCCCAGTCGCGCCTTTTTCGTGTTCAGGCGTTTGAAGAGGCGCCACCCCAGCAGCGCGGCAAGGATCACGCCGTAGACGGCCGGCTCGGCGAAGTTGTGCTTGCCGGCTCGCATCCAGATGAAGTGCAGCAGCGCGATGACGGAGATGGCGTAGATCGTCTTGTGCAGCGCCTGCCAGCGCTTGGCGCCGAGGGCCTTGATGGCCTTGTTGAAGCTCGTTGCCGCCAGCGGCGCCATCAGCAGCCAGGCGGTGAAGCCCATCAGGATGAAGGGCCGCTTGGCGATGTCGCGGGCGATGTCGGAGAAATCCAGCCCCATGTCCAGCCAGCCATAGGCCAGCAGGTGCAGTGAGGCATAGCTGAAGGTGAACACGCCCAGCGTGCGCCGAAAGCGCGCCAGTGCGGCCAGGCCCGTCAGCTCGCGCAGCGGCGTGATGGCCAGCGTCAGCCACAGGCCGCGCAATGTCCAGTCGCCCAGGCCGCGGATGATGGCTTCGGCCGGGTTGGCACCGAGCCGGTTGGCTACGGCGCCGAAGACCAGCCACGCCAGCGGCGTAAGGCACAGCAGGAAAAGCGCCGGTTTGGCGCCGCGGCTGAGCAGCGCCGCCGTCAACGCACGCCGCATCAGAAATTGCGCTTCAGATCCATGCCCGCATAGAGCTGGCCCACTTGCGCTTCATAGCCGTTGAACATCAAGGACGGCCGCTTCTTGGCGAACAGGCCGTCTTCGCCAATGCGGCGCTCGCTGAGCTGGCTCCAGCGCGGATGGGCCACGGTGGGATTCACGTTGGAATAGAAGCCGTATTCCTGGGGTGCGCTCTCTTCCCAGCTGCTGCGCGGCTGCTTCTCGACGAAGCGGATCTTGACGATGCTCTTGGCCGATTTGAAGCCGTACTTCCAGGGCAGCACGATGCGCACCGGCGCGCCATTCTGGTTGGGCAGCACCTCGCCATACATGCCGAAGGTCAGCAGCGCCAGCGGGTGCATGGCTTCATCCATGCGCAGGCCTTCGAGGTAGGGCCAGTCCAGCACCGACGAGCGCAGCCCGGGCATCTGCGCGCGATCGGCCAGCGTCGTGAATTCGACGAACTTCGCCTTGCCGGTGGGCTCTGCTTTCTTGATGAGCTCTGACAGCGAGTAGCCCACCCACGGGATCACCATGCTCCAACCTTCGACGCAGCGCAGCCGGTAGATGCGCTCTTCCATGGCGCTGAGCTTGAGCAGCGCGTCGAGGTCGTAGCGGCCGGGCTTGGCGCATTCGCCTTCGACGCTGACCGTCCATGGCCGGGGCTTGAGCGTGTGGGCGCGCTCGGCGGGGTCGGCCTTGTCGGTGCCGAATTCGTAGAAGTTGTTGTACGAGGTTGCATCGGCGTAGCTGGTGACTTTCTCCATCACCATCGCACCGGCCACGGCCGAGCGGGCGCCCGGCAGCTTGGGCAGCTTGCCGCCACCTGGCGCGGCCTGGGCCTGGGCCAGAGCCAGCGGTGACGCGGTTGCCAGGCCGAGGCCGGCCAGGGCCGTGCGGCGGTTCAGGTAGACCCGGCGGGGCGTGATCTCGCTGGACAGGGGCTCGTGAAGGGCGGTCGTTCGAATCAGCATGAGGGGCTCTCGGGTCTGTGGGCTGAGGCTGGGTCGGGCCAGGACGGGCGCAACTTACACCGACCGCGTTCTACTTGCTTGAGCGTTGAGCGCATGGCGGCATGTGCGGACCTTGGGCCAGGCATTTGTCGGTATCGCCATTTAGCGCGCGGATCCCGTGGGTACGTTCACGGGAACCTCCAGGATGAACGACGCACCTTGCCCAGGGCCATCGCTATGGACGCTCAAGCTGCCGCCCATCTCCTGTGCGGCCAGAACGCAGCTGTGCAAACCAAAGCCATGCCCGTTCTTGCGCGTGGTGAAACCATGAGAGAAAACGCGGGTCAGATTCTCCGGCGCGATGCCTTCGCCGTTATCGGTCACCGTGATGCGCAGCACTGGCCCTTCCATCAAAACAGCACCGAGCGTAATGAAGGCGCGTTTGTCCGCGGTCGCGCTCAACGCTTGTTTGGCGTTGCTGATCAAGTTCACCAGCACCTGCAACACGCGATGCCGATCCAGTAGGAGAGCGGGCAAGGTCGGGTAGTTTTTTACAACATCCACTTTGTGACGCGTCAGCGCAACCGTGTGCATGCGCAGCGCGTCGTCCAGCAGTTCGTCCACCTTGGCGGATTCGACAACACGCGGCGTGCCTGCATATGACTGCTGCGTTGCGATGACCTGTTTGATATGTTCCACGCTGCCGCACAGCGCGCCCAGTTCAGTCGTTATGGCTTCGTGCTCACCCTCGAGTGTTCGAGCCAGTTCACGCAAATAGGTGGGCAGCAGCTTGCCTTTGCTGTCCTGCGTCAGGAACTGCCCCAAATCCTCGGTATGCGCATCCATCAAAGCCACGGAGCGGGCGAGTCCCTTGAGCTTGGATGCCCGCAACTGGGCGCCAATCAAGTCGGCCGATACGTTGACGCTGTTGAGAACGTTGCCCACGTTGTGCAAGACGTTGGTTGCGATCTCTGCCATGCCTGCGAGGCGTGCCGCAGTCAGCAGTTGGGCCTGCACCTCTTCAATTTTTCGCTCGGCTTCCTTCAGTTCGGATATGTTTTTTGACGTTCCGAAGGTCCCGATCAGTTGGCCATGCCGGTCTCTCCAGGGGCTTTTGGTGGTGAGATACCAAACAACGCGCCCATCGGGATGGACTGTTTTCTCGCTCTTTTCGACGATGGGTTTTCCGGTCCGGAGGATCTCTTCTTCATCATGGCTGAATTCACTCGCTCTATCCTGGCCATAAAGGTCTGCGTCGGTTTTGCCGATCACATATTTTTCAAACTCGTCCACGTTGGCCAAATGCGGCGGGAGTGCGTCTTCATCCGTGCCGGGATGTACTGCGCGGTAGCGGCTGATCGATAGTCGCAGCAGGTTATGCAGCTCTGAACGGCTTATTTTGACGAAGCGTGATTTCAGATCCTTGAAGAAGATGGAATCAGGCGAATTCTCCATCAGCGTGCTCAGCAAATCGTGGTGATATGCCAGCGCTGCTTCCGTCTGCTTCAGCGCAGTAATGTCCTTGGAGATGCCGAAGGTGCCGATGATGACTCCTGCACTGTTGCGCAGCGGCATTTTGGTACTCAGCGTCCAGGACTCGGCGCGGCCATCCTTCCAGGTTTCCTTCTCCGCTTTGCCAATCATCGGTTGGCCTGTGCGCAGTATTTCCTGTTCATCCTCATAGGCGGGGCGCGCATGCTCTTCGGAAAAAAAATCGAAATCTGTCTTGCCAACCAATGCCGCCGGCGACGCGGCCCCGAATTGCAACGCCTGGGCTTTGCTGCATTTGAGAAAGCGGGACTGCATATCTTTGAAGTAAATATGATCGGGAGAGTTGTCCAGAAGTGTGCGCAGCAAATCTTGCTCATTGATCTGGGACGCATCCACTGGGCTCTCTGCCGCTGTCGTCTCTGCCGCTGAGTTCACGCCTTGATGCGCCTCGGCAAACTGTTGCAAATGCCACTTCTCTGTCAGGGAATGTGACAGCTGGATGACTTCGACGCGGTCAAGAGGCATTTGAAGCGTCAGCCACCTGCTATTCGTTGCTCCCATGGCTTCGAATAACGAGTCAGAAGAAGAATCGAGCCGCTCCGCGCAAAGCACGATCTGAACGCTGGGATCAATTGCCCAAATTTGGGGGGCTATTTCGACCGCTGTCCATGCCTTTGTCTGGGAGGCGCCTATGAATACCAAGGTATAAGGTTGCGAAGCCAGCAGGGACTGCTGCATAAGGGCAAGGCTGTCGGGGGTGTCGCGGGCGCAGTCCAGTTCGAATTTCCCTTGCGCATGGGCATCTTCGACCAACATGTTGCGAAAGGCGCTGTGAGTGTCGGGATTGCTATCCACGACGAGAATACGGCCCTTGTTTGGGGCAGGCCATGTTTTCATGATGGGTTGCCTTGCATGAAGCGGCCTCAGATATCGGACACTGGCACTTCGGCTTGCGTTTTTGTCTGTCGCACGGGCAGCGTGACGCGAAACGTGGTGCCTTGACCCACGACACTTTCCACGTCGATGCGGCCGTGGTGTTTCTGCACGATGCCGTAGGACACCGATAGCCCGAGCCCCGTGCCTTTGCCAACGGGCTTGGTGGTGAAGAAGGGCTCGAAAATATGCTTGAGCGTGTCGGGTGGTATGCCAGTGCCCGTGTCGGCCACCTCCATCCACACGTGCGCCCCTTCGGCTCCCGTTCGAATGGCGATGCGGCCACGTTTTTCACCAATGGCGTGAGTCGCATTGACCACAAGGTTCATCACCACCTGATTGATCTGTGAAGGCAGGCATTCAATATTGGGAATGGCGCCATATTCTTTGACCAGATCGGCCTTGTACTTGATTTCGCTGGCGACGATGTTCAGCGTCGAATCGATGCCCTGGTGCAGATCGGCTGATTCCCAGTCTTGCGACGAATCAATGCGTGAAAAGTCCTTCAGATCCTGGACGATCTGGCGCACCCGCACAATGCCTTGCTTGGATTCTCGTATGAGCACTGGAATGTCTTCTTTCAAGAAATCCAGCTCCACACGTTCGCGCAGTGCGCGCAGATTGGCAATCACCTCGGGTGCCGTGATGCTGGTTTCCGCGTGTTCATAGGCGGTAATCAACTCGAACAGTTTTCCGATATATCCATCCAAGGTGCCATGGTTTGAGAAAATATAGCCGATCGGATTGTTTATCTCATGCGCGACACCTGCCGCAAGCTGACCGATGGAGGCCAGCTTTTCTGATTGGATCAATTGCCCTTCCAGATGCTTGCGCTCTCTCATCTCGTTCTGTAAAACTTCGTTGACGGTGAGCAGTTCGCTGGTGCGTTCCCGGACCGCGTCTTCCAAAAGGGTGCGATGCGCCGCTGCATCCTGCATCATTTGCCATTTGGTGGTGAGCGCCGTGGCCAGTTGGAAGACCTCAATGGAATCAAAGGGCTTTTTGAGGATCAGCAGGCGATCGGACACGTCCAGGCGCGCCAAGATATCGGCCCACGAACCGTCGGCATATGCCGTGCAAATAACAACCTGCAAACGTGGGTCGCGCTGCCATAGATGTTCAATGGTTTGCACACCATCCCAGCCGGGCGGCATGCGCATATCCACGAAGGCCATGGCATAGGGCCTGTTTTCGTGGAGGGCGGCCTCTAATCTTGAAAGCCCCTCCTGCCCCTGATAGGCAGAATCGAGTTCAAAGGCGATTTGGGGGAGCGCGCTGTCCTCTTCGCCAAACAAAGCTGCTTCCACGGCGCTGAGTTGCGCGTGTTCCGGCGCTTGCGGCATGAGGATCTTTCGAAAATCCTCGTGGATTGCAGGCATGTCATCCACCAACAGGATGCGACGGTTTTGCGGGGTCTTCATCGCTGGCCCTCCGGATTGGAGACTGATTTTTCAGAATAATTAGAGCAGATTTCCGTAAGGGTATGTCGCGAATGAGATACTGGCTGTGCGCCCGTCTTATGGGAGTGGATTGAAATTTCTGACCGATTGGGCCCATTAGGGCACAGGGCTTCGCTCCTCCGCTCATTACTGGCCGCTGCATCCAGTGCGCAGTGCGCACCTGGCAGCGGCCCGAAGTGGCGGTCATGGTGGGCCCATGTGCGGCCCGGTGTTCGGAAGCGGGACTTGCCGGGTTTGGCTCACTTGAAGTCCCGACTCTCCGTCGGCAACCGGCCCAGCAGCGGGTTGAGGTTGGTGAAGCCCTGCGCCAGCAGGTGGCGCACATCGCCGTCGCCGCGCTGCCAGACGCCTTCCACGGCCAGCAGCCGTGCGCCGAGGATGGCGCTGCGGTGCTCTTCATAGACCTTGGGCCAGACGATGACCTGCACGTTGCCGGTCTCGTCCTCCAGCGTGACGAACAGGGTGCCCTTGGCCGTCTGCGGCTTCTGCCGCCCGGTGACGATGCCGCAGGCCTTGGCGCGGCGGCCGCTCTTGACGGCGTCGAGCTGCTGGGCGCTGAGCAGCCCTTGCTTGGACAGGCGTGGGCGCAGCAGGGCCAGCGGGTGGCGGCGCAGCGTCAGGCCGGTGGCGGCGTAGTCCCACAGCACCTCCTCGCCCTCGGCGGCGGCGGGCAGTTCGAGGTCGTCCTCGGGCAACAGGCTGCCCTGCAGCAGCTCCGGCATGGCATGCAGGGCCGAGGCCTGCCAGACCTGCTGGCGGCGATGGCCGGCCAGCGACGTCAGTGCATCGGCGGCGGCGAGCTGTTGCATGTCTTGCTGCGTCAGGCGGGCTCGGAAGGCCAGGTCCTGCGGGTGGGCGAATTCGCCGTCGCGAGCGCGAGCCTGCTCGATGCGCTCGGCCGCCTCGTCGCCCAGGCCGCCGACGAGGCGCAGGCCCAGCCGCACGGCGGGTTGGTGCTCGCCCGGTCGGGGCTCCAGCGTGCTGTCCTTGTTGCTGTGGTTCACGTCGATGGCGCGCACCTCGACCTCATGCCGGCGCGCATCCTGAATGAGCTGGCTGGGCGTGTAGAAGCCCAGCGGTTGCGAGTTCAGCAGCGCGCACAGGAAGGCTGCGGGCTCGTGGCATTTGAGCCAGGAGCTGACATAGGTCAGCAGCGCGAAGCTGGCGGCATGGGACTCGGGGAAGCCGTAGGAGGAGAAGCCCTTGATCTGGCTGAAGATGCGCTCGGCAAACGCGTCCTCATAACCTCGTTCTCGCATGCCCTTGACGACCTTGTCGTAGTACTTCTCCAGCACGCCGGGGCGCTTCCACGCGGCCATGGCACGGCGCAGCTGGTCAGCCTCCCCGGCGCTGAAGCCCGCGGCAATCATGGCCACCTGCATGACCTGCTCCTGGAAGATGGGCACACCACGGGTACGCCACAGGGCTTCCTTCAGCGCCTCGCTGGGGTACTCCACCTGGTCTGCCGGCAATGCGCGGTTCTTCAGATAGGGGTGCACCATGCCGCCCTCGATCGGCCCGGGGCGGACGATGGCGACTTCCACGACCAGGTCGTAGTAGTCGCGCGGCTTCAGCCGCGGCAGCATCGACATCTGGGCTCGCGATTCGATCTGGAACACACCGATGGTGTCGGCCTTGCAGATCATGTCGTAGGTGGCGGTGTCGTTGTCGGGGATGGTCAGGTCGATGGCCGTGCCGCGCATCGGGTTGACGAGATCGAAGCAACGCCGGATGGCGCTGAGCATGCCCAAGGCCAGCACGTCGACCTTCATCATCTTCAGCTCGTCGATGTCGTCCTTGTCCCACTCGATGACGCTGCGGTCCTTCATCGTCGCGTTCTCGATGGGAACGAGACGCTCGAGCGAGCCTTGCGTCAGCACGAAGCCGCCCACGTGCTGGGAGAGGTGGCGGGGCAGCCGGTTGAGCTGGCGGCCCAGAGTGATGAGTTGCTGAAGCCGGGGATCGTCGTCCGGCAAGCCAAGCTGCTGCAGCAGCTCGAGGCGGTGTTCTTCGGGCAGCACCTGGGTGGACCAGCCGCTGTGGTCATTGCTCATCACTTCGAGCTGCGCCTCGCTGAAGCCCAGCGCCTTGCCGACATCCCGGATCGCGCTTTTGGGCCGGTAGCAGATGACGACGGCCGTCAGTGCGGCACGGTCGCGGCCGTATTTCTTGTAGAGGTGCTGGATGACCTCCTCGCGGCGCTCATGCTCGAAGTCGACGTCGATGTCCGGCGGTTCGTTGCGCTCGCGGCTGATGAAGCGCTCGAACAGCAGCGTGCTGCGGTCGGGGTCCACCGATGTGACGTGCAGGCAGTAGCAGACCACGCTGTTGGCGGCCGAGCCGCGACCCTGGCAGAGGATGCCGATGCTGCGCGCGAAGTCGACCACATCGGCAACGGTCAGGAAGTAGTGTTCGTACGCCAGCTCCTCGATCAGTTCCAGTTCGTCCTCGATGCGGCGCTTGAATTTGTCGGGCACACCGCCCTTGGCTTCTGGCCAGCGCTTGTAGGCACCGGCATAGGTCAGGTCGCGCAGGTGCTGGCGCGGCGTGCGACCGGCAGGCACAACCTCGCTGGGGTAGCGGTAGCTGATCTCGTTGAGGCTGAACGTGCAGCGAGCCGCCACCTGCGTCGTCTCTCGCATCAACGCTTGCGGATAGATCTGCGAGATCCGGTAGCGGCTGCGCAGATGGCGCTCGGCGTTGGGCTGCAGGTCGAAACCGCACTCGGCCACCGTGCGGCCCAGGCACGTGGCCGTCATCACGTCCTGCAGCGCCTTGCGCGAGCGCACGTGGAAGTGCACGTCACCGGCGGCCACCAGCGGCAGTGCCGTCTCCTCGGACAGCGCCTGCAGCCGCTGCAGCCACAGCGCATCGCTGGCCTCGCGCAGCAGCTCGACGGCGATCCAGGCGCGGCCGGCGAAATGGCGCAGCACCCAATGCGCGGGTGGCGCCAGTTCGGCATCAGGAGCCTCGCGCGGCAGCACGAGCAGGGCCAGGCAGTCGGACAGTTTCTCGGGCGCGATCTGGCGCCAGTGCAGCGTGTACTCGCCTTTGACCGGGCTGGCGCGCCGCAGCCGGGTGATGAACTGGCTGAGGTTGCCGTAGCCGTTGAGGTTCTGCGCCAGCAGCACGAGCTTGAAGCGCGGCGTGCCGGTGTCGTCGCGCACAAGGAACTCGCTGCCGATCAGCAACTGCATCAGCTGCGGCTGCGCAATGTCGTCTTCGGGCTGGCCCGCCTCGCGTGCAACCTCTTTCAGGGCGTGGTGCGCTGCCTCGCGCATCTCCCGCAATTGCTTGTGCGCGCGCACGACGCCCGCCAGCGAGCATTCGTCGGTGATGGCCAGCGCTTCGTAGCCCAGGTCGCAGGCACGCTCCACCAGTTCGGCCGGCTCGGACGCGCCACGCAGGAAGCTGAAGGCCGACAGGCAGTGCAGCTCGGCATACCGCGGCACGTCGGTGCGCGAGCCGGGCTGGGCCCGTTGCCACCCATCGGCGGCGCGGCGCAGGTCGGCTTCCGAGGCGATTCCCTGCTCGCGCAGCATCGCCAGCCGCTCGTCGCGGTCCGACATCGGCGGCGTCATGCGAAGACCCCATGCAGGAACCATCCCGATGTGGCCGTTGCCGCGTCCGGCAGGCGCTCGTGATAGACCCACAGCAACCCGCGCGCGGCGCTGCGGTAGACGAAGTAGTCGCGCGTCTGCAGGCCGCCGCGGCCCTCCCACCACCCGGCCTCGATGCGGTGCGGGCCGCTGATTCGCGCCAGCGGCCCGGCGTACAGCGGTTGTTCCTGCGCATCGCAGCGCAGTGGCTGTGGTGGCTCGACGAGCCAGGTCGGCTGCGGCCCTGGTGGAGAGCGCACAGCTACGGAAGGCGGTGCTGGCCAAGGCTGCCAGCGCTGCATTTCGGCCAGCCGATGGTCTTCGCGCAGCCGGCCTTCGCGCACATGGTCGGCGCCCAGGCGCACCGACAACCGCTCCAGCAGCGCATTCGTCGTCGTGCGCTCCTGCGGATCGGCGGGGCCGGGCAACAGGCTGCTGCTGCCTTCCTCCAGCGGCAGCACGGTATCGGCGCTGAGGCGGATTTCGCCGGCTGGCGCGGCCAGTGTCATGCGGCCCAGGTGTTCGGACAGCAGCCTTGTAAGCCGCCTCAGATCGCGCGTCGTGTCCGCCGTGGCCACAGTCAGCTCGCCGCTGTCGGCCACGTCGCGGGGGCGCATCGCGTCGTGCTGCCAGGCCAGTCGCAGCGCACGCACACCGGCATGGCGGGCGGCGAGGAAGGCGCAGAGCTGGCGCAGCAGGGTTTCAGCAAAGTGCAGCAGCACGGGCGCGTGCTCGACGCGGTAGGGCAGCTCCAGCCGGGCGTCGAAGCGATCGGGCAGGGTCAGCCAGCTGTGTATCTCGGGCAGGTCGCCATAGGCCTGGTCCAGCGCCGTCAGCAGCGCCGGGCCAAAGCGCTTGGCCAGTGCCGGGCGAGGCAGCCGGCGCAGCTCGCCCAGGCGCGTGCAGCCCAGGCGGGCCAGCATGGCGTGATGGGCTTGGGCGGCGCTCAGTGCCGATAACGGCAGCGCGTCCAGGCGCTCGCTCAGGCGGCCAGGATTGATGTCGCTGCAACGCGCCAGTGCCAAGGCGCCCAGCGCTGTCGGCGCCCAGGCCATGTCGCCCAGGGCCAAGCCGGCTTGTGTTGCCTGCGTCTGCAGCCGCTGCCGCAGAGCCCGTGCGCCGCGGAACAGCCGCAGGCTAGCCGACACCTCGGCCACCACCGCTTCCTCCAGCCGTGCAACGCGCGGCGTGAAGCTCAGCGCCAGCCAGCCGAGGGCGTCAACATCGCCAATATGACCTGTTGACCCCCAGGGCAGGGCTGCGCCCTGCCCGCCCCCCGAGGGGGTCAAGGCAACTTGGGGCGGCCCGGCGTTGCCTTGGGCATCAGGCCTGCAGCACAGGGCGAGCCAGCGCATCAGGGCGCTCCATCGGAGGGCTGACCGGAGCCGGCGCGGGCTCCGGCATGGGGGCAGGCAGGGGCTTGCGCTTGGCCGCCGTCAGCAGCGGCTCCACGGCGCCCGGCACGGCGGACAGTTCAAGCCAGCCCTCGTGCGCGGGCCCGCGGCGCTTGAGCAGGTGCACGGCCAGGTCCCAGCCCTCCCCCGGCTGCACGATCAGGCGCAGCGGCGCGGCCGAGGACTGCTGCTGCACGCGCTCCGGCCGCATCAGGAAGGCCGGCGCATCGGAACTCAGCGCATTGACCTGCAGGCGCCGGATCTGCTCCGGCCGCGCCTCGGGCAGCCAGGCCAGCACGGCCACGCGCGACTTGATGGCCTGCTCGGCGGCCCAGAGCGCTTGAGCCGGCGTGCTGGCCTCCACCCAGATCAGTGCCGAGGGTGGCAGGCCCAGGGCCTGCAGGCCCGGCAGATGGGGCGTGTGGGGCGGGTTGATGAGCAGCAGCGAACGCAGCGCCGACGTGACCACGCGTCCGCGACGGCCGGGAGCGGCCGCCGGCAGGGCCTGGGCCGCCCACCAGCCGCTCAGCGCCGGCGCCAGCAGCCGCCACTCCAGCACGCCGGGCTGCGGCGTCAGCAGCTCGGTGACGGCTCGCAGCGGCCAGCCGCCGCCGGGCAGCTCGGCGTCCAGCGCCGCAAAGCCACTGGCCAGCGTCGGGTCGGCGGCGGTGCTCAGGCTGCTGCCGCGCCACAGCCGCCCCTGCAGCCGGGCGTCGTCCAGCGGCAGGGGGACGAGCGGGGGCCGCAAGGCAGCGCAAGGGACGCAGGAGGCGAGAGAAGCGGACAACATGGCCAGGAAACAGGCAGGTCGGGGGAAGAATCCGGAGCTTGAATGAGATCACAAGACTGTATGGATATCCAGTATTTTCTGGCAATCGACCCCACCTTGGCGCTAGCATTTCACGGCGTTCCTGGAGAGCCGCCATGCAACTCGTCCCGCTGATCTGCGTCCATGACGTGCCCGCCAGCAGCCGCTGGTATCAGCGCTTGCTGGGGTGCCACAGCGGCCACGGCGGCGACGAATACGAACGCCTGAACGCGCCCGACGGCCATTTGCTGCTGCAGTTGCACCGCTGGGAGGTCGATCACGATCATGGGCCTCTTGGCGACGTCGAGTTGCGCCCCTATGGCAACGGCGTGCTGCTGTGGTTCGAGCTGGCTGACTTCGACGCCGCCGTGGAGCGGGCGACAGCGCTGGATGTCGACGTCGTCAGGCCGAAGCGCTGGAGCCAGAACGGCAACTGGGAGTTCTGGCTGCGCGACCCCGATGGCTATGCCGTGGTGTTGACGAGCCCACTGCCCTGAGCGAATCAGGCGAAGCCGTCGCCATCGAAGTTGACCTCGTCCTCGTCACGGGCCAGCGTCGGGGTGCTGCCCTTGGGCCGCATCGCTTCCAGCTGTTCCCTCAGCTTGGCCACTTGGTCCAGCCAATAGTTGGGCGTGCCAAACCAGGGGAAGGCGAGAGGGAAGGCCGGGTCGCCCCAGCGGCGAGCCAGCCAGGCGCTGTGGTGGATCATGCGCATTGTTCGCAACGGTTCGATCAGGCGCAGTTCGCGATCATCGAATTCGGCGATCTGCTCGTAGCCATCGAGCACGGCGTTGAGCAGGCTGCGTGCAGCATCGGGCTCGCCGGGCAACAGCATCCACAGGTCCTGCACCACCGGGCCATTGACGGCGTCGTCGAGGTCGACGAAGTGCGGCCCGCGGTCAGGCGTCCAGAGGATGTTGCCGGGATGGCAGTCGCCATGCAGGCGCGTTAACTGCAGGTCGGGCAGGCTGTCAAAGGCGGCCTGGATGGCATCAATGCAGCGGCGTGCGGCCTCGTCCCAGGCGGGTGCGATCTCGGGCGGGATGGCGTCGTTGCCCATCAGCCAATCGCGTGCGGCCTGGGCGGGCGCGGCGCTGGCCCAAGCCAGGCGTTCGGCAAAGGGCTTTTGGCGGCCGACGCCGTGCAGGCGAGCCAGCAGCCGGCCGATCCAGCGCAGCACTTCGGGGTCTTCCAGCTCCGGCCCGCGCCCACCCTGGCGCGGCGTGACGGCCAGGCGCTGGCCCTGATAGTGGAAAAGGGTGGAACCGCCCTCCAGCGTCCACGGCGCCGCGACGGGCACCTCGGCGGCGGCGAGCTCGGTGGCGAAATCGTGTTCTTCCAGGATCTGCGCATCGCTCCAGCGCGCCGGGCGGTAGAACTTGGCGACAGCCGCGCCGCCGTCCTCCAGGTGCAGCATCAGCACGCGGTTCTCGAAGGAGTTGAGCTGCAGCAGCCGGCCGTCGGCACGCAGGCCGGCGGCGTCCAGGGCGTCGAGCATGAACTCCGGCGTCAGGTCGCCGAAACTGAGATCAGGGGTCGTGTCATGCATCCGGCGAGTGTCGCCGGTTGCAATCAACTCCGACGGGGACGCTGGGTGGCGTAGCGCGGCGCATCGACGACGACGCCGACGATGTCGTCCATCATGGCCTCCTCGTCGGCGTCATCGAGCACCGGCAGGTTGCGCGGGTTGTAGCGCGCCGGGTCGAGGTTGCGTGAGGACAGGCGGCGCTGTGGATGCGGCGTGGCGGGCTGGGCCGGCATGCGCGGATGGCGGTCGCGCTCTCGGTCCCCATAGCCGTCATTGCCGCCGCTGAAGACGCCAGCGTCCTGCCACAGCGGCAGAGGCTGGGAGAACTGGCCCCAGTCGCTGCCGAATTCGTCCTCGCTGCTGCCCATGCGGCGGCGCGACGGCGTCGATGTGGCTGCCGGTGCGGGGAGCGGGCCGCGTGAATTGCTGCTCTGGGGCACCAAAAGCTGCAGCTCGGCGACGCTGGGCAGCTGGTCCATCGCGCAGCGCAAATAACGCACGCGGCAGGCGGAGAGCACGGCATGCTTGATCTGCAGGCTGCGCGGCGTAACGCCGCGCTCGCCCTCGAGGTCGATGGCGGCCAGCACGCGACCATTGGGGCTGCAGACCGCGAAGGTCACATGCGAGGCGCCGAGCAGGTCGAACCAGTAGCGCACTTCCTTGGCCTCGGTCGGCTGGCAAAACCGCACCAGCGGCAGCTTGGACAGCACGACGTGGTGGGGCAGGGCCTCGCGCAGCAGCCGGAAGACACGGCGCTCGTCGGTCGTGAATACAGGCCGCGCCGTGAGTGACCACTCCGCCGGCAAGCCTTTATTGGCGTACGCAGGTCGGCGCAGCGCCCAGATCAGGCTGATGGCCAGACCCAGGACGCAAACAGCCAGCGCGGCGATCCAATAGATGGCGTACGGCATACCCTGAAGGGATTTCGGCGGATGACGCCGACCTTGTTTTCTCGCGGCGCAATGGTCGGGCAATGTAGCGCAACGTCCCTAAAAGGAATTACTCGCTAGTCCCGATTCCCCCGGGCCTGAGGGGGAGCATGCCTGGGAAAACGGCCGTTAGCCCGTCATTTATTCCTTGGCGGCGCGGCCGGGAGATTCGAAATGGGCTTTGACCTCGGCAACGCTGTCGACAAATCCACTCAGCACTTGAGCCTGGCGCTTGAACTGGAAATCCAGCTCGCCCAGATGCCGCTCCAGTGCCTGCTCGACCTGGGAGCTGAATGATTCGGGTGGCAGGCGCAGATAGGCCGCGGATTCGCTGCCGTCGCGCTCGACGATGGCGCCAGCCGCTGCCGCAATGCGCAGCATGGGACGGTTTTCGCTCAGTGCGTGGATGAACAGGGTGTCGATACCCCGGTTGCGGGCATGCAAGCCCGCGGCGTCGAAAAGCCGCCGTCCCAGGCCCCGGCCGCGCGACTGCGGCAGCACGGAGACGCCGAACTCGGCCATCGTGCGGCTGGGCTCATCCGGCATCGGTTGCCCATAGGCCAGATGGGCCAGGGCGATCAGGTGCAGGCGGCGGTTGAAGATGCCCAGCACCTCGTCGCGGGCAAAGTCGATGCTGAGGGCGTATTTGCGAATCTGCTCGTCCGAAGCCGGGTACCCGAAGCGCAAGTAACGGTCCTGCGGCTCCAGCGCCAGCAGGTGGTCAATGATGCGATGGCGGTGGCGGCGCGCGAGCGAGCGAATTGGCACCCAGGTGGAAAGGAGCTCCAATGCAGCCCGGGCCTTGGCCAGCGGGCCTGCCGGTTCGGCCGGGGCGGCTGCCGGCGCAATCGGGTCGAGGCCGAAGGCCGACAGCTCATGGCCCTCGCCCGCCGCGGCTTCGGCGAGGGGAGGAGAGTCGGCGGACGGGGGCTTGGGCATGGCGGGCACTGCAAAGGTATGGCAAGGTTAACGCCTCGGTCCTTTTCAAACCATCGGCCGCACTGCTACACTCGTGGGCTTTTCCGTCAAAAGGCTGCGGGAAAGAGCCGTGTTGAGAGGCTGTGCATCAGACACAAGCACCGAGACCGGTCGAAGTTCAGCCATCTATTGCCGGTTTCAGCAGTTTGAAGCCGGCGCAGCGAAAGCACTCTCATGAAGACCTTCAGCGCCAAGCCGGCCGAAGTGACGCACGAGTGGTTTGTGATTGACGCCACCGACAAGGTGCTCGGACGTGTTGCCAGCGAAGTGGCACTCCGTTTGCGCGGCAAGCACAAGGCCATTTACACGCCTCACGTGGATACCGGTGATTTCATCGTCATCGTCAATGCCGAAAAGCTCCGTGTCACGGGCAACAAGGCCACCGACAAGGTGTACTACCGTCACAGCGGCTTCCCCGGCGGCATCTACGCCACGAAGTTCAAGGACATGCAAGCCAAGCACCCCGGCCGCGCGCTGGAAAAGGCCGTCAAGGGCATGCTGCCCAAGGGCCCGCTCGGTTACGCCATGGTCAAGAAGCTGAAGGTCTACGCAGGCCCGACGCACCCGCATACCGCCCAGCAGCCCAAGGCTCTCGAGATCTAAGGAACGGCCATGATCGGAAACTGGAATTACGGTACGGGCCGTCGCAAGTCGTCGGTCGCTCGCGTCTTCATGAAGAAGGGCACGGGCCAGATCATCGTCAATGGCAAGGCCATCGACGCTTACTTTGGTCGTCAGACGTCCATCATGATCGCCAAGCAGCCCCTGCTGCTGACGAACAATGGTGAAGCCTTCGACATCAAGGTGAACGTGCACGGTGGTGGCGAATCGGGTCAAGCCGGCGCCCTGCGCCTGGGCATCACCCGCGCGCTGATCGACTACGACGCAGCCCTGAAGCCCGAACTGAGCCGCGCCGGCTTCGTCACGCGTGACGCGCGTGAAGTCGAGCGTAAGAAGGTCGGTCTGCACGGCGCCCGTCGCAGGAAGCAGTTCAGCAAGCGTTAATTTCTGCGCTTGGACACAAAAGGCCGCTTCGAGCGGCCTTTTGTTTTTGCGCGGACAATCCCGATATTCGTCTCTGGACAGATTCACAGGAGCCTCGCCATGAGCGCCGTGCTTGATACCCCCGTCACTGACATTCCCGTGCCCCTGGTGTTCACCGACAGCGCCGCCGACAAGGTGCGCGACTTGGTGGCCGAGGAAGGCAACCCGGACCTGAAGCTGCGCGTTTTCGTGCAGGGTGGTGGTTGCTCCGGCTTCCAGTACGGCTTCACCTTCGACGAGGCCGTCAACGACGACGACACGCAGATGCAGAAGAATGGCGTCACGCTGCTGATCGACTCGATGAGCCTGCAATACCTGATGGGTGCCGAGATCGACTACAAGGAAGACCTGCAGGGCGCCCAGTTCGTCATCAAGAACCCGAACGCCACGACGACCTGCGGCTGCGGCTCCTCCTTCTCGGTCTGAGCCTTCGCTCAACCCTCGCTGACAAGCCGCCTCCGGGCGGCTTTTTCATTGCCGACCCATGGCACCTCCCTTGCCGTCTCCCGACATGGATCAGGAACGCAAGCAGCGCATGCTGCTGTGGCTGGTGGCCCTCGGCTTCTTCATGCAGACGCTGGACGCCACCATCGTCAACACGGCGCTGCCGGCAATGGCGCGCAGCCTGGGCGAAAGCCCGCTGCGCATGCAGTCCGTCGTCGTCGCCTATTCGCTGACGATGGCCATGCTGATCCCGGCCACGGGCTGGGTGGCGGACCGCTTCGGCACGCGCCGCATCTACGTCGGCGCAATCGTCCTCTTCGTGATCGGCTCGGTGCTGTGCGCGTTGGCGCCCAGCCTGGACGCCCTGGTCGCCGCGCGTGTCGTGCAAGGCGCTGGTGGCGCGCTGCTGCTGCCGGTCGGACGCCTGGTCGTGCTGCGCACCTTCCCGCGCGAGCGCTTCCTGCAGGCGATGAGCTTCGTTGCCATTCCCGGCTTGGTCGGCCCGCTGATCGGCCCAACGCTGGGCGGCTGGCTGGTGCAGGCGGCGTCCTGGCACTGGATCTTTCTGATCAACCTGCCGGTCGGCCTCATCGGCGCCTTGGCCACGTTGCGCTACATGCCAGCACCTGCGCCGGTCGCGGTCGGGCGCTTTGATCTGACGGGCTATCTGCTGCTGGCCTTCGGCATGGCCGCGGTCTCGCTGGCGCTGGACGGCCTGTCGGGCCTGGGCTTGCGCCAGGCTTCGGTACTGATGTTGATGATCTTCGGGCTGGCCAGCCTGACGACCTACTGGCTGCATGCCCTGCGCCGGCCCGACCCGCTGTTTTCGCCCCGGCTGTTTCGCATCGGTGCGCTGCGCATCGGCCTGCTCGGCAATCTGTTCTCGCGCCTGGGCAGCTCCTGCATGCCCTTCCTGATCCCGCTGCTGCTGCAGGTGACCATGGGCTATTCGCCCGCCCAGGCCGGCATGATGATGTTGCCCGTGGCCCTGGCCAGCATGTCGATGAAGCGCGTGACGACACCGCTCATCCGGCGCCACGGCTACCGGCGTGTGCTGGTCGTCAACACCTTGCTGGTCGGGCTGACGATGGCGAGCTTCGGCTTCGCCACGCCTGGGCAGCCGCTGGTGGTGACTGTCGTGCAACTGGCACTCTTTGGCGCCGTCAACTCGATGCAGTTCACCGCGATGAACACGCTGACGCTGAAGGATCTCGAGCCCGACAACGCGAGCAGCGGCAACAGCCTGCTGTCCATGGTGCAGATGCTGGCCATGGGCATGGGTGTGGCCGCGGCGGGCGCGGTGCTGGCGGCCTTCACAGCGCACTTCGGCATGGACGGTGTGCAGACGCTGCAGGCCTTTCGCGCCACCTTTGTCTGCATGGCCCTGATCACGATGGCCTCGGCTGGCATCTTCGGCCAGCTCGAATCGGGCGACAGCCACGTGGCGCTGGCGATCAAGCAGCAGGACCCGCCCGAACCGGGCTGAGCCAGCGCTGTCAGGCGGGGTAGAGCGCCCCCAGCAGGCGCGTGCCTGCCGCGCCTGTGACGGCGGGCAGATTGCCCGGCCGGCGCTCGACAAAGCACCGGGCCAGCCAGGCGAAGGCCGCCGCTTCGACCTGGTCGACCGGCAGGCCGTGCGCGGCGCTGGTCTGCACGACCACGCCGGGCAGCAGCGCCGCCAGGCGGCCCATCAGCACGCCGTTCAAGGCGCCACCGCCGCAGGCGGTCAAAGTACTAGCCTGCGGCATGGTGGTGTGCAGGGCGTCGGCCACGCAACGGGCGCTGAGCTCCAGCAGCGTCGCCTGCACATCTTCCGGCGCGAGACCCGGCGCCAGCTTCGCGTCCAGCCAACGCAGATGAAAAAGATCCCGCCCCGTGCTCTTGGGCGGCGGCAACGCGAACCAGGGTTCGGCCAGCAGCGCTTCAAGCAGTTCGGGCAGCACGCGGCCTGTCGCGGCCCAGGCGCCGTCGGCGTCATAGGCCAGGCTGCGGTGGCGGGCGATCCAGCCATCCATCAGGCAGTTGGCCGGACCGCAGTCGAAGCCGCCGGTGCGGCCGTCGGCATGCAGCAGGCTGAGGTTGCTGATGCCGCCGAGATTGAGCACTGCCACGTCCGCCTGCGCTGCACCGAAGACGGCGCGGTGGAAGGCCGGCACCAGGGGTGCGCCCTGGCCGCCCGCGGCCACATCGCGGCTGCGCAGGTCGCAGATGACGTCAATGCCGGCCTGCTCGGCCAGCAGGGCGCCGTTCAGCAGTTGCGTCGTGTAGCCGTCGAAGCCGTCCGGGCGGTGGCGCACCGTCTGGCCGTGAGCGCCCAGCGCCGCAATCTGCTTGCGTGGAACGCCCGTGGCTTCAAGCAACTGCGAGACGACGTCGGCATAGGCACGGGCTACCGCATTGGCAGCCAAGGCGGCGCGATGCAGCTCGTTACCGCCAGGTGCGTTCAGTGCCAACAACTCGTCGCGCAGCGCGTGGGAGAAGGGGGCATGCACATGGCCGGTGACGGCCAGCGCATCGGCGTCGAAGAGGACGCCATCAATGCCGTCGAGCGAGGTGCCCGACATCAGCCCGATATAGAGCTGACGGAGCTCAGTCGGCGGCTGAGACGCCATCCATGGTCTCGGCCACGGCCAGTTGGGTCTTGACGCTGGCGACGGTCTGCAGGAACTGCGACTTGGCGTAGTTCGGCAGCGTGATCGCCTCGGAGGCGCGAGCGATGGTGCGTGGGTCCATGTGGCGGCCGCCGACGCGGAACTCGAAGTGCAGGTGCGGGCCGGTGGCCCAGCCGGTCGAGCCGACGGCACCGAGCTTCATGCCCTGTTCGATGCGCTGGCCCTTCTTGACGTCAATGCGGCTCAGGTGAGCGTAGACCGTGCTGCGGTCGCCGGCGTGGCGCACCTGCACGACATTGCCAAAGCCGTTCTGCCAGCCGGCCATTTCGACCGTGCCATCGCCCACCGACCGCACGGCCGTGCCGGTCGGCGCACCGTAGTCGACACCGTTGTGCTGGCGCCAGGTCTGCATGATGGGATGGAAGCGCATCGCGAAGCCGCTGGTGATGCGCGAGAACTCCATCGGGCTGGCCAGGAAGGCGCGACGCTTGCTCGTGCCGTCAAAGCCGAAGAAGCTGCTCTTGCCGGTGGCGTTGTCCTTGAAATAGACGGCCGAATAAGTGCGGCCGTTGTTCGTGAACTCGCCGGCCAGCAGGCGGCCGACGCCGCCGTCCCACGGGACCGGCTCGCCGTCGGCGGTCAGCGTCTCGTAGACGATGCTGAAGCGGTCGCCCTTGCGCAGCTCGCGGTGGAAGTCGATGTCGCCCGAGAACATGTCGGCCATCTGCGAAGCGATGGCGTCGGGGATGTTGGCGTCGTCGGTAGCGGCGAACAGCGAGGTGCGGATGGTGCCGCTGCCCAAGGCCACCTGGGCCTGCAGCGGTGCCGTTTCGGTGCGGGCGGTGAAGCGGGCGCCGACGCGCTCGATCGTCAACCGGGTGAAATGACTTGCTTGCTGCTCGACCTTTTCGGCCGGGAAGCGCATGACGATCTTCTGCACCTGGCCGGAGGCGTCGGCTGTCAGGTGGACCATCTTGCCGGCGCGGCCCTGCAGCACGCGCCGGCCCAGCGGGTCGGTGCGCAGGAAGGCCGCGGCGGCCGGGTCGAAGGCGCCGGCACGCTTGAGCAGGCTGTCAGGGGTATCGCTGGAGCGAGTGGCTTCGGCGCGGGTCAGGCCGACGGCGTGCGTGGCCAGCTCCTCGAGCTGACTCTCCACATCGGGCGTGGCCAGCGTCTCGACCAACGTGCGCTTGGGCAGCTCGGCGGCGTCAGGGGCCAGCGGCGCGATGCCGAAGGCGGTCACGGCGAAGCAACTCAGCAGGCCGACGACGGTGGCCGTCAGCGCACGCGGATGCCGGGCGGCAAAGGCCTCGGCATGCTGCAGGCTGGCTTGGACTTGCTTCAGGCGGTTCTTAACAGTCACTCTCGCTGTCACTCTCGGTATTCCCGGGGTTGTCGCTGGGGCAATCCCGGCCGAGCCGGTTCAGCGCTGAGGCCGCTCGTGGGCGGCCCTTAAAATCCCTGGATTGGTTGTGTTGAAACAACACCCCCAAACGAAGGGTGAATTCTAACGGCTTTGTCCTACCTGGCATGCCGGTTAACCCCGATGGATCAATAACTTAACGTTTCGCCCGGTTTGCTGCCGGGCGCCGATGCGCCATGTCCGACGCTCCGCAATTCCCCATCACCGATGCTGTCCTCGAAGCCCTGGCCGTCACGCGCCGCGGCGTGGACGAGCTGCTGCCGGAGGCCGAGTGGACGAAGAAGCTGGCCCGCTCCGCCGCCACGGGCGTGCCGCTGCGTATCAAGCTGGGCCTGGACCCGACGGCGCCCGACATCCACGTCGGTCACACGGTTGTCTTGAACAAGATGCGCCAATTGCAGGACCTGGGTCACCAGGTCATCTTCCTGATCGGCGACTTCACCTCGCTGATTGGCGATCCGTCCGGCCGCAACGCCACTCGCCCGCCGCTGACCAAGGAACAGATCCAGGCCAACGCCGAGACCTATTACGCCCAGGCCAGGCTGGTGCTGGACCCGGCGCGCACCGAGATTCGCTACAACTCCGAGTGGAGCGAGCCGCTGGGCGCGGCCGGCATGATCCAGCTGGCGAGCAAGTACACGGTCGCCCGCATGATGGAGCGCGACGACTTCACCAAGCGCTTCGCGGCCCAGACGCCGATCTCGGTGCACGAGTTCCTCTACCCGCTGATGCAGGGCTACGACTCGGTGGCGCTGAAGAGCGACCTGGAGCTGGGTGGCACCGACCAGAAGTTCAACCTGCTGATGGGCCGCCACCTGCAGCAGGAATACGGCCAGGAGCCGCAGTGCATCCTGACCATGCCGCTGCTGGAGGGCCTGGACGGCGTCGAGAAGATGTCCAAGTCAAAGAATAACTACATCGGCATCACGGAGGCGCCGAACACCATGTTCGCCAAGATCCTGTCGATCAGCGACGTACAGATGTGGAAGTGGTTCGAGCTGCTGTCCTTCAAGTCCCTGGCCGAGATCGCCGCGCTGAAAGCTGAGGTCGAGGGTGGCCGCAACCCGAAGGACGCCAAGGTCATGCTGGCCAAGGAGATCACGGCGCGCTTCCACAGCGCGGCGGCGGCGGACGCGGCCGAAGCCGACTTCAACAATCGCGCCCGCGGTGGCATTCCTGACGAGATTCCTGAAGTTCAGTTGAGCGGCGCGCCCATGGGCATCGCCCAGGTGTTGAAGGGGGCCGGCCTTGTCGCATCGACAGGCGAAGGCCTGCGCATGGTCGAGCAGGGCGGCGTGCGCCGGGCCGGCGAAGTCATCGCCGACAAGGGGCTGAAGCTTGACGCCGGCGAGCATGTGCTGCAGGTGGGCAAGCGCAAGTTCGCGAGGGTCGTGCTGAGCTGAGCGCCCGGCGGGCGGCCGTTCGCCACCGTTCGCTGGCGATTCCCGCCGCGCGCTGTCCATTCGTCGCAAGCCGTTGGCCCCAAGGGCGAGGCATCCGCACAGTCCAGGCATCGCAACACCCACCGGATGCCGCCAATGACTGCTTCTTCCATCCCCTTCTGGCCCTTCGCCGTCCTGGCCGGCCTCGTCATGCTGGGCTACCGCCAGTCGCGTGACCGTGTCGTCCAGCCCGGCATGCTCGCCAAGGTCGCCCTGGCCATGCTGGCCCTGTCGCTGTATGGCGTCACGACGGCCTTCGGCGCACACATGGTTCCCGTGCTGGCCTGGGCGACGGCCTTTGCAGCTGCCGTCCTCATCGGTGGCCCGCTGTTTGCACCGCGCGGCCTGGCCAAGGAAGGCGCCGCCGTGCGCATGCCCGGCAGCTGGGTGCCGCTGGGCCTGATGCTCGGCATCTTCATGACCAAGTTCGGCCTGGGCTTCGCCACCGGCATGGGCGCCCATGTGCTGCAGGAGCTCTGGTTCATCGCCGCGGTGAGCGCGATCCTGGGCCTGTTAAGCGGTGCCTTCGCGGCCCGGGCCACGGCGGTGCATCGCTTCGTCCGCACCGCTTGATCTCTCAAACCCATGAAAAAGGGAGGCCGTAGCCTCCCTTTGCTTTCACGGCTTGACCGGCCGCAGATACGGTCCCGACTTCACCACCTGGACCGGCTGCTCGGCAATCCGGCGCTTCAGCTCGGCCAGCGCCGCATCCAGCTGCGCGTCCTGGCCCATGGCCGTTGCGCGCGGCGGGTTGTCGACCTCGATGTCCGGCGTCACGCCGATGCCCTCGATCAGGAAGCGGCCCTCGGCGTCGATCTGCCCCGTCTCGGCGGCCCGCATGATGCCGTTGTCGATCAGGCGGTTCTGGTCCGACAGCCACACGCCCGCCCCCGAGCTGCGCTTGCCAATGACGGGGCCCAGCTTGAGGCGCTTGAAGCCCTCGGCGAAGGTCTCGCCGTCGCTGTAGGTGTCTTCGTTCATCAACACCACCGTGTGGCCGCGGTAGACGTTCTGCATATTGGCGTAGACCGGCGCGCCGCCTGGCGAGCGCGGTTGCCAGAAGGCCCAGGCGCGGCGCAGCAGCTTTTCCAGGATCCAGCTGTCGATGTTGCCGCCATTGTTGTAGCGCACGTCGATGATGAGGCCGTCGCGGTCGCTGGCAGCGTAGAACTCGCGCACGAAATCGGCGATGTCGGCCGCGCCCATTGCGCGCAGATGCACGTAGCCGATGCGGCCCTGGGCCGACTGCTCCACGGCGCGGGCGCGGGTGACGCGCCAGTCGTTGTAGCGCAGCTGGTTTTCGCGCGTCTGCGCCACCGGCGTGACGATGCGCTGCACCGTCTTGCCGCTGGCCTGTTTCACCTCCAGCAGCACCTGGCGGCCGGCCTGGCCGCGCAGCAGCTCCAGGATGTGCGGCGCGCTGGCGCTGGGGCGGCCATTGACGGTCGTGATGACGTCACCCACTTGCAGGTTGAGACCGGTCGCGGCCAGCGGCGGTGCCTCGGATGGCAACTCCTGCTCATGCGCATAGATCGCATCGATGCGCCAGCCGTCCGGCGCGCGCGAGAAGCGCCCACCGAGGCCCGCGAGGCCCGGCTCGTCGGGCGCGAGCCGCGTGTCGCCGGCGCCGATCTGGCTGTGCAGGGCGCCCAGTTCGCTGACCATCTGCGCCATCAGCTCGGCGAGCTCGAAGCGGTCGGTCACACGGTCCACCAGTGGCTCGTACTTGGCGCGCACGGCCACCCAGTCGACGCCGTGCATGGCCTTGTCGTAGAAGTGGTCGCGGTGCAGGCGCCAGGCGTCGGCAAACATCTGCTTCCACTCGGCGCGCGGTTGCGTGGCGATCTGCCAGTCGGTCCAGCGCACTTGCAACTTGGCGAGTTCAGTCGGCAGCTTGGGCGCCGCGTCGACGACGAGGATTTCCGGCGCCGCACCCGCGGGCTGGTTGCGCACCAGCATCAGCTTCTTGCCGTCGGCGCTGATGTCGTAGTTGCGCACGTCGCTGGCCAGGATCTCGGCCGGGCCGCCCTGGTTGTCGATGCCAACCGACTTGAGCTGGCTTTTTCCGTCCAGATCACGATCCAGGAACCACAGGCGCTTGCCATCCGCGCGCAGCGCGCGGTAGCTGCCGGCGGTCACGGGCAGCTCGTGGAGGCGCTCGGCCAGGCCTTCGAAAACGATGGCGGGCTTGCCCTTCTTCTCGGCGGCTGGCTTCTTGTCGTCCTTTGGATCAGGCTTGCGCTCGGTCGGCTCCTTGTCGGTGGCCTTCTTGTCCTCGGCGCGCTGCTCGTCGGCCTTCTTCTCGGTGACCGACTCCAGCTCGTCCTGGGCCGCGAACGGCGAGCGCAGGCCCGGCTGCAGGGCCAGCGCGTAGAGCTTGGCGCGAAAGCCGAAGAACGGCCCGGTGTTGCGGTCGCCCCATGGGCTGCCATTGCCCGTCGTCGCGAAGTTGCGGTTGGACGCGAAGTACAGCCATTGCCCGTCCGGGCTGAAGGTGGCGCTGTCGCTGTCGTAGCGGTCGCTGGTCAGCGTGTGGGTGCGGCCATCGGCCGTGCTGTAGAGCTGCAGCTGGCTGCGGTCGGCATGGCGCAGCGACAGCGTCCAGGCCAGGGCCTGGCCATCGGGACTCCAGCCCTGCAGCTGCGGCGCGTCACCAAGGGCGCTGCGAGCGATCTCGCGTGTTGTCTTGGCCTTCAGGTCGGTCAGCCAGATGCCGCCTTCCTTGTCGGTATGCGCCAGCCAGCGGCCGTCGGGCGAAGGGAGCAGGTCGCGGCGCTGCGTCGTTGCGCCGCTGGTGATGCGTTCGGGTTGACCCGTGCCATTGGCCGCGAAGCGCCAGATCTCGGTCTCGCCGCTGAAGTCGCAGACGGCAAAGACGCTCTTGCTGTCGCTGCTGAATTCACCCTTCTTGCAGCTGCCGTCGGCCGGCTGCGGCAGCTCAGCGCGGCGTAGCTGCTGCACGCCCTGCGTCGCGAGGTGACCGCGCGCGGCCAGCAGCACGCGCTCGCCATTGGGAGCGAAGGACGTGTCGGTCAGGAAGTCCTGCGGCTTCTTGATCCAGCGCTCGCGCTGCTGGTCGAAGTCGCCGCCCAGGCTGATGTCGAGCTTCTTCGCGCCCGCGCTCTGCGCGAGGTCGACGAGGTAGAGGTCCGCGCCCACCGCATAGACGACACGGCTGCCGTCGATGGATGCGTGGCGGATGTCCCAGCCCTTGTGCGTGGTGTGCTGGCGCATGTCACCGCCTTGGGCATTGACCGACCAGATGTTGACCGTGCCTTCGCGGTCCGACAGGAAGGCGACGCGCTCCGCGCCACCGTTGCGGTAGGGCAGGGGACGGCGATCGTTGTTGCCCTCGGCGATCAGCGGTTTTGCTTCGGCCTTGTCCGTCAAGTCCAGCGACCACAGCCGCGCGATGGCGCCGCCGCGGTACTGTCGGGCGTTGTCGCTGCGCAGGCCGCTCCGCGTGAAATAGAGCGTCTTGCCATCGGCGCTCAGCGCAGCGTCGCTGGCCTGGCCGACGGGCAGTTGGCGGCGCTGGCCAGTCTTCACGTCGATGGCGAAAAGCTGACTGCCGGGACGGGCGTCCAAGCCGGTGTAGAGGACTTCGCCGGCGGCCGTGAAGCCCCAGACGCGCATGCCGCCGCCTTCCCAGGTCAGGCGCTTCGGCGGGCCGCCGGCCACCGGCATCAGGTAGATCTCGGTGCCGCCGTCGTACTGCGCCGTGAAGGCCAGCCATTGCCCATCGGGCGACACGGCGGGCTGGGTCTCCTGGCCGCTGTGCGTGGTCAGCCGCTGGGCTTCGCCGCCCTGCGTGCCGACGCGCCAGAGGTCGCCCTCGGCGACGAGATAGACGGCATCGCCCCTCAGTGTGGGCTGGCGATAGAAGCCGCTGGTGCCGGCCCAGGCGCTCGTGGCGCACAGGACCGCAGCGAGCGCGGCGAGACGGAAGCGGGGCATGGGGCTCTCCTGATGAGGGTCGCCATTGTGTTGTTAGGGGAATGGAGGGCGATTCGTCACATCGGGTGAATCCGTAGAGCGCTGGAGCGCGTAACAGCGCTCAGATGCCAAGACGGCATTGCCATACAGGATGCCCCCGATGAAAGCTCGTCTCACCCGCAGCGCCGTGGGCGCAGCGCTGTTCTGCCTGGCCGCAGGCGCTCAGGCTTCCAGCCACCGCGAAGCGCCCTTCATCACGACCGTGCCCAAGGTCGACGCGACGGACTTCTACATGTTCAACAGCTACGAGACCGGCCGCGCCGGCTACGTGACGCTGATCGCCAACTACCAGCCGCTGCAGGACGGCTATGGCGGCCCGAACTATTTCTCGATGGACCCCAACGCGCTCTACGAGATCCACGTCGACAACGTCGGTGATGCCAAGGAGCATCTGACCTTCCAGTTCCGCTTCAAGAACACGCTGTCCAACAGCGGTGCCGGCACGTCTTTAAGCGTCGGCGGCAAGATGGTCGGCATCCCG
Source organism: Roseateles sp. P5_D6 (assembly GCF_054049415.1). Classification (NCBI taxonomy): domain Bacteria; kingdom Pseudomonadati; phylum Pseudomonadota; class Betaproteobacteria; order Burkholderiales; family Sphaerotilaceae; genus Roseateles; species Roseateles sp. P5_D6. The sequence goes on along the minus strand of NZ_JBFUMK010000002.1, from coordinate 158,883 downwards.
TTGATCCAGTCGGGCGCGGTGGCCAACGTCAAGGACGCCAACCTGCAGGTCAACGAGAGCTACACGCTGACCGTGGTGCGCGGCGATCGCCGCAGCGGCACGGCCCAGGCGGTGGTCCATGCCACCAGCGGTGCGACCAGCTTCGACAAGCCGGTCGACAACATCGGCAAGAAGACCATCGCCGACTATGCGAGCTATGCGGCCAAGCATGTCTACCCCATCACCATCCCCGGCTGCAGCACGCCGGCCAAGGTCTTCGTCGGCCAGCGCCAGGACCCGTTTGCCGTCAACCTCGGCACCATCTTCGACCTGGTCAACGCGCCGGTCTCCGTCATCACCGACCCGTCGCTGATCAATGCCGCGCCCAACACCATCGACGACAAGAACGTCACCACGCTGGCGCTGGAGGTGCACAAGGACTGCCTGAAATCCGCGACCGACGATGTCATCGGCGGCTGGACCACGGCCAGCCTGCGCCAGGGCCGCCTGCTCGATCCCAAGCCGGGCTCGGGCCATCAGGCCAGCGAGAAGGCCGGCGGCGCCTGGGTGCAGGTCTCGCGCCTGGGCATGCCCCTGGTGAATGAAGTCGTCATCGGCCTCAAGGACAAGGACAAGTTCAACTCCTCCAAGCCCAAGGACGATGGCCAGTTCGCCGACTACGTGACCAACCCGACGCTGCCAGCCTTGCTGGAGATCGCGCTGGCCCTGCCCAACACCGCGCCGACCAACTTCCCGCGCAACGACCTCGTCACCACCTTCCTGACCGGCATCAAGGGCGTCAACCAGCAGAAGACGGTCACGGCCTCCGAGATGCTGCGCCTCAATACGGCAATAGCGGCCGTGCCCTTCGCTCAACAAAACCGTTTGGGCATCGTCGGCAACATCCTCGCCGCAGGCAACGACAACGCCGGCTACCCCAACGGCCGCCGGCCCAAGGACGACGTCGTCGACATCTCGCTGGTGGCCGTCATGGGCGGCCTGTGCGTGGCCAACGGCGACACCGACAAGCTCGGCTTCGGCGCGGCCTGCAAGCCCAGCGCGGTGCCCCTGGGTGCCACGACTTTCAAGCTGCATGACGCGGTGGACCAGGCTGTCGTGCCCCTGCTCAGCGGCTTCCCCTACCTCAACACGCCCATCCCGGGCACCAAGTGAAAGGGGCCGCCATGTTGACCCGCAAGACTGCCGCGGTCGCCGCCGGCGCCGTGCTCGTGCTGGCCGCCTGCGGCGGCAGTGACAGCGACACTGAAATCATCAGCCCGCCGCCCCCACCGCCGCCGGCCCCCACCGCGGTGCCCGACAGCGCCGTGGCTTCGTCGATGGCCCTGGTGAGCTACCTGAAGGCGCAGAAGACCGACGACGAGACCACGGAGGCGCTGACGCTGCCGACGGTGGCGGTGTCGGTCAGCGAGACCGAAGAGCCGCAGGCGCTGTGAAGCACCTGCTCGTGCTGCTGCTGGCAATCCCGCTGGCGGTCTTGGCCGAACCTTTCGTCCCGAAGGACGACGCCGAGATCGTGCAGCGCCTGCCTTACCGCATCGACGCGGCCGAGCGTCAGCGCCGTGCGGCCTTGGCGCGCGACCCGGCACAGCTGCAGCTCGCCGTAGCCACTGCACGTGCGGCGCTGCAGCGCGCCCGCGTGCATGGCGACCCGCGCGAGCTCGGCGCGGCACAGGCCGCGCTGGCGCCGTGGTGGCGCCAGGCCGATGCACCCGCCGATGCCGTGCTGCTGCGCGCCCGCGTTCTGCAGGCGCGGCACGAGTTCGAGCCTGCCCTGGCCGAGCTGCACCGCCTGTTGGCGCGCGAAGATCTCGCGCCGGAGCATCGCGCCCAGGCCCTGCTCGACGCGGCCGCGTTGCATCAGCTGCGCGCCGAACTTACCGAGGCTCGCGCCTTGTGCGAACAGCTTCAACCCCTGGCCGCACTGCCGGCAACTGCCTGTCTGGCCGAGCTGGCCAGCCTGTCGGGACAGGGCCAAGCGGCGGCACAAACGCTGGCCCAGCTCAGCCCGGGCCGGTCCATCGCGCCCTGGCTTGCACTGATGCGTGCCGAGCTGGCGGAACGCCTCGGCAACGAAGCCACCGCGCCTGCCCTTTACCGTGCCGCGCTGGCCGGCGAGGACGAGGTCTACACGCGCGCCGCGCTGGCCGACTGGCTGCTGGCCCGCCAGCGCGCGGCCGAGGCCCTCGTGCTGGTCGAACGCAGCCCCGATGCCGAGGCCGATGCATTGCTGTTGCGCCAGGTCATCGCCTTGCGCCAGCTCGGCCGCGATGCGTCGGCGCGGACCGCCCTGATGCGCGAGCGCCTTGCCGCCGCCGACCGCCGCGAATCGGGCAAGCATGCGCGCGAGCAGGCCCGCTTTGCCCTCGATGTCGAGCAGCAGCCACGCGAAGCCCTGCGCCTGGCTCAGCTGAACTGGGCGATGCAACGCGAGCCTGTTGATGCGGTGCTGCTGCTGCGCGCTGCCCTCGCCGCTGGGCGCGATGGCGATGCGACGCGTGAGGAACTGGCGCGCGTGCTGCGCGGCAAGGGCTGGCAGGATGCACGCCTTGCCGCTCTTGATCGGCGTTTTGACCGGAGCTTCGCGCCGTGATCCGTTGTTTGTTGTGGCTGGCGCTGCTGCTGTGCGGTGTGGCCCAGGCCCACCAGGCCAGCGAGGCCTATCTCGTCTACCGCGTCGAAGGTGCGGCGGTCGAACAGCGCCTGGACATCGCCTTGCGCGACCTGGACCGCGACCTGGCGCTGGACGCCGATGGCGACGGCAACTTGAGCTGGGGCGAGGTGCGCCAGCGCTGGCCCGACATCGAAGCGCTGGCCATGGCCGGCCTGCGCTTCACCGCCGATGGCGCGGCCTGCACGCCGCAGGACCGTCCCCAACCCCAGCTCGACCAGCACAGCGACGGCATGCACGCCGTGCTCATCAGCCACTGGCTCTGCCGCGCCGCCGTGCATGAGCTCGACATCGACTACCGCCTCTTTGCCAGCACCGACACCGCCCACCGTGGCCTGGCCCGCCTCGTCGGCGCGGCGGGCGAGCCGCTGGTGCTGACGCCCGGCGCCGGCCCACAACGTCTGGCGCTGGACAGCCGCGGCTTCGGTGGCTTCGTCGTCGAGGGCATGGCCCATATCGCCAGCGGGCTGGACCATGTGCTTTTCCTCGTCACGCTGCTGCTCGTCGCCGTCTGGCGGCGCGAGGGCAAGGGCTGGGCGCCCCGTGCCAGCGGCCGCGCCGCGCTGGCCGAGACGCTCAAGCTTGTCACCGCCTTCACTCTGGCCCACTCCATCACCCTGGCGCTGGCGGCCAGCGGCGCCATCGACCCGCCGACCACCGTCGTCGAATCGCTGATCGCGCTGACCGTGCTGCTCGCCGCGCTCGACAACCTGCGGCCCTTTGTGCCTGGGCCGCGCTGGAGCATGGTCGGCCTCTTCGGCCTCGTGCACGGCGTCGGCTTTGCCGGGCCGCTGAAGGACCTGGGCCTGCGCGGCAGCGAACTGGTGCTGCCGCTGCTGGGCTTCAACCTCGGCGTCGAGCTGGGACAGCTTGCCGTCGTCGCGCTGCTGCTGCCACTGGCCCTGATGCTGCGCTCGGCGACCATCTACCGGCGCTGGATCGTGCCCGGTGGATCCAGCGCTGTCGCCGCGCTGGCCCTGCTCTGGTGTGTCGAGCGCAGCTTCGGGCTCAGCCTGCTGCCTTGAGCGGCCGCAGGCGGCTGCGCAGCAACGCCAGGTCGAAGCGGTAGAACACCGCCTGTATGCCGCGGCCCGATGCGCAAGTCGACAGCGCATCGTCGCCTTCGTGCATCCCGTCAGCCGTATCCCGCGCACCCAGGCAAGCCAGCCCGGGCGGCAGCTGGGCCAGCAGCATCTGGGCCATGATGAGGCTGTCGGCATCGCCGACGAGGGCTTGGAGCGGGATGTCGACACTGCCGGCGGCGTCGTCCAGGTGCGTGGTCAGTGCCTGCTCCAGCCGCGCGCTGACGCCCAGCATGGCAGGCTCGGTGGCAAAGGCCATCGCGTCGGTGTCCAGCAGTGCGCCGATCAGGACGGCCATACTGCCTCCTGGCGCAGGTCGCTGCGCAGCGGTGTGATGCGGTAGCTGTAGCCCGGGCGCATCAGCAACTGCGGGAAGGCGCAGCGGCTGAAGCCATCGCCCACGACGTCGCCGGAGCGGTCGTGCAGCATCTCCCAGTAGAAGCCGAAGACCTGTGGCGGCTGGCGCCGCAGACGCGGCAGGCCGCAAGCCGGGCGGCTCGCATGAGGAATCCACAGATTTGGCACGGCATGCTCCCCGGGGCACACACAAGCGGCCCCTACATGCACAGACGCGCAAATCCGCGCGACCCGGTCACGCCGGCATGCACAAGCTAGGGGGAGGAGGTCAGCCTGCGGCGATGCCGGCGGTCACGTGACCCGCGGGCACGTGGGCGGCCGCACTCGTGACATGGCCGACCTGATCGTCGAAGAAGAAGTCGGGCTCGAACTCGCGCAGGAATTCCCCCTTGGCCAGGCCGCCGAGAAACATGGCCTCGTCGACCTCGATCTGCCAGTCCATCAGCGTGCGGATGGCGCGCTCGTGAGCCGGCGCGCTGCGCGCAGTGACGAGGGCCGTGCGTACCTTCATGCCGTTGGCGTGTGAATGCTGCAGCCGGTGCAGCGCCTCCAGCATCGGCTTGAAGGGCCCGGCCTGTAGCGGCAGGTGGGCGCGCTGCAGTTCATGCTCGCGAAAGGCCGCCAGGCCGTCGCGCTGGAACACCTGCTCCGCTTCGTCGGAGAACAGCACCGCGTCACCGTCGAAGGCGATGCGCAGCTCCTTGGGGTGGGCCGCCGAGGCGCGCGCCGCCAGCGGCATCACGCGCGCCGCGGCCACGCCGGCACCGAGGGCCTGGCGCACGTCGGCCTCGTTGGTCGACAAAAAGAGCTGGGCCGACAGCGGCTTCAGATAGCGCCACGGCGAGGCGCCGCGCGTGAACACGCCGCGCTCGATGGGCAGGCCGTAGTGCTTGGCCGAGCGGAACACGCGCATGCCTGAGATCGGGTCATTGCGCGACAGCACGACGACCTCGACCTGGGGTGCACCGCCAGCATTGAAGGCCAGCAGTTTCTCCACCAGCGAGAAGGCCACGCCGGGCGGCGCCGGTTCGTCCAGGCGCTGCTGCTGCAGGGCCATGTAGGCATGGTCGTCGCCGGCCTCGAAGACTTCGTTTTCGGCCTCGAAGTCGAAGAGGGCGCGTGACGAGATGGCGACGACGAGTTGACCGGAGAGCGTGGCTGGCATGGCGGTCGATGATAGGGCTCGACGCCCGGGCCACGCCTTCCTAGACTCGTCGCGTTTTCAACTCGAAAGACCTGCCCATGCGCGCTGCTGCCCTTGCCCTGCTGCCCATCCTCGCCGCCTGCGCCAGCAAGCCGGTGCCGCCTCAGGTGCCCGCCGCGTTGCAGCCTCCTGCCGGACAGGAACTGCAACTCGAGGCGTTGGCCCAGGGCTGGCAGATCTACGAATGCCAGGCCAAGGCCGATGGCAGCGGCACCGCCTGGGTCTTCAAGGCGCCCGAGGCCACGCTGGCCGACCGCGCGGGGCGGCCGCTGGGCAAGCATTACGCCGGCCCGACCTGGGAGGGGCTGGATGGCAGCACGGTCGTCGGCGAGGTCAAGGCCCGCGACCCGGGCCCGGACGCGAAGGCCATCCCCTGGCTGCTGCTCGCGGCCAAGAGCAATGGCGGCAGCGGCGTCTTCAGCACGACGAAGAGCATCCAGCGCGTCACGACGGTCGGTGGCGTCGCGCCCGCCGAGGCCTGCACGGCGGCCGGCCAGGTCGTGCGCGTCACCTACACGGCGACCTACTACTTCTACCGCTAGATCACGGCCAGCGCGGTGGCGAGGTCGCGCCGCAGGTCGTCCGTGGCCTCGATGCCTACGGACAGGCGCACCAGCGAGTCCGTGATGCCCAGCCGCGCCCGCGTCTCGGGCGGAATGGAGGCGTGGGTCATCAAGGCGGGCAGCGAGATCAGGCTCTCGACGCCACCCAGGCTCTCGGCCAGCGTGAACAGCTCTACGCGCTGCAGAAAGCGGCGCGCACCGGCCAGGTCGGCCTTCAGCGCGACGCTGATCATGCCGCCGCCGCCGCGCATCTGGCGCTTGGCCAGGGCGTGCTGCGGGTGGCTTTCCAGGCCGGGGTAGAGCACACGCTCGACCTGGGGCTGCGCGGCCAGCCAGGTCGCCAATTCGGCGGCGCTGGCGTTGTGCCTCTCCATGCGCAATGCCAGCGTCTTGAGGCCACGCAGCGCGAGGAAGCTGTCGAAGGGCCCGGCCACCGAGCCGACGGCGTTGTGCAGAAACTCGAGCTTCTCGCGCAGCTCGGCCTGGCGCGGCTCTCCACCCACGACCGCAATGCCGCCGATGACGTCGCTGTGGCCGTTGAGGTATTTGGTCGCCGAGTGCACGACGAGGTCGAAGCCCAGTTCCAGCGGGCGCTGGGCCCAGGGGCTGGCGAAAGTGTTGTCCGCCACGGCCAGCGCGCCGTGCTCGCGGGCGACGCGGGCTATGGCTGCCAGGTCGCTCAGGCGCAGCAGCGGGTTGCTGGGCGTCTCGATCCAGATCAGCTTCGTGTCGGGCTGCAGCGCGGCGCGCACGGCCTCGGTGTCGCGGCTGTCCACATAGGTCACGCGCAGGCCGGCGCTGTGCTTGCGCACCCGCTCGAACAGGCGATAGCTGCCGCCGTAGAGGTCGTCACCGGCGACGATATGGGCGCCAGCGGGCAGGGTGTCGAGCACCGTGGCCATGGCCGCCAGCCCGGATGCGAAGGCATAGGCCTGGGCGCCGCCTTCGAGGTCGGCGACGGCGCGCTCCCAGGCCTGGCGGGTCGGGTTGTGGGTGCGGCCGTACTCATAGCCGGTGTGCTCGCCGGGGCCGTGCTGGCGGTAGGTGGAGCTGACCGAGATGGGCGGCATGACGGCGCCGGTCACGGCGTCCGGCTCCTGGCCGGCATGGATGACGCGGGTGTTGAAGTCGAGTTGATCGCTCATCGCGCGATCTCCTTGCGCAGATGGTTGATGAGGTCGAAGCGGGTGACGAGGCCGTGGAAGCCGGCGTCGTCCGCAATGACGGCCACGAGGCCGCGGCGCAACTGCTCGTTCAGTTCGGTGAGCGACGCGCTGGGCGCCAGCGTGATGACGTCGGTATTCATCGCGCTCTGCACCAGGGCGCCAAACGCGGCCGGGTCGGCATGTAGCCGGGCCAGCAGGTCGGACTCGTCCAGCAGCCCGACGAGGCGGTCGCCGTCGAGCACCGGCAATTGCGACACATCGGCCTGGCGCATGCGCGAGAAGGCGGTCTGCAGCGTGTCGTCCGGCCCGACCGACACGACGCCGCCGCTGGTCACCGGGCGCGAGATCAGGTCGCGCAGGTCGCCCAGGCGCGGGCGCGTCAGCAGGCCCTGGTCGAACATCCAATGGTCGTTGTAGACCTTGGACAGGTAGCGCGTGCCGGTGTCGCAGACGAAGGTGACGACGCGCTTCGGCGTAGTCTGCTCGCGGCAGTAGCGCAGCGCCGCCGCCAGCAGCGTGCCGGTTGACGAGCCGGCCAGGATGCCCTCGGCGCGGTAGAGCTCGCGCGCGGTGGCGAAGCTGTCGGTGTCGCTGATGCTGTAGGCCGTGCGTACCGGCCTGAGGTCGGCGATGGGCGGGATGAAGTCCTCGCCGATGCCTTCCACCGCCCACGAGCCGGCGTCACCGAATTTGCCGGTGTCGATGTAGTCCTTCAGGATGGAGCCGACCGGATCGGCCAGCACCATCTCGATGCCGGGGCGCACGCGCTGGAAGAAACGACCGAGGCCGGTGATGGTGCCGCCCGAGCCGACGCCGCAGACGATGGCGTCGACGTCGTGGCCCATCTGCTGCCAGATCTCGGGCGCCGTCGTCGTCTCGTGGGCCAGCGGGTTGGCGGGGTTGTTGAACTGGTCGGCATACCAGGCGCCGGGGATTTCGCGCACCAGGCGGGCGGCCACGTCCTGGTAGTAGGCCGGGTGGCCCTTGCCGACGTCGGAGCGTGTCAGGTGCACGCGGGCACCGAGAGCCTTGAGTTGCAGCACTTTCTCGGCGGACATCTTGTCGGGCACCACCAGCGCCACCTGGTAGCCCTTGGCACGCGCCACCAGGGCCAGGCCCAGGCCGGTATTGCCGGCGGTGGCTTCCACCACCGTGCCACCGGGTTTGAGCAAGCCCTCGCGCTCGGCCGTCTCGATCATGGCCAGGCCGATGCGGTCCTTGATGGAGCCGCCGGGGTTCTGGGATTCGAGCTTGAGGAAGAGCTGGCAGGGGCCGGTGTCCAGGCGCAGCACCGGCAACAGCGGCGTGTTGCCGATGAGGTCCAGCACGGCGGGCCGGGCCTCGAGCGGGAGTCGAGCGTTCATGACGAGTCGGGCCGCGGGTCGGGCGCGGCCAATTTGGGCTAGACCTCGCAGGATACGAAGGGGGGCTTCGCGCGCAATCCCGTTTTTCGCATGAGCTTGCGCGGTTTTCGACCGCGCCCCGCCGCACAAGCAAATGCGAAAAGCATCGTTCACGGCGGCTTATGTGATTCCTAGCATGCGACCACTTGTTCTCCAGGAATCCAGATGACTCTCTCCCGCCGCGTAATCACCCAGGCCTTGGTCGCTGCCGGCCTCTTTGCAGTGCAGGTCGCCCACGCCGACCAGCTCGACGACATCAAGAAGAAGGGCGAGCTCGTGGTCGGCGTGCTCGGCACCGACGAGCCCAACAGCTTCATCGACCCCAAGACGCGCGAAATCATTGGCTACGAGGTCGATCTGGCCCGCGCCATCGCCACCCGGCTGGGCGTCAAGCTGCAGATCAAGCAGCTCGCCGTCGCTGCGCGCATCCCCGAGCTACAGCAAGGCCATGTCGACCTGCTGGCTGCCTCCCTCACGCACAACAAGGAGCGCGAGGCCGTCATCGACTTCTCGCTGACCACCTTCGTCACCGGCCAGAAGGTCCTCGTCAAAGCCGACAGCGGTATCCAGAACGTAGCCGCGCTCGCCGGCAAGAAGGTCGTCACCATCAAAGGCGGCACGCAGGAGCCCAATATTCGCAAGGCCGTACCTCAGGTCGACGTCGTCACCTTCGACACCGGCCCGCAGGCCTTCCAGGCGCTGCAGCAGGGCAAGGGCGTGGCCTTTGTCAACGATGAGGTCTCGCTGCTGGATCAGCACGCCAAGCTCGGCGCGGCGTCGGCGCAGTACCGCATCCTGGAACAGAACATCAGCGTCGAGCCCCTGGCCATCGGCATTCGCAAGGGCGAGAAGCGCCTGAAGGCCGAGGTCGATGCGGCGCTGAGCGGCCTGGAGAAGGGTGGCGAAGCCGACAAGCTGTTCGTCAAGTGGTATGGCCCGGACACGCGTCTGAAGTTCCCCAAGCGCACCTTCAAGATCGACAGCGACAAGGTCGAAAGCTGATTCGTCGGTCTGTCTGATTGCAGCCGCCGCCTCACGAGGGCCGGCGGCTGCCTCGTTTCTGGTGAGCCCCCCGATGCCCGTCCTTTCCTTTGCCCCGCTGCTGCAGGGCGACTACCTCACCTGGCTGCTGCAAGGCCTGCGCCTGTCGCTGCTGCTGACCGGCCTGACGCTGCTGACCGCGCTGCCTTTGGCTGTCTTCATCGCGTTGCTGCGCCTGTCACCGTGGCGCGCGTTGCGCGTCATCGGAGAAGGCTATGTCGAGGCCGTGCGCTGCGTGCCGCTGCTGGTACACATGCTGTTCTGGTACTTTGGCGTGCCGGAGCTGCTGCCCGCCGGCATCAAGGAAAAGGTCTACGCCGGCAATATCGAGATCTTCAGCGCCTGGGCCGCGCTGACGCTGTACACGGCCGCCTACATGAGCGAGGACATCCGCTCCGGCGTGCGGGCCGTGCCGGGCGCCCAGCTGGACGCGGCGATGGCCCTGGGCTTCAGCTTCCTGGCCGGCATGCGCCTGGTGGTGCTGCCGCAGGCCCTGCGCATCACGCTGCCACCGCTGCTGTCACAGACGCTCAACCTCTGGAAGAACACCAGCATCGCCACCGTCATCGGCGCGGCCGAGCTGATGACGCAGGCCCAGCGCGTCGAGTCGGCGAGCTTTCGCGGCTTCGAGACCTTTGCCCTCGTCACGGTGGCCTATCTGTCGGTGTCACTGGTGCTGACGGGGCTGGCGCAATGGGCGCAGCACGTGGTGTCGCCTCAGGGGGCCAAGCGATGAGTGGACTCGTCGACACCTACTGGCTCTACTTCCTCGTCGGCCAGTACCCGCACGGGCCGCTGGGCGGCCTGGCGCTGACCGTGATCCTCGCCACACTGGGCCTGGTGCTCGCGCTGCCGCTGGGCATCCTGCTGGGCCTGGCCCGCTTCAGCCCGAATCGCTGGCTGCGCCTGCCGGTGACCGGCTGGGTCTGGGTGGTGCGCGGCACGCCGCTGCTGATGGTGGTGTTCTGGGCCTATTTCTTCCTGCCCACGGTGACCGGCCACAAGACCGACCAGTTCAGCACCATGCTGGTCGCGCTGATCGTCTTCGACGCCGCCTATCTTGCAGAAATCGTCCACGCCGGCCTGCAGGCCCTGCCGAGGGGCCAGCTGCAGGCGTCAATGTCGCTGGGCATGACGCGCGGCCAGGCGCTGCATTCGGTGCTGCTGCCCCAGGCCTTGCGCCACATGCTGCCCTCGCTGATCAACCAGTTCGTCGCAACCATCAAGGAGACGTCGCTGGGCACCATCATCGGCCTCTCCGAGCTGTCCTTCATCGCCAACCAGATCAACGCCCAGGTGCTGGTCAAGCCGGTGGAAATCTACCTGACGCTGGCGGGTTGCTACTTCGTCATGTGCTTCGGGTTGACGCGCATCGCCAAGCTCGCCGAACGACGCCTCGCGGCCGTGTAGTGCCTTACCCAGCGACCGTCGTGGAACCGGCTTTGCCGGGCCACTGACGGTGCCCCCTTGAGGGGGCCGCAGCTTCGCTGCGGTAGGGGGTGGTCTATTTCACCCAGGTGTTCAGCTGGATGATAGGCAGCAGTACCGCCAGCACGATCAGCAGCACCACCGCGCCCATCGCCACGATCAGCAGCGGTTCGAGCAGCGTGGCCGCGGCCATCGAGCGGCGCTGCACCTCGACGCCCAGCTGGCGCGCCGCACGGCCGAGCATCTCGGGCAGTTGGCCGGTCTGCTCGCCCAGGCGGGCGAACATCGCCAGGATGCCGGGGAAGCGCTTCTTGCCGGCCAGGGCCGAGCCCAGCGGCGCACCTTCGCGCACCTGCACGAGGGCGTCCAGCGCATCGGCCTGCATGGCGCGGTTGGACAGGGTCTCGGCCGCCGCCTGCAGCGCCTTCAGGATGGGCACGCCGGCACCGGCCAGCATGGCCAGCGTGCCGGCAAAGCGGGCGGCGTTGTAGCCGCGCGCCAGTCGCCCGACCAGGGGCAGGCCGAGGATGCCCGCGTCGAAGCGCAGCCGGAAGGCCGGCGCCTTCAACGCGAAGCGCAGCGCCACGCCGCCGGCGACGAGGACGGCGAGCATGGCCCAGCCCCAGCTGCGCACGAAGTCGCTGACGGCGAGCATCGCGACCGTCAACGCGGGCAGGGCGCGCTTGGAGCTGGTGAACACGGTCGCGATCTGCGGCACCACGTAGGTGACGAGGAAGATGACGATCAGCACCGAGATGAAGGAGACGATGGCCGGGTAGGCCATGGCGCCGATGAGCTTGGCCTTCAGGTCCTGGCGCTCCTCGAGGTCGTCGGCGAGCTTCTCCAGCACCTGGCCCAGCGCGCCGCTCTGTTCGCCGGCAGCCACGACGCCGCGATAGACCTCGTCGAACTCGCGCGGCGCCAGGCCCAGCGCCCGCGCGAAGGTCGAGCCGGCATTGACCTCGGCCTTCAATTGCGAGATCAGCTCGCGCTGCTTGGTGTCCTCGCTCTCGTCAGCCAGGGCTGTCAGCGCACGCTCGATGGGCAGGCTGGAGCCGACCAGGCCGGCGAGCTGGCGCGTCCAGACGGCCAGCGCCGTCGTGCTGAAGACGCGGCGGGTGAAGCGGCTGCCTTCCTGGGTGCCGTGCTGCTGCACCATCTCGATCGACAGTGGCGTCAGGCCTTGCGCACGCACCATGGCACGCGCCGCACGCGGGTTGTCGGCCTCGATCAGGCCGCTGCTCTGACGGCCGGCGTCGGTGAGGGCTTCGTATTTGTAGGCTGGCACGGCGGGTCAGCTACTCGCGAGTGACGCGAAGCACTTCTTCCAAAGAGGTGATGCCGGCGTTGATCAAGCGCTCGCCGTCCTCGCGCATGGAGCGCAGGCCGTTGGCCTCGGCGGCGGCCTGCAGCTGGCTCTCCGGCGCTCGGTTGTGGATGAGGCTGCGCACGGCTTCGTCGGCCACCATCAGCTCATACACGCCTGTGCGGCCCTTGTAGCCCGTGTGGCCGCAGGCATCGCAACCGACGGGGTGCCAGCGGCCATGGTCGTCCTGGCGCTTGCAGACGGGGCACAGGCGCCGCACCAGGCGCTGGGCCAGCACGCCGAGCAGCGAGCTGCTCAGCAGGAAGGGCTCGACACCCATGTCGGTCAGGCGTGTGACGGCGCTGGGCGCGTCGTTCGTGTGCAGCGTGGCCAGCACCAAGTGGCCGGTCAGCGAGGCCTGGATGGCAATCTGCGCGGTCTCGTAATCGCGGATTTCGCCGATCATGATGACGTCCGGGTCCTGGCGCAGGATGGCGCGCAGGGCCTTGGCGAAGGTCAGGTCGATCTTGCTGTTGACCTGGGTCTGGCCGATGCCGGGCAGCTCGTACTCGATCGGGTCCTCGACGGTCAGCACATTGGTCGTGCTGGTGTCGACGGTCTGCAGCGAGGCGTACAGCGAGGTCGTCTTGCCCGAGCCGGTCGGGCCGGTGACGAGGACGATGCCGTGGGGCTGTTGCACCAGCTTCTTGAAGGCGGTCAGCACGTTGCCGTCCATGCCCAGGCCTTCGAGCGTGAACTTGGATTCGCTCTTGTCCAGCAGGCGCAGCACCGCGCGTTCGCCGTGCGCCGATGGCAAGGTGGACACGCGCACGTCGATGGCGCGGCCGCCGATGCGCAGCGAGATGCGGCCGTCCTGCGGCAGGCGCTTCTCGGCGATGTCGAGCTCGGCCATGATCTTCAGCCGCGAGATCAGCGCGGCGTGCAGACCACGGTTGGGCTGCACCACTTCGCGCAGCGTGCCGTCGACGCGAAAGCGCACCGACGAGGCGCGCTCATAGGGTTCGATGTGGATGTCGCTCGCGCCGTCCTTGGCCGCCTGGGTCAGCAGGGCGTTCAGCATGCGGATGATGGGCGCGTCGTTGGCCGCTTCGAGCAGGTCTTCCACGGCCGGCAGGTCCTGCATCATGCGCGACAGGTCCACCGCGCTCTCGACCTCGCCGACGACGACGGCTGCGCTCGATTCACTGCCGGCATAGGCGGCGTTGATGCGCTCGGCCAGCGACGTGACGGCTTCGGATTCGAGCCGGTCCACCGCGTACTGGCGCTGCACCTCGGACAGCGTGGCCCAGCCGACCTCGGGCGGCGCCCACAGCGTCAGCGTGCTGCCGTCGTCCTCCAGCAGCACGGTGTTGGCCTTGGCGAAGGCGTAGGGCAGGGGGTGGCGGGTGGCGGCCATGGATCGATCGCTTACTGTGGCGATTGCTGCGGCGATTGCTGCTGCTGTGGCGGCGGCTGCAGCGACGGTTGCGGCAGCGCCTTGTTCGGCGGCGAAGTCTTGGGCTCGGGCAGCACCGGCGCGCCGGTGTCCGGCAGCACGAGGCTCTTCTGCGGCTGGCTGAGCTGCTGCACGCCGCGGATGCTTTCGTAGCGGTCCAGCGTCAGCTGGTTGGCGCTGTCGGCGTTGCGCATGACGACGGGGCGCAGGAAGACCATCAGGTTGGTCTTCACGCGCTTGCGGCTCTTGCTGCTGAAGAGGTTGCCGATCAGTGGGATCTTGGACAGCCCGGGCACGCCGTCGTCGCCGTCGGTGTACTCATCCTTCAGCAGACCGCCGAGCACGATGATGTCGCCGTCATCGACGACGACGCTGGTCTCGATGGCGCTCTTGTCCAGCGTCGGGCCGGTGGTGCTGTTGGAGCCGGGCACCACGGAGGAATTCTCCTGGTAGACCACCATGCGCACGGTGCCGCCTTCGCCGATCTGGCTCTTAATCTTCAGCGTCAGGCCCACGTCCTTGCGGTCCACGGTCGTGAACGGGTTGACGGTGCCACCGGTCGTCGTGCCGCTGGCGTAGGAGCCCGTCACGAAGGGCACGTTCTGGCCGATGACGATGCGCGCTTCCTCGTTGTCCAGCGCCACGAGGTTGGGCGTGGACAGCACGTTGGCGCCGCTCTGGCTTTCGAAGAAATTGGCCACGGCGCCGAGGGTGTAGAAGTCGCCGACCTTTTTCAGAACGCCGATGTTCAGGCCGGTGGGCGCCGAGCCTGAACTCAGCGCCGGACCCACGGTGGAGCGGCCACCGGCGACGGCCACCGTGCCGTTGATGATGTTGGCCAGGCCCGAGCCGAAATTGGTGCCGGCGCCGGTGATGGTGCTGTCGCCCTTGTTGCCGAACAGGTTCTGCCACTGCACGCCGAACTGGGCCGCCTTGGTGTTGTCGATCTTGACGATCAGCGACTCGACGTAGATCTGGGCGCGGCGCGAATCGAGCTGCTCGATAACGGCGCGCACCTGCCGGTACAGCGGCTCGGCAGCCGTGATGATCAGTGAGTTGGTCGACGGGTCGGCCTGCACGAAGCCGCCGGTGGACGGGCCGGCTGACTGCGTCAGCGGCGTCGTCGCGGCGGTCGAGCTCATGCCGCCGGTGTTGCTGTTGGCGGCGTTGCCGCCGGTCAGCGAGGGCGAGGCGCCAGTCAGCGAGCCGCTGCCGCTGAGGCTGGACGTGCCCGAGGAACTGCCGCCACTGCTGCTGCCCGACGAGGCGGCGCCGAAGGCCGCACGCAGCACGGTGGCCAGCTTGGTGGCGTCGGCGTTCTTCAGGTAGACGACGCGGATGTTGTTGCCGCCCCCATCGCCGCTGGGCTGGTCGAGCTTGTCGACCATCGAGCGCACGGCGGCCAGGCGGGCCGGGTTGCTGGCGCGCAGGATGAGGCCGTTGGAGCGCGGGTCGACCAGCACGTTGACGGCGCTGCTGCTCTGGCCGGGCACGGCCCCGCCGACGGCCGCACCGCCATCGGCCAGGCGCTGCACCAGCGGTGCCAGGTCGGCGGCGACGGCGTTCTTCAGCGGCACGATCTCGATGTCGCTGGTGCCCGGCGTGTCCATCGCCGCGATGATCTTGGCGATGCGCTGCAGGTTGTCGGCGTAGTCGGTGATGATCAGGCTGTTATTGCCCGGGTTGGCATTGATGGTGTTGTTGGGGCTGATCAGCGGGCGCAGCACGGCGACGAGGTTGTTCGCGTTCTCGTGCTGGATGCGGAAGATCTGCGTCAGGATCTGGTCGCCACGCACTGCGCTGGTCTCGACGGCCACCGAGCCGGCCTGCAGCTTGGCGTCGGGCTCGGGCAGTACCTTCAAGAGGCCGGCCGTCTCGACGACGGTGAAGCCCAGGCCGCGCAGCGCTGCGAGGTAGTTGAGGTAAGCCTCGCGCACCGACACCGGCTGCTCGCTGTAGACCGTGATCGTGCCCTTGACGCGCGGGTCGATGATGATCTGGCGGTCCAGCATGACGCCGATGGCGCGGGTGACGGCCTCGATGTCGGCGTTGACGAAGTTCAGTGTGACCGGCGAGCTGGCGCGTACGGCGGGGCCTTTGCCCGAGCCTGGCCGGCCGCGCTGCACTGTGGCGCTGTCGGGCTGGGCGAACGCGCTGCCTGCGGACGTCAGCAGCACGGAGAGCGCGGTAGCCGAAGCGACGGCGGTGCGTTGGAAATTCATGATCATCCGATCGTCAGGACGGAGCGGGCCCCTTGGCGGCGCCCGATGATGTTCAGCAAATTGTTCAGCGCTTCCTCGCGGCCCGGCGCGGCGCCGGCCTCACCAGTGAAGCGGCTCTTACCACCGCTGTTCAGTGTGCCGACGCCCGAAAGCTGCAGTGCGCCCTCCAGCGTGGACAGGCGCAGCGTGCTGACGCCGGGATTGGCGGTGTCGGCCGTCACGGTGAAACGGTAGCTGCCCAGTGGCGCAACCGTGGACACGCGCGAGGACAGGTTGAGCAGGTCCAACTGCAGCTCGCCGAACTGGCGCCAGCGGCCCTGCACCGATTCGAGCCTCAGCTCGCGGGCCGACAGGCGCAGCGAGCCACCCAACTGCAGCGTGTTCCACGGCGTGCCCAGGCCCGCCAGCAGGCCGGCGGGCAGGCGGGCCAGCCAGTCGGTCTGGTTGTCGACGCTGATCTCCATGCGGCCCAGGCCCGGCTTGACGCCCAGCAGCAGGTCGCCGTTGATGCAGCAGTCCTGGCGCGCCGCGAGCTGCAGGCCCAGGCCTTTGACGGCCATGCGCCAGTACAGCCGGCCGGGCAGGGCCGAGGCATCACGGCTGCCGCTGCCGCCGGTCAGCACCAGCACGCCTGAGCCATTCCAGACGCTGCCGCGCGTGTCAACGATGAGCAGGTGGTCGTTGCTGGCCGAGGCCAGCGCGCGTGCCAGCCAGCTCGCCGGCGCAAAGACGATGAGCGCGGCGAGGATGCCGATCAGGGCGCCGCCCACGGCCCAGCGCCGGGGCGTGCGGTGGCGCACCGCACGGCCGCCATAGCTGCCGCTGCCCAGCACCGAGTCCGACATTTGCTGCGTCGTGTGGCCGCTGCGCTTCTTGAACAAGGCCATCAGGCGCCTCCCAGGCTCAGCACCAGCGTGCCGGCATAGCCCTTGGGGCCGCGCGTCAACTGAGCTTCGACGGGCCGGGCCCGCGCGGCCGAGCGCACCTCGCCCAGCCAGCCCTGCAGCAGCTCGGGTGCGACGCCGGTGAGCGTGACGACGGCGCGGTCGCCCGTCAGGTTCAGGCGGGCTGCGGCGCCCAGGTGTTCGACGGAGGCCTTCAATGCGGCCTGGGCCTGGTCGGGCGGCACCGGCGGCGCCGCGCGCAGCGCCTGGGCCTCCTGGGCCTGGGCCTGCATCTGCTGCAGTTGCAGCTCCAGCCGGTCCAGTTCGGTGGGCGCTGTCTTCAGCGTTCGCAGGGCCGGCGCGAGCAGCACGCTCCAGGCCAGCAGCAGGCCGAGCAGCAGGCCGATGGCACCCACGGCTAAGCGTTCGCGTTCGCCCAGGGCTTGCCAGTGCGCGAGCGCCTGGGCCTTGGCCTGGCCGAGTTGGGCGGAGAGGCCGTCGCCGGCGCTGGAATTGAAGCGGGCCATCAGGGGCGTCCTTGCGCGTTGGTGCGGCTGAT
This sequence comes from Roseateles sp. P5_D6, assembly GCF_054049415.1. Classification (NCBI taxonomy): domain Bacteria; kingdom Pseudomonadati; phylum Pseudomonadota; class Betaproteobacteria; order Burkholderiales; family Sphaerotilaceae; genus Roseateles; species Roseateles sp. P5_D6. Next base: position 141,544 of record NZ_JBFUMK010000002.1, on the reverse strand, counting down.
GGTCAGCTTGCCCTCGCTGGCGTCCAGCTGCCAGCCTTCGCTGCGCAGCTGATTGCGGAAATTGTCGATCTGGGGCTGGGCCCAGCCCTGTGCCGACACCGTGAGGCGGCCGGGCTCGAAGGCCAGCGCATCAGTCGGCGGGCGGTCGGCCGGCCAGGCCATGGCAGCGGCCGCGAGCAGGGCTTCGAGGTCCTGCTCGCCGACGCTGCCGGCGCTGGCGCGCAGCAGGTCGAGCTGCTTTTGCATCTGCACCGGCGCGTCGAGGATGGCACGCACCTGCGGGAAAGCGCCGGTCAGCGTTGTCGTGACCGCCTCGCGTCGCGCCGCCACCTCGCGATGCTGGTGCCAGGCCCACAGGTTGAGGCCCAGCAGCTGAACGATGGCCAGGCCGGCGAGGCCGTAGCGCACCGGCTGCCAGGGCTTGCGCATCAGCCCGCGGCTGAGAAGGCGCAGGGCGCGCACGCCACGGGCGCGGGGCGCGAGGTCGAACTGGCGGAAATCCCAGGCGTTGTCGACGACGGCCAGCCCCCGCTGCGTCGGCGTCTGCACAGTGACCGTCGTGCCCAGCCAGCGCTCGGCCACTGTCGCCACAGCTGGCGTGGCCGTCCACTGCGCGGCATGCACTAGGCCAGGCGGGAAGAGCTGGCGCGCCAGGCCGCCTTCCAGCGGCAGGGTGGCGACGCCGTCGACATGGCTCCAGCGCAGGGCGACGCCGGCGCCATTGGCTTCAAAGAAATGGCCGCGCGGCAATTCGTCGGGCCAGGACAGCGGTGCGACGCGATCGATGAAGATATGGGCCGCTTCGAGCTGGGCCAGATGCTCGGCCAGCCAGGGGCGGGACGTGACGGCGATCCAGGCCGTGTCGCCGCCCAGGGCGTCGGGCTCGACCGCAAAGTGCAGGGTGTCGGGCTCGTCGAGCAGGGCCTCCTCAAGCTTGCCGGCGAGGGCAGCGCGCATCTGGCGGCCGGCGCGCGGCAGTTCGACGCGACGCCAGGCCACATCGGACTCGTTGACGACGGCGATGACGCTGTCCGCCGCCGGCAGGCCACCCGGCGCGGCACGGCCCTCGGCGGTGATCTGGCGGCCATCCGGCGTCAGTGCGTAGTCGTACTCGCGCACCGCGTTGGCGCGCGGCAGCTCGGCCGCGGCGGACGCGGCTTTGCCCAGGGCGCGCAGGCGCGTCCGTGGGGGCAGGAACAGCAGCAGGGTGCTCATTGGGAGATCAGGGGCGGCGCATTCTAGGAGGGGCGGCTGCCTTCCCGGCCCGGGCGCCAAGCCGCCGGTGAAAGTCTGTAGCCGGGTTCGAGTTCAAGGAATCACTGATCCAGCAGCTGGTTGATGCGCTCGCGGGCGAGGACGTCCATGCTCAGGTTGTTGCGAAAGATCAGCGAGCGCTGTTCGAGCTGACGCTCGTCAAGGCGCAGCCGGCCGGTGACGATGAAGTAGGACGAATCCACCGACGCCCGGTTGCCGCTGAGGTCGACAGCGGCGGGCAGGAAATTCTTGGCATCGTCGACGTTCTGTAGCGGCTGGGCCTTGCGGCCCTGCACCAGGCGCTCGGCCGAGGCGAGGTCGACGCCCTCGAACAGCGCTGCGATGACTTCGCGCGGCGCGGTGTTCAAGTTGACCGGCGTGGGCTTGGGCAGCAGCACCACATAGGGCTGCAGGCGCTTGAGGGTGTCGGCGTCCAGGCCCAGCCAGGCGAGCTGGTCCAGGCCGGCCGGCTGCAGGGGGCCGGACTCGCTGATGGCCGCATCGCTCGCAGGCGCGCCGGGCCCGCTGGCGGCGCTGGCCGGCGCCGGGAAAGCGCTCCGCAGGCCGGTGACGATGACGGCAGCCGCGCCGGGCGCCGCGTTGACCTGGCTGCACAGCCGCTCCAGCACGCGCTGCTCCAACTCCGGCACCTTTGCACCGCCGAGCAGTGCGCGCAGGTTGTAGCGGCTCTGCGCGTCCTCGATGGTGCCGGACAGGAAGGCCTCGGGGCCGTCGTCGTCGCTGGCCGCCGTTCGGTCGGCAGCCAGGAAGGTGGACAGCCGCGCCTCGGCCAGCGGCACGGCCCAGGGCTCGCCGAGGTGGTCGATCTTCTTCCGCTGCTGGCTGTTGCCTCGGGCGTCCTCTTTCAGGATCAGACGGGCCCAGTCCAGCGCGCCCTGCAGGATCCAGGCGCTCTGCGCGCGGGCGCGGTCGGCGGCTTCGATCTGCACTGCGCGGTACTGCTGCCAGACCATGCCGGCGGCGAGGCTGGCAATCAGCGTGACGATGATCATGGCCGTCAGCAAGGCGGCGCCGCTCTGACGAGTCTTCATCGAACGGTCACTTCCAGCTCGCGCGTCAGCGTGCCAGTCAGGCCGCTGCCCTCGGCGAACTGCATGGCCACGCGCAGGCCGGCGGGCGGCTGGGTCGGCGTCTTGGGGTTGACGGGGCCGGCGTTGTCGTTGCCGTTGCCGCCGGTGGACTGGCAGTTGCTCCAGGCATTGCCCCAGTAGCAATAGAACTGCCAGCCGGCCACGCCGTCGAATGCGCGTAGGGCCGGGTTGCGCTGGTCCAGTTGCTGCAGGCCGCGCTGGCGCTGGTCTTCGAGGTCCTGCACGGTACGCTGCGCCGGGCTTTCCCATCGCCATAGGCTGCCTTCGCGCAGGGTCCAGACGACGACCTGCAAACCGGTCGGCGCCTGGCGGGTCAGCACGAGGTTGCCGCCGTCGAAAGCGATGGGTTGCACGGTGCTGTGGCTGTCCTGCAAGGCGTGCAGGTCGACCTCCCACTGCGCCAGCACGGTCTGCAGCCGGGCGGTCTGGGCCAGGTGGGCCTGGGCGATCTCGCGGCTTCTCACGAGGGCGTCGATGCCGCGCCAAGCCATGGCCGCCATGGTCGCCATGACGACCAGGGCGACGAGCACCTCGACGAGGGTGAAGCCGCGCACCTTCATCAGAACTTGCCCATGATGGTGCTCAGGCTGAGCACGGGGCGGCCCTGGTCGTCGGTGACGTCGGCGTCGACGCGGCGGAACAGTGGGTTGGGCGTCGGGCTGACCCTGAGCTTGCCGCCATAGCTGCGGCCGAGCTGCTCGCAGCTGAAGGGCGATTCGCCGATGTCGGGAAACTGCTGGGTCAAGCGCAATTCGGTCAACAGGTTCTCGGCGCACCATTGGCCAGCGCTGACCTGGGCCAGGCGCTCGGCGTTGTTGGTCAATGCCCCGGCAGCCTTGATGCCGGCGCCCAGCGCAATGGCGACGATGACCAGGGCGACGAGGACCTCGATCAACGTGAAGCCGCGCTGGTCATGCACGGGATTCATTGCGGCGTGACGATGTCGAAGGCGGCCAGGCCGTCGGTGGCCAGCACGAGTTGCTGGCTGCCGAGCTGCAGGCGCAGGCGCTGGGCGGGGATGACGGGTTCGGGGCCGAGCCTCAGGCCAGGGTTGGTGGCGGTCGCGTTCTCGATCAGCACGGCCACCGGCTCGCCGAGCCAGCGCGTCGGCAGCTGGATGGTGCGGGGCAGGCCTTCGAAGCGGAAGTCGTCACCGGTCTTGATGCCCTTGGGGATCCAGCGCACGTCCAGGCCCGACGCGCGGCTCTCGGCGCGCGCCGTCTCCAGCAGTGCGGCCAGGCGCTGGGCTTCGCGCTGCAGCTGCAGCTCGGCGGGGTCGCGCAGCGCCAGCGTGATCGTGGCGCTGGTGATCGCGATCAGTGCGACGACGACCAGCAGCTCGATGAGCGTGAAGCCCCTGGACTTACTGCCAGGAACCGATGTCCGCGTCACGGCCCTCGCCGCCGGCGCGGCCGTCGGCGCCAAAGCTATAGATATCAACCTCGCCCTTCACGCCGGGATTGGCGTACTGGTAGGGGTGGCCCCAGGGGTCGTTGGGCAGCTTGTCGAGATAGGGCTTCCAGTTCGGCGGCGGGTTGCCGGCCGTGGGCTTGTGCACGAGGGCGTCCAGGCCCTGCTCTGAGCTCGGATAGCGCTGGTTGTCCAGCTTGTAGATCTTGAGCGCCTGCATCAGGTTGTTGACGTCGGTGCGGGCGGCGGTGACGCGAGCGTCTTCGGCGCGGTCCAGCACGTTGGGCACGACGAGGGCCGCGAGCACGCCGATGATGACGAGCACGACCAACAGTTCGATCAGCGTGAAGCCGCGGGCAACGGAGCCGGTGAGGGAGGAGCGACGCATGTCTGGGGGCGTGGAAGCGCTGAGCTGCGGTGAGCGGGCCATCATAATGGGCCATGCTTGCTCGAACGATGGCGTTTACGGTGTGGCTGCTGCTCGGCGGCTCGGTGGCTTACTGGAGCCTGCAACTGCTCGCACGGCCGCTGGCCATGCCGGCTTCGGTGCTGCCGGCCGGTGAGGGGCGCGGCGGCGCGGTCGACCTGAGCCGGCTGCTCGGCGTGACGGCGCCCGAGGCGGTGCCCGAGCCCGAGGTCGCGGTATCGACGCGGCTGCGCCTGCTGGGTGTCGTTGCGCCCAAGAACGCGAAGGCGGCCGAGGCCGGCGAGGGCGTCGCGCTGATCGAGGTGGACGGCGTGGCGCGCACGGTGCGCGTCGGCGCAGTGGTCGACGGCGAGTTGCGCCTGCTGCGCGTGGACGTGCGCAGCGCCAGCCTGGGCCGCATCGGCCAGGCGCCAAGCCAGGTCTTGCAGATCAGCCCGCCGGCCGCTGCGGCCACGGGCGCGCTGCCGCCGGCTGCGCCATCTCCGGTGGTGCTGGGCGGCAATCCGAATGGCAATCCCAATGCCGCGCCCAACGCACAGGGCCTGCCGCGGCGCGGCAATGCGCCGCCGCCCGTGCCGGCCACCTATGGCGCGGCGCCGGCAAATCAGGCCTCGCCGCCGACGCGCGAGGAGCAGCAGCGCTGACCTGGCGTTAGGCGCCCAGCGTCGGGACGTGGGCGCCGGGGTCGGGGCGGGCCGCGACGCGGGCTTCGGCGACCTCGTGCAGATCGGTCAGCAGAGCGGCGGCGGCGCGGATCATCGGCCAGGCCAGGGCCGCGCCGGTGCCGTCGGCGCTGTCCATGCCCAGTTCAAGCAAGGCGGAGGCATGGAACAGGGCCAGCGCTTCATCCAGGCCGCGGTGCACATGGCTGCGGCAGAACACCGCGTAGTCGGTCACCGGCGCGCAGATCAGCGACGCGAGCTTGAGGGCTGCGCAGGCGGCGATGCCGTCCACGATGATGAGGCTGCGCTTGCTGGCCGCGACGAGCATGGCGCCAACCATGACGGCGATCTCGTGGCCACCGAAGGCCGCGATGATGTCCATGGGGTCCTTGGCGTCGCGATGGCGGGCCAGGGCGCCTTGCAGCACGTCGAGCAGATGGACGAGATCGTCCTGGCGCATGGTCGGGCCAGAGACGATGAAGTCGCGCACCGGTTGGTCGGACAGCCGCGCCAGCACCAGGGCGGCGCATTCGGGCGAGCCCTGGCCCATGGAGGCGCAGGCCAGCACATTGCCGGGCAGGTTGTCGGCGATCTCCATGCCGACGCGCACGCCGGCGTGGGCCTGCTCGACGCTCATCGCATGCGCGGTGCGCGCGTTGCGCGTGCCATGGGCGACCTTGCGCGCCAGCAGCCGGGCGTGAGGGGGCAGGTTCTCGGCGACGCCGCAGTCGACGACGGTCAGGTGCAGGCCCTGCAGCCGGGCAAAGACTGACACCGGCAACTGGGCATGCAGGGCCATCTGCACCTGGTCCCTGGTGGCACGGCCCCATTGGGCGCCGACGCCGTCGACGACGATGCCGTGATCGGAAGCGAAAAGACCGAGCACCGGGTCGCGAAAGCGCGGCGTCAGGCTGTTCTGCACGAGCCCGAGGCGGACGGCCAGTGGTTCCAGTTCGCCGAGGCCGCCAGCGATGGCCGAGCGTCGATCGACGCGGTCACGCAGGGCTTTTTCCAGCTCGGGATTGGCGGTGGGGGAGATCAGCGACTGTTGGGCAACGGTCATGGCGCAGGCGTTGTCAGACCCCGCATTTCAACTCAACCGAGGAACAAGCGATAGACCGGATTGGAGGTTTCGTCTTCGAAGGGGTAGTTCAAGCCGTTGAGGAACTCTCGCAAAGCCGCCGCATCGCCCCTGGGAACCTGGATGCCGACAAGGATGCGGCCGTAATCCGCACCCTGGTTGCGGTAGTGGAAAAGGCTGATGTTCCAGTCGGGGTGCATGCTGGACAGGAAGCGCATCAGTGCGCCCGGCCGTTCTGGAAAGACGAAGCGATAGAGGCGCTCGTCGCGCGCCAGTTCGCTGCGCCCACCCACCATGTGGCGGATGTGCTGCTTCGCGAGCTCGTCGTTGGTCAGGTCCAGCGTCTCGAAGCCGGCCTTGCTGAAGGTGCGGGCCAGCTTGGCAGCGTCGTCGGGCTTGGAGATGGCGATACCGACGAAGATATGGGCGACGTCCGCGCCGGCGATGCGGTAGTTGAACTCGGTGACGCTGCGCGGGCCGAGCAACTCGCAGAAGCGCTTGAAGCTGCCGCGCGCCTCGGGGATGGTGACGGCAAACAACGCCTCGCGGTGCTCGCCGACCTCGGCCCGCTCGGCGACGAAGCGCAGGCGGTCGAAGTTCATGTTGGCGCCGCAGGTGATGGCGACCAGCGTTTCGCCCTTGGCGCCAGTCGTCGCGGCGTATTGCTTGACGGCGGCGACGCTCATCGCCCCTGAGGGCTCAAGAATGGAACGCGTGTCCTCGAAGACATCCTTGATGGCCGCGCAAACGGCGTCGGTGTCGACGACGATGTAGTCGTCAACCAGCTCGCGAGCGATGCGGAAGGTTTCCTCGCCCACCAGCTTGACGGCGGTACCGTCGGCGAACAGGCCGACGTCACTGAGCGTCACGCGCTTGCCGGCCTTCACCGAGCGCAGCATGGCGTCAGAGTCGGTGGTCTGTACGCCGATGATCTTGATCTCCGGACGCAGCGCTTTGACGTAGGCAGCAACGCCGGAGATGAGGCCGCCGCCGCCGATGGCGACGAAGATCGCGTCGATGGGGCCGGGATGCTGGCGCAGCAGCTCCATGGCGATGGTGCCCTGGCCGGCGATGACGTCGGGGTCGTCAAAGGGGTGGACGAAGGTCAGGCCTTGCGCGCTCTCCAGTTCCTTGGCGTGACCATAGGCGTCGGTGAAGCTCTCGCCGAACAGCACGACTTCGCCGCCGTGGCCGCGCACTGCCTCGACCTTGACCTGGGGCGTGGTCACCGGCATCACGATGACGGCGCGGCAGCCGAGCTTTTTCGCCGACAGCGCCACGCCCTGGGCGTGGTTGCCTGCCGAAGCGCAGATGACGCCGGCCGCGCGTTGTTCGGCCGACAGATGCGCCATCTTGTTATAGGCACCGCGCAGCTTGAAGCTGAAGACGTCCTGCTCGTCCTCGCGCTTGAGCCAGACCTTGTTGGACAGACGCTTGGATAGCTTGGCGGCGGCGTGGAGATGGGTCTCGCGGGCGACTTCGTAGACCCGGGCGTTCAGGATTCGCTGCAGATAGCTGCTGCCGGGCGGCAGCATCGCGGGCACCTGAGATGACGTGCTGGACGGCGCCTTGGCGGGGGGCTGGCGTCGGCGCGAGGGAGAGGTCCCTGCGGCACCCTTCGCGCTGCGCGCTGTCCCGCCGGGCGGGAGTTGAGCCCCTACGGGCGGCCGGGCGGGGCTCATCGTCTCTCCATGATGTCTTGTTGCGGCGCCGCATGATAGGGGAGACCCTCATGGGGCGCCGCTTGCCTGCCTTCGGCGAAAAAAAACCCGAGCTTTTGCAAGCTCGGGTTGAATCCACCATGGAGGCGGTGGAGGAGACAATCGGTGCGAAAACGTTTTCGCTTGAGTGGCAGTTTAGCGCCGAGTTATGCTGCGCTGCAATATTTTTCGTGAACGAATTGGAGCTTTGACTCTAGATGACCATGGAATGCACCGTCAGTTGGCTGGGTCCTGAGGGCCCGAGTGGCATGAGCTTCGTGGCCGAGACCGGCAGCGGTCATGTGCTGAGCATGGACGGCGCGCCGGACGGTGGCGGGCGCAACCTGGCGCCGCGGCCCATGGAAACCGTGCTGGCGGGTACGGGCGGCTGCACGGCCTATGACGTGGTGCTCATCCTCAAACGCGGCCGCCATGATGTGCGTGGCTGCAAGGTGACGCTGAAGGCCGAGCGCGCCACCAGCGATCCCAAGGTCTTCACAGCCATCCACTTTCACTTCATCGTCAGCGGCAAGGGGCTGAAGCCTGAGATCGTCGAGCGCGCAGTGGCGCTGTCGCACGAGAAATACTGTTCGGCGACAGCCATGCTGGCCAAGACCTCGGCCATCAGTACCTCTTTCGAGGTCACTGAAGTTTGAGCCAGGTCTGATCAGATGTGGTGAGCCACGGTCGTCATGACCTTGGCTGCCGCGCGCATCAGCTCCGCAATGGGCGCGGGCAATGGCCGCGCGCCGGCGGCAACGGCCGCGTCGGCATGCTCGGCTTCCTCGCGCCGCATTTGGTCGACGATGGCGCGGGATGGCGCGTCGGCCTCAGGCAGGCGTTGAAGATGCGAGGCCAAGTGGGCTTCGACCTGGCGCTCCGTTTCGACGACGAAGCCAAGGCTCCATTGATCGCCGGCCAGCCCAGCCAGGCTGCCCCAGGCGAAGGCACCGGCCCACCAGAGCGGCGCGAGGTGGCTGGTATGGCCATCCAGTTCGGCGATCCGGTCGGCCGTCCAGGCGAGGTGATCCAGTTCTTCCTGGGCGGCTTGTTCGAAGTGCCGCCGCAGCTGCTCGTTGCGGCTGAACAGCGCCTGTGACTGGTAAAGCGCCTGGGCGCAGATTTCACCGACGTGATTGACGCGCATCAGCGCTGCCGCGTGCTGCTGGTCTGCCGCATCCAACTCGACCGGCGACTGGGCCGCCGACGGCGACTGGCGGGTGGCGCGGGTGGGCACGAACACGGTGCGAAGCCCGGCGTCGAGCGCGCTGATCAACCTGTCCCGAAAGTCCAGATCACGACGATGTGAATTGCTTGCTCGAGGTTGCATTCAGTTAAGCAATGTTTCGATGAAGAAATGGTGAATCTGGGGCGGCGTTGTGGATCGGCAACGACAACACATAATTTCATATCCGTGAATTCCCCAGCATCTCAAACCTGTAGTGGAATACGCGCACTTCCTCATAGGAGGTAAGTCGCTGTGGCCTGTTCGCTCGGCGACTCGGATGAATACCTAGGAGTATCGAATGAAGAAAGCTCTGATTGCCTTGGCCGTCCTCGGTCTGACCGGCGGCGCTGCCGTCGCGCAATCGTCCGTCACTCTGTTTGGCGTCATTGATGCCGACCTGAAGTACGTCAAGACCGGCGGTCTCACGGTGAAGAAGTTGGACTCCAGCGGTCTGAACACCAGCCGTTTCGGCGTGCGTGGCACCGAAGATCTGGGCGGCGGCCTGAAGGCTGGCTTCTGGCTGGAATCCCAAGTCGATACCGACACCGGTGTCGCTGGTGGCGGTAGCGCCTTCTGGGGTCGCCGCGCCACGGTCAGCCTGAGCGGCGACTTCGGTGAAGTGCGCCTCGGCCGCAACAAGACCGTCTCGCGCCTGCACGTCGAAGACTTCGACCCGTCCGCATTCACCGGCCTGGGCAGCGTCAGCGTGCTGTACAGCAACCTGGGCAGCGGCAACGGTACGTCTTTCGGCCGTGCTGACAACCTCGTCTCGTATTCCCTGCCGGCCAATCTCGGCGGCTTCTACGGCGGTGTGGACATCTCGGCTGGTGAAGGCGTGGACACGAACAAGGGCCAGTCCGTTCGTCTGGGCTATAAGCAGGGTCCCCTGCACGTGTCGGGCGCCTATGCCAGCACGTCCAACGCGGGTGACAGCAGCAAGTTCAAGCTGACCTCGATCGGTGCAGCCTACGACTTCGGCGTGATTCGCCCGTCCCTGTCCTACACGGAGTCCAAGTACCTGTCGCGCAAGCAGCAGATCCTGACGGCTGCCGTGACGGCACCGCTTGGCCAGGGTCAACTGTGGGCCTCATTCACGGACGCCAAGGCCAATGCTGGCGCCGAGACGGCCGTCGCGGGCTACACCGCCATCGGCGATGCGAAGCTGTTCGCGGCTGGCTACATCTACAACCTGTCCAAGCGTACCGCGCTGTACACGACGTTCTCGCAGCTGAAGAACAGTGGCGCTGCGCGCTTCGCCGTCGGCGGCGCTCCTGCAGCGACCTCCAACGGCCTGAAGTCCACCGGCTACGACGTCGGCGTTCGTCACAGCTTCTGATGTCGAGCGGCCTCTCGGCCGCAGCGAAATCAGCCAAGCCGCCTTCGGGCGGCTTTTCTTTTGTCCCATGCGGGACAGGGGAATTGCTGTGGGAAATCAACAACAGAGCTCGCGTTATGGCAGGGCGCATCACTGAGAATCAAAAAGTTCACTTTTCTTCGCAGGAGACAACCTTGATGAAAAAAGCCACTCTGGCAGTTGCCGCTCTGGCCGCTTGCACCTCTTCCGCTTGGGCCCAGTCCACCGTGACCCTGTACGGCATCGTGGACGCTGCCGCGCGTTACACCACCAACGTCAATCCTGGAGCTGCACCAAAGCAGTTGATCCCTGGCGGCATGTCGCAAAGCCGTCTGGGCGTGAATGTCGTGGAAGACATGGGCGGCGGTCTCAAGGCTCTGGTGAACATGGAGCATCGCCTCAGTTCGGATACCGGCGCTGCCGCCTCTACTTCCGATTTCTGGCGTCAAGCCTGGGTTGGCCTGCAGTCCAGTGACCTGGGCCAGATCCGCCTCGGCCGTCAATACAACATCCTGTTCGACGTCTACACGTCGACCTTCGCATCCTTCCGCTACTCGCCGTATATCGAGGCGTACAAGCCCGAAATCGGCATGTCCATGGCCGCGCGTCAGGACAACATGGTCAAGTACCTGGCCCAGTTTGGCAGCTTCTATGCCGAAGTCCAGGTGAGCGCCGGTGAAGGTCAATCGGGCGCTGCCGCGGCTTTCCCGAACAAGACCGTCGGCGGCTTGGTTCGCTACAACGATGGTAAGTTCGGCGCGGGCGCCGCATATCTGCAGGCGACCGAGCAGACCGGCAAGAAGATCAAGGCGACCGTCCTCGGCGGCTCGTACACGAATGGCCCGCTCTACCTGCATGCGTCGTGGGGCGAGAACAAGTTCGAAAACCCCTTCACGCTGTTGAGCCTGAGCAGCCCCGCAGCTTTCGCGGCCTCGACCGCCGCCGGCGGCCCGGCCAATATCGCCCTGGCGACGCGTACAGCCTATACCGGCGGTATCTTGGGCGCGAACATCTTCAATGGCGATGCGGCTGACATCAAGAAGCGCACCATGATCATGTTCGGCGCGACCTATCAGTTGACGCCTCAGCTGAACATCGGCGCGAATGCCTGGCTGACCGAACAAACGCACTACGGCACGGTCCAGAACCTGGGCCCGTTCAGTGCGGCCTTTGCAGCGGCGCCTGGCGGTTTCTCGACGAACGCCAACACCAAGTCCAAGGCTAACTTCTTCGCCGTCGTCCTCGACTACGCGTTCTCCAAGCGCACCGACGCCTACCTGGAAATGGACTACACCAAGCTCAAGGGCGAGGTGCTGTTCCTGAACGGCGCTGGCAAGCGTGGCGGCGCGATGGTCGGTCTGCGTCACCGCTTCTGATGCCGATGCGGGGCTTCGGCCTCGCGAGGCGTCTCGACGGGCCGCGAAAGCGGCCCGTTTTCATTGGCGGCTCAGGCTCGCGGAGCTAGGGCTTTCCCGGGAAGCCCCGGCCCCCGCACTTCGCCATGATCCCGCCTTCGCGCCGCGCAAAGACGCGCTCGCTTCAAAGTCTTCATGCTGGTCTTCATCCTTCGCCGCCTTGTCCAGGCTCTCGTCGTCATGCTGACGGTCGCCTTCATCGCCTTCATGCTGTTTCAGTACGTGGGCGACCCGGTCACGAATCTGCTGGGCCAGGATGCGACCGAGGAGCAGCGCATCGCCTTGCGCAAGGATCTGGGCCTGGATCAGCCCTTTCCCGTGCAATTCGCGCGCTTCGCGGTCAACGCGGCCCAGGGCGAATTCGGCATCAGCCTGCGCCAGGGCCGCAAGGTTTCAAGCCTCATCGTCGAGCGCTTCCCGGCGACGCTGGAGCTCGCTCTCGTCGCCGGCCTGATTGCGCTCGGCCTGGGCATCCCGCTGGGCGTCTATGCGGCGCTGCGCCGCGGCAAGGCAAGCGCGCAACTGCTGATGACGGGCACGCTGTTCGGTGTCAGCCTGCCCAATTTCGTCATCGGCATCGTGCTGATCTGGATCTTCGCGGTCGAACTCAAATGGCTGCCGAGCTTCGGCCGCGGCGAAGTCGTTGCCCTGGGAGCGTGGACCTCGGGCCTGCTGACGCGCGACGGCCTGCTGCACCTCGTCTTGCCGGCCTTCACGCTGTCGGCCTTCCAACTGACGCTGATCATGCGGCTCGTGCGCGCCGAGATGCTGGAGGTGCTGCGCACCGACTACATCCGCTTTGCCCGCGCCCGCGGCCTGACGGACCGCAGCGTCTATTTCGGCCATGCATTGAAGAACACGCTGGTGCCCGTCATCACGATCACCGGCCTGCAACTCGGCTCATTGATTGCCTTTGCCATCATCACCGAGCAGGTCTTCCAGTGGCCCGGCATGGGCCTGCTCTTCATCCAGGCCGTGCAGTTCGCCGACATCCCCGTGATGGCCGCCTATCTCTGCCTGATCTCGCTGATCTTCGTCGTCATCAATCTGGGCGTTGACCTCCTCTATTTCGCCGTCGATCCGCGCCTGCGCGTTGAGGGCAAAGCACATTGACCATGGCAGTCGACGCCAATCCCAACTCCACCCCGTCGGCATCCGCGCTGCGCGGCTTCTTCGACGGCGACGTCTGGCATTCCTTTCGGAACTCGCCGGTCGCGATGCTGGCCGCCGCCATTGCGCTGGTCTGCCTTGTCTGCGCGCTGTTTGCGGAGCTTGTGGCGCCGCACAACCCTTTCGACCTGGCGACGCTGGAACTGATGGACTCGCTCAAGCCGCCGGCCTGGGTCGATGGCGGCGAAGCCAGGTACCGGCTCGGCACGGACGGCCAGGGCCGCGACATTCTGTCCGCGCTGATGTACGGCGCGCGCATCTCGCTGCTCGTCGGCATCGCCTCGGTGCTGCTGTCCATCCTGATCGGCGTCAGCCTGGGCCTGCTGGCGGGCTTCGTTGGCGGCCGCACGGACGCCTTCATCATGCGCATCTGCGATGTGATGCTGTCCTTCCCGTCCATCCTCGTCGCGCTGATGATCAGCGGCGTCGGCCGCAGCCTCTTCCCGCACGCTCCCGACATGCTGGCCTTCGTCGTCCTCGTGCTGGCGATTGCGCTGACGGGCTGGGTGCAGTACGCACGCACCGTGCGCGGCTCGACGCTGGTGGAGCGCAACAAGGAGTACGTGCAGGCCGCTCGCGTCATCGGCGTCGGCTCGCTGCGCATCATGCGTCGCCATGTGCTGCCCAATGTGCTCGGGCCGGTGCTGGTGTTGGCCACCATCCAGATCGCGTCGGCCATCATTACCGAGGCGACCCTGTCCTTTCTCGGCGTCGGCGTGCCGGCGACCAGCCCGTCCCTGGGTACGCTGATCCGCAATGGCAATGACTACCTGTTCTCGGGCGAATGGTGGATCACCGCCTGGCCCAGCCTGACGCTGGTGCTGATCACGCTCAGTGTGAACCTGCTGGGCGACTGGCTGCGTGACGCGCTCAACCCCCGTCTGCGATGACTGTCCCTTTGCTTGAAGTCAGCCACCTGCGGGTGGAGTTCCCGACCCGCCGCGGCACGTTGTTGGCGCTGGACGACATCTCTTTCTCGATCGCTCCCGGTGAGATCCTTGGCGTCGTCGGCGAATCCGGCGCCGGCAAGTCGCTGACCGGTGCGGCCATCATTGGCCTGCTGGACCCGCCGGGCCGCATCGCCGCCGGCGAGATCAGGCTCGCGGGCCGGCGCATCGACAACCTGCCTTACGAGCAGATGCGCCGTATCCGCGGCAAGGAGATCGGCGCTGTCTTCCAGGATCCGCTGACGTCGCTGAATCCGCTCTACACAGTTGGCCGGCAACTCACCGAGACGATCACGACCCACCTTGATTTGAGCGCCGCCCAGGCCCGGGCCCGGGCCGTCGAACTGCTGGCGTCCACCGGCATTCCGGCGCCCGAGGCTCGGGTCGATCACTTCCCGCACCAGTTTTCCGGCGGCATGCGCCAGCGTGTCGTCATCGCGCTGGCCCTGGCGGCCAACCCCAAGCTCATCGTCGCCGACGAGCCGACCACGGCGCTGGACGTCTCAATCCAGGCGCAGATCATTGCGCTGCTGAGGAAGGTCTGCCGCGAGCAGGGCGCGGCCGTCATGCTGGTCACTCACGACATGGGCGTCATCGCCGAAACCTGCGACCGCGTCGCCGTCATGTACGCCGGCCGCATCGCCGAGATCGGCCCGGTGGCCGACGTCATCCACCACCCGGCCCACCCCTATACCGTCGGGCTGATGGGGTCCATCCCGGCGATGGACGAGGATCGCGAACGCCTGCTGCAGATCGATGGCTCGATGCCGCGCCTCACTGCGATCCCACCGGGATGCGCCTTCAACCCGCGCTGCCCTCGCGTTGTCGAGCGTTGCCGTGCCGAGCGGCCCGAACTGGTCCAGGTTGGCGCGACGACTGCGGCATGCTGGCGGCCTGTCACCGTGGAGGTGCCGCGATGAGCACGCCCCTCGTCGAGGTACGGGACCTTGCCAAGATCTTTGACGTTTCACCCCCCTGGCTGAACCGCGTCGTCGAGCGCAAGCCCAGGGCTTTTGTGCATGCGGTGGACGGCGTGTCCTTCAGCATCGAGCGCGGCAAGACGCTGGCTCTCGTCGGCGAGAGTGGCTGCGGCAAGAGCACGGTCGCACGCCTGCTGGTTGGGCTGTACGCGACGACGCGCGGCGCGGTCAGCTTCGACGGCGAGGACATCGCCAAGACGCTGGCCGGTGCCGGCGCCCTGAAGCTGCGCCGGCGCATGCAGATGATCTTCCAGGATCCCTATGCGTCGTTGAACCCGCGCTGGAAGGTGCTGGATATCGTCGCCGAGCCACTGCGCGAGCACGGCCTGATCCCAAGCGACGCGGAGGCCAGGCAGCGCGTCGGTGAGCTGCTCAGCTCGGTCGGCTTGAATCCGGCCGATGCCGAGAAATTCCCGCACCAGTTCTCCGGCGGCCAGCGTCAGCGCATCTCCATCGCCCGTGCGCTCGCGACGCAACCCGAATTCCTTGTCTGCGATGAGCCGACGTCGGCGCTGGACGTGTCCGTGCAGGCTCAGGTCCTCAACATCATGAAGGATCTTCAGCGCGAACGCGGCCTGACCTACCTCTTCATCTCGCACAACCTGGCTGTGGTTCGCCATGTGGCCGACCAGGTCGGCGTCATGTACCTCGGCCGCCTGGTCGAAGTGGCCGACAAGGCCGAGCTGTTCGCGCGGCCGCGCCATCCCTACACGCGCATGCTGCTGGACGCGATTCCCGACATCCACATGACTGGCCGCGCCCGCACGCCGGTGCAGGGCGAGGTGCCCAACCCGCTGAATCCGCCGAGCGGCTGCAGTTTCCACCCACGCTGCCCGCTGGCCAATGTGCGCTGCAAGGCCGAGCGGCCGGCGCTGCTGGAGATCAAGGGCGTGCGCGTGGCCTGCCACGCGGTGGAAGAAGGCCGGGACTAGCGCGCAGGGCCAGACGCCGGAGCAGAGGCCGCGCCGGCCGGCTTGGGCAGGGTCAGCGGCCCCTTCTGCCCACAACCCATGAGGGCGGTAAGGGTGATCAGCAGGACACCTAAACTGGCGGCAGTCTTCTTCATCCGCCCAGTTTATGCCCCTGTCCGACGCCGATTACCACGCCAAGGCCCACGCCCTGCTCGCTCGCATCGAGGAGCAGATCGATGCCTGGCTCGAGGCCGACGTGGTGGACATCGACACCCATCGCACCGGTGGCCTGCTGGAGCTGAGCATGCCCGGAGGCAGCAAGATCGTGCTGAACACCCAGCCCCCGCTGCAGGAGATCTGGCTTGCGGCGCGCTCGGGCGGCTATCACTTCAAGTGGGACGGCTCGCAATGGGTGGACCGCGAAGACCAGGAATTCCTCGCGCGCCTGTCGCGCTGCGCAAGCGAGCAAGCCGGCCAGGCGCTGAAGTTCAGCGCCTGAGCCGCTATCTCTTGAAGAGGTCCAGGATGGACTTCTTTTCGTCCTCGGTCGCCGCGCCAGGTACCGCCGCGGGTTCGCTGGACAGTTCACGCACGCCGTTGCCGGTTGTGTATTCCTCGTAGAACCACTCGCCATTGACGTTGACGATGCCTTCCGGCGGCGTGATTTCGTCGACGGGCTTGTTCTTCAGCGCAAAGCCCATGTACTCGATCCAGACCGGCAGGCTCAAGCCTCCGCCCGTCTCGCGGTCGCCGAGCTTGCGCGGCTGGTCATAGCCAATCCAGACGATGGCGACGAGATCCTTCTGGTAGCCGGCGAACCAGGCATCCATCGAATCATTGGTCGTGCCGGTCTTGCCATAGATGTCGGGACGCTTCAGCGTCGCCTGGGCGCGGGCTGCGGTGCCGCTGCGCGTGACCTCCTGCAGCAGGCTGCTCATCAGGAAGGCGTTGCGTGGCTCGATGGCGCGGGTGTCGTCGGTCAGCGTGACGGGCAGGGCTTCGTAGAGCAACCGGCCCTTGTTGTCGGTGATCCTGGCGATGAGCTGCGGGCTGACGCGATAGCCGCCGTTGGCGAACACCGCATAGCCCTGGGCCATCTGCATGGGCGTCACCGAGCCGGCGCCCAGGGCCATGGTCAGATAGGCAGGGTGCTTCTCGGCCTCGAAGCCGAAGCGCGTGATCCAGTCCTGCGCGTAGCGCACGCCGATGGAGTGCAGCACGCGAATGGAGACCATGTTCTTGGATTTGGCCAGCGCCGTGCGCAGCGGCATCGGGCCTTCGAACTTGCCGTCGTAGTTCTTGGGCTCCCAGGGCTGGCTGCCGGTCGTGCCAGCGTCGAAGAACAGCGGCGCATCGTTGACGATGGTGGCCGGCGTGAAGCCCTTCTCCAGCGCCGCCGAGTAGATGAAGGGCTTGAAGCTCGAACCCGGTTGACGCCAGGCCTGGGTCACATGGTTGAACTTGTTCTTGTTGTAGTCGAAGCCGCCGACCATGGCGTGCACCTGGCCGGTCTTCGGGTCCAGGGACACGAAGGCGCCCTCGACCTCGGGCAGTTGGGTGACGGTCCACTCGCCGCCGTCCTTCTGCTTGGCGCCCTTGACGACGCGGATGACGGCGCCTCGGCGGATGCGGGTCTTGGGATTGCCCTTGTCGGACAGGCCGGAGGTGGCAGGCTTGAGACCTTCGCCGATGATGGCGATCACGTCGCCGCTTTGCAGCACCGCCGTCACCTTCTTGGGATCGGCCTCCAGCACGACGGCGGCAAGCAGCTCGTCATTGGCAGGGTGGTCGGCCAGCACCAGCGCGATGCGCGCGTCCAGTTCCTTGGCGTCGCTCGGCAGATCGGCATAGGCCTCGGGGCCGCGGTAGACCTGGCGCTTCTCGTAGTCGAGGATGCCACGGCGCAGCGCGCGGTAGGCCGTGTTCTGCTCGGCGCTGTTCAGCGTCAGATAGACGTTCAGCCCTCGCGAATAGGCTTCGTCGCCATACTGGCTGAAGATCAGCTGGCGCGCCGCCTCGGCGACGAACTCGGCATGCGATACCGACTCCTGCACCGGGCGGATGCGCAGCTTCTCGGCCTTGGCCTCATCACGCTGCTCCTCGGTGATGTAGCCCGTCTCATACATCCGCTCGATGATGTATTGCTGACGGATGTTCGCGCGGCGCGGGTTGTTGATGGGGTTGTAGGCCGACGGCGCCTTGGGCAGGCCGGCCAGCATCGCAGCCTCGGCGATGCTGAGCTTGTCCAACGTCTTGCCGAAGTAGATCTCGCTGGCTGCCGCGAAGCCATGCGCGCGGTGGCCCAGGAAGATCTGGTTCATGTAGATCTCGAGGATCTTTTCCTTGGACAGCGCCGACTCGATCTTCAGCGCCAGCAGAATCTCGTAGATCTTGCGCGTGAAGGTCTTTTCCGTGGAAAGGTAGAAGTTGCGCGCCACCTGCATCGTGATGGTCGATGCGCCCTGGCTGCGCGACTCGCCCACATTGGCCAGGCCCGCGCGGATGATGCCCAGGTAGTCGACGCCGCCATGCTGATAGAAGCGTGCGTCCTCGATAGCCAGCACGGCCTCCTGCATGACCTTGGGAATCTCGCGGATTGGCAGGTAGTTGCGGCGCTCCTCGCCAAACTCGCCCAGCAGCACACCGTCAGTGGACAGCACGCGCATGGGCAGCTTGGGTCGATAGTCCGTCAGACCACTGATGTCGGGCAGGTTGGGATAGGCCAGGGCCAGACCCAAGGCCAGCAGCAGGCACACGGCCGCGATGCCGCCTGCCACGACGCCCAGAGCCCACAAGGCCCAGCGACCGAGGCGGGAGCTCAGGCCGGAGAGGGGACGGGAGGTGGGTGTGCCGGCGGGCGAAGGACTGGGTGCAGCAGAGCGGGGCTTGTCGATCATGAGCCGGCGGGGCGCGCCCGCGGGCGCGTTGGGAGGAGGCGGCGGATTATAGGAAGCGCCGCCTCGGCATCCTTGTATACCCGCGCACGCATCAAACCGTGTGCCAAACGACCGCTTCACATGTGTTTTTCAGTAGCTTGCAAGTTGGTTGAATCGTGTATGTTTAGCAACGTGGCGTTACCAGCTCGCGCCGAATTTCCGTTCGGCGTCAACGGCTTTGCTGCTAGCATTCAAGTAACTTATTAATAGTCCGATACGTAACTCGCGTGTCGGGAACAAAGGGCATGGGAATACTTGACGCACTTTTGGGTCGCAAGCACCCCCCCCTGATTGGCCTGGATATCAGTTCATCCAGCGTCAAGCTGGTGGAGCTGAGCCAGACCAAGAGCGGTGAATTCGTGCTCGAGCGTTTTGCCAGCGAGCCCTTCGAGAAGGGCTGGATTGCTGACGGCCAGATCGAGAAGTTCGACGAGGTAGCCGACGCGGTCCGCCGTGTCGTTGCGCGCAGCGGCAGCAGGACCCGCGACGCCGCCCTGGCCATGCCGCAGTCGGCCGTCATCACCAAGAAGATCATGTTGCCCGCCGGCTTGCGCGAGGAAGAACTCGAATTGCAGGTCGAGGCCGAGGCCAACCAGTACATCCCGTTCTCGCTGGACGAGGTCAGCCTGGACTTCTGCGTCATCGGCCCCAGCCCCACGTCGGTGGGCGATGTCGAGGTGCTGATCGCCGCCTCGCGCAAGGATCGCGTGCAGGACCGCCAGGGCCTAGCTGAAGCGGCAGGCCTGCGTCCCGTGGTGCTGGACATTGAGTCCCACGCCTCGCGCATGGCCATGGGCCGCTTGATCGCTGCCCTGCCCAATGAAGGCAAGGATGCGCTCGTTGCGCTGTTCGAGATCGGCGCCGACACCACCAGCCTCAAGGTGCTGCGCGACGACGAGCTGCTTTACGACCGGGACCAGTCTTTTGGCGGATCCCAGCTGACACAGCTCATCTCAAGGCAGTACGGTTTCTCCTTCGAAGAGGCCGAGCAGAAGAAGCTCGCCAACGAACTGCCCGAGGATTACGAGAGCAGCGTGCTCAACCCCTTCGTCGACAGCCTGTCTCAGGAAATCGGTCGGGCGCTGCAGTATTTCTTCACCAGCACGCCGCATCACAAGGTGCACTACGTGATGCTGGCCGGCGGCACGGCCACTCTGCCCGGTCTGAAGGAGCGAGTGACGGACCTGACGGGCTTCGCCTGCATGGTGGTCAATCCCTTCGAGAACATGGCCATGGGCTCGGCCGTGCGCGAGCCCAAGCTGCGTCGTGAGGCGCCGTCCTATCTGACCGCCTGCGGCCTCGCGATGCGGAGGTTCTTCCAGTGATCCTGATCAACCTGCTGCCGTATCGCGAAGAGCGGCGCAAGCGGCGCAAGGCTGCCTTCTTCGCCGGCCTGGGCTTTGCTGGCCTGGTCGGCGCCGGCCTGGTGGTGGCGGCCTACTTGATGCTGCAGTTCCTGACTGCGGAGCAGCAGTCGCACAACCAGTACATCCAGAGCGAGATTGCGCGGCTGGAGGCCCAGATCAAGGACATCGCCGATCTGAAGGCCGAAATCGAGTCGCTGAAGGCACGCCAGCGTGCCGTCGAGGACCTGCAGACCGATCGCAACACGCCTGTGCAACTGCTCAATGATCTGGCCCGGCTCGCGCCCGAAGGCATCTATCTGACGGCCATCAAGCAGGACGCCAAGCTCGTCACCATCAGCGGCATTGCCCAGACGAACGAGCGCGTGTCCGAATTCCTGCGCAACGTGTCGCGCAGCTCGGAATGGCTGGAGAAGCCCGATCTCATCGAAGTCAAGCTGGCCAATGTCACGACCAACACGCGTGACCAGCGGCGCCTGCTGGACTTCTCGATGAAGGTCTCGATCAAGACCCCGCCGCGCGAGGCTGCGCCGGGTGCCGCAGCGCCGAAGAAGAGCTGATCGCCCATGGCCACCTCCACATCCAAGTTCGACCTGAACGCCTGGTTCGCCGATGTCGCGAGCCAGTTCCAGGGCCTCAATCCCAAGGAGCCCGGCCAGTGGCCGCTGCTGCCCAAGCTCGCAGCCTCGCTGGTCGTGATGCTGGCCGTTGCCATCGCCGGCTATGTCTTCGTGCTGTCCGACGTACAGGCGGGCCTGGAGGCAGAACGGGACCGCGAACCGCAGCTGCGCCAGGACTATCACAACAAGCTGGGCCAGGCCGTCAACCTGCCCGAGTTGCGCAAGCAGAAGAGCCAGGTCGAGGAATACGTGACCCAGCTTGAAAAGCAGTTGCCCGGCAAGGCGGAAATCGATTCCCTGCTGTCCGATATCAGCAGCGCGGGCGTCGGGCGCGGCCTGCAGTTTGAGCTGTTCCGGCCCGGCCAGGTGCTGATCAAGGACTATTACGCCGAGCTGCCGATCGCGGTCAAGGTGTCGGGCCGCTATCACGACATCGGCGCCTTTGCGGCCGACGTGTCGAATCTGTCGCGCATCGTCACCTTGCACAACCTCGTGGTCGTGGCACCCGCCGGCCCGCGCGACGCGAACGGTCCCCTCAGCATGGAAGCCACGGCACGCACCTATCGCTACCTGGATGCCACCGAAGTCGCCGAGCAGAAGAAGGCCGCGACCAAGACGGCGGGAGGCAAGAAATGAAGCGTCTGCTGATGCCCCTCGCCGTGCTGCTGCCGCTAGCTGGTTGTGGCGGCGACATGGATGAGCTGCGCCAATGGATGGAGCAGGAGCGCAAGGAAGCCAAGACCACCGTCACGCCGCTGCTGCCGCCCAAGAAATTCCTGCCCCAGCCGTATGAGTCAGCGGCCGGCGTGGATCCCTACAGCCCGCAGAAGCTCAGCGTCGCGATCAAGCAGGAAGCCGCCCAGCCGAATTCCCTGCTGACGGCCGAAATCAGCCGTCGCAAGGAGCCGCTGGAGGCCTATCCGCTGGACGGCATGGCCATGGTGGGCAGCCTGACGCGCGACAACCGTCGCTACGCGCTGTTGCGCGTCGACAACCTGTTGTATCAAGTCAAGGCCGGGGACTACCTCGGCCAGAACTTCGGCCGCATCACCAAGATCAGCGAGACCGAGATCACGTTGCGAGAAGTCGTCCAGGACGCTGCGGGCGAGTGGATCGAGCGCACCAGTACCCTCCAGCTACAGGAGAAGGGACGATGAACAAGACACCGCAGGAGAATAAGTCGATGGGCCGTGGCTGGTTGGTGGGATTCGCACTCACGTTGCTGGCCGCGCCGGCGGCTTGGGCACAGACGCAGATACGCTCGATCAATACCAGCCAGCAGGCGGGTGTGGAGGTCGTGCGGATCGAACTGAGCGAGCCCTTGCCGGCCCTGCCGACCGGCTTCACGATCCAGGCGCCGCCGCGCATCGCCATCGATCTACCGGGCGTCACGAACGGCGTCGGTCGCAACCAGATCGACATCAACCAGGGAAATCTGCGCTCGGCCAATGTGGCGCAGGCGGGCGAACGCTCCCGCATCGTGCTGAACCTGCGCCATGCATCGGGCTACACGGCCAAGCTGGAAGGCAGTGCACTGGTCATCGTGCTCGACCCGGCGCCTGCGCAGCCCTTGCCCCAGGCCCAAGCTCCCGGCGAACCGGTCCATTTCGCACAGAGCCTGAACGCCGCACCTCAGCCGCTGCGCGATATCGACTTCCGTCGCGGCGCGGACGATGCGGGCCGCGTCATCGTCAACCTGCCCAGCAACCAGGTCGGCGTCGACATCCAGCAGCAGGGCCATGGCCTGGTGGTCGAGTTCCTGCGTTCCAGCCTGCCGGAGAACCTGCGTCGCAAGATCGACGTGACCGATTTCGGCACCCCTGTGCAAACCATCACCACGAGCCAGGTCGGCGATCGGGTGCGCATGCTGGTCGAACCCAAGGGCAGCTGGGAACACAGCGCCTACCAGAGCGACAACCAGTTCGTCCTGGAAGTCAGGCCGCAGAAGGTCGATCCGAACAAGCTGACCCAGGGGCCCGGCTACGCGGGTGACAAGCTGTCGCTGAACTTCCAGAACATCGAAGTCCGGGCACTGCTGCAGGTCATTGCCGACTTCACCAACTTCAACGTCGTCACCAGCGATACCGTGACCGGCAGCGTCACGCTGCGCCTGAAGGACGTGCCCTGGGATCAAGCGCTGGACATCATCATGCAGGCCAAGGGCCTGGGCCTGAGGAAGTCCGGCAACGTGCTGTGGATCGCGCCCAAGGAAGAGCTCGCCACCAAGGAGAGGCTGGACCTTGAGGCCAAGGCCGCCATCGCTCAGCTCGAACCGCTGCGAACCCAGTCCTTCCAGCTCAACTATGTGAAGGCCGAGGACCTTGCCAGGGGCTTGACCGGTCAGGGCATCACGTCCTCCGGCAGTGGCGGTTCCAGCGGTGGCAGCAGCAGCAGTAGCAGCGGCAGCAACAGTGGTACCGGCACCCGCATTCTTTCGACGCGCGGCAGTGTCATCTTCGAGCCTCGTACCAACCAGCTCTTCGTCTCGGACGTGCCGAGCAAGCTCGAAGAGATCCAGGCCATGATTGCCAAGATCGACATCCCGGTGCGCCAGGTGCTGATCGAGGCGCGCATCGTCGAAGCCAACGACAAGTTCGGGCGCTCGTTGGGCGTCAAGCTCGGCGCGAACGACCTGCGCGGGCAGCAGGGAGGCATCCCGGGCTATAGCGTCGGTGGCGGCAACTACGTGACCGTTGGCGGCAACTACAACGGCATCGGCTCACAGACCAACCAAGGGGTCACGGCCAATTACAACAACACCCAGTTCGTCAACCTGCCGGCGAACGTGTCGTCCGACGCGTTCAGCGGCGGCACGGCAACCCAGGTCGCGCTGTCGCTGTTCAGTGCCACCGCCAACCGCTTCCTGAACCTTGAGCTGTCGGCGCTTGAATCCGACGGCAAGGGCAAGGTCGTGTCCAGCCCGCGCGTCATCACGGCCGACCAGGTCAAGGCCCTCATCGAGCAGGGCGAGGAGCTGCCCTATCAGGTGGCCACCGCGAGCGGCGCCACCTCCGTGCAGTTCCGCAAGGCCAACCTCAAGCTGGAGGTCACGCCGCAGATCACGCCTGAAGGCAGCGTCATCCTGAACGTGGACGTCAACAAGGACAGCCGCGGTACTTTGACGCCCCAGGGCTATGCGATCAATACCAAGCATGTTCAGACGCAGGTGCTGGTCGAGAACGGCGGTACGGTCGTCATCGGCGGCATCTACACCCAGGACGAGGGCGAGACCGTCAACAAGGTACCGCTGCTGGGCGATGTGCCTTTCCTGGGCAACCTGTTCAAGAACAAGACCCGCACGACCTCGAAGACCGAGCTGTTGATCTTCCTGACGCCCAAGGTGGTCAGTGAGCGGTCAACGGTGCGCTGAGGATTCACCGAATTGACGATGTGTCAGCTGCGCTGGCTACACACGGGAGTGAGCAGAGATGTTGAAGTTTGATGTTTGGAGCCGGACTGCGGTTCGCGCGTTGTTGGGTGGTGTGCTCGCTGCAGCGCTCACGGCCTGTGGCGGTGGTGGTGGAAGCGCCGGAACACCGGTCTTCGATCCCCCGGCATCCACCCCGTCGGGCGCGGCGAGCGCCGTGGCGGCCGACCTCGTCGTTGTGCTGAACAAGGCCACGTTGACGAACACGGGGTCCGACTCCATCACGGCGACGGTGACGTCCATCGACACCAACCGCGCCGCGGTCGGCAACGTGCCGGTTACCGTTTCAATCAACGCCAATGCAGTGGTGTCGACAAATAACGCGACAGCGACCAATGCCAGCGGTCAGCTGACGGCCACGATCACCCAGGGCTCCGACACTTCGGTTCGCCCCGTGACCCTGACCGTGACCTCGGGCACTATTACGCGGGCGGTGACCTTCAATGTCGTCCAGCAGTCTTCGACCAATAATCCTCAGGCCAATGACCTGACGTTGACGCTGAGCGCGAGCAATATCAACAACTCGGGCAGCGCAACGATCACGGCCACGGCTACGGCGGTGGACAGCAATAGAAACGCCTTGCTGGGCATTCCCGTGCAGTTGTCGGTGACAGACGCCAGCGCCTTCCTCATCGCACCCTCCAGCACTACAAATGCCAGTGGGCAGGTAACCGGTACGGTCAACATCGGGCAGGACCGCTCGAATCGCACCATCACAGTCGTTGCGACAAGCGGCAACTTGACGCGCACCGCTGCGTTCCAGGTCATTGGGGCAAACTTCTCGCAAGCCAGCCCGGTGCCGGCCGTTGCGACGGTGGGCGCCGCCGGTACCGTCCAATACACGCTGTCTGACGTGAACAGCAATCCGATGCCGGGCGTGACTATCAATGTCAGCGGCAACGGCGTGACGAGTGCCACGGGGACGACGGACTTGAATGGCGCCTATACGTTCACCTACACCACACCCAACGCCCCGGGAACCAATCTGACGATCAAGGCGGTAGCCGGCGGGCGCGAGTCGCTCGTGACGATTCCCGTCGCAGGCGGCAGCACGACGGTGCCAGTGGCTGGCTCCACGCCTGTCGCGACGGCACTGAACCTGTCTGCCGATGTCGTCACCGTCAACACGTCCTCCACCAACAACCAGGTGACTGTCAGTGCCATCTTCCGCGATGGCAGCAATGCGCCCATCTCCAATGTCCGCGTGCTGTTCGCGGCAGCGGGCGACAACGGGACCGGCAAGATTGGCTCTGGGGCAAACTCCGTTCTGTCAGATGCTTCGGGTACCGCTTCGACGACTTATGCCCCTGGCGCCGTCAGCAGCCCGACGAACGGCGTGACCATTCAAGCCTGCTGGAAGGTCAGCGACTTCGCGCCCGGCGCCACGGCTGGCAGTTGCGTCGCTGCGGGCGGCCAGTTGCTTACCACGACGCTGACCATCGTCTCGAATCCGGTGTCGATCTCGATCGGCACGGACAACTCGATCGGTGACGGTGGCGGTGGTCTGACGTATGTGAAAAAGTACGTCGTGCTCGTTGTAGATTCAGCTGGCAATCCCAAGGCCGACGTTCAGATCACCCCGTCGTTGGATCTGGGTAGCTATTCGAAGGGGTTCTGGGAATACAACGCCGGGAAGAAGCGCTGGGAGCTGACACCTCAAGGCGACTATGTGGCCGTCATTGGTACCGGGGGGTTTACCGTGGGCCAGCTCAACGCCATTTGTCCCAACGAGGATTTGAATCGGAACGGTGTCGTCGATGGCGGTGAGGACGTGAATGGCAACAAGCAGTTGGATCCACGCAAGTCCGATGTCGCGATCACGCTGGTGGGCGCCACCAGGACGGATGCAAACGGCGTCGCTGTGCTTCAGCTCGAGTATCCGAAGAGTCTAGGTACTTGGGTCGACTACAAGATCACGGTCACGGCTGCGGGTGTCCTCAGCCCACCTGCTTACTACCCGATTGGTGTGCCGGTGTCCCTGTCGTCCAAGTCTTACTCCGCGCTTGTGGCCGAGGGCGTCGCTCAAGGCAAGACCTACGCGGCAAGCGTAGTTGACTACCTGTACACCTACGCACGACTGCCGGTCGCTGCAGCAGACCTTTCCAGCGAATCGGCGCCGGCGTTCGTGGTCAGCCCTTATGGCACCAGCAACAGCTGCGCCAGCGCGAAGTGACGTGATCGCCCTTGTGGGCATGCCTGGCGGTGGCAAGTCCACCGTCGGCAAACAACTGGCACGCCAAATTGGCGTGCCTTTTGTCGATTCGGACCATGAAATCGAGCAGCGCATCGGCGGCAGCATCAAGCTGTTCTTCGAGCGCCATGGTGAGGACGCTTTTCGGGACCTTGAGACCGAGGTCATCGCCGAGCTGATCGCACGTCCCGGCGACCGCGTGCTGGCCACCGGCGGCGGCGCGGTGCTGAGAGAGCGCAATCGCGAACTGCTGCATGGCGGTGCGACGGTGCTCTACCTTCGCTCCACGCCCGAGGACCTGTTCCGGCGTCTGCGCCATGACACGACGCGGCCGCTGCTACAGGTGCGCGACCCGCTGGCCAAGCTGCGCGAACTCCACCACCAGCGCGACCCGCTCTACCGCCGCTGCGCGCACTATGTGCTGGAAAGCGCGCGACCTTCGGTGCATGCCCTCGTCAACATGGCGCTGATGCAGCTGGAGCTGGCGGGCCTACTGGACCCGACCCGCGTCGCGGCCACCGTGGGGGCCGAACCGCTTTGACGGCGCCTTGACGGGAGGCGGAGGGCCGCTTGCGAGGTGCCTCTTACACTTGGCCGCATGCCTGCCACCGATACCGTCCGCATTCAGCTCCCTGACGACCGCAACTACGAGATCCGCATCGGTTCAGGCCTGCTGGACGCGCCTGCCAGCTGGCAGCAACTGCCCAAGGCAGCGACGGCTGTCATTGTCAGCAACGAGACCGTGGCGCCGCTGTACGCCGCTCGCCTGCGTGAACGCCTGCTGGCGGTCTACGGTCGCGTCGATATGGTCGTATTGTCGGATGGCGAGCAACACAAGGATTGGGACAGCCTGAACCGCATCTGCGACCACCTGCTCGGCCAGGCCCTGGACCGCAAGACCGTGTTGTTCGCGCTGGGCGGCGGCGTTATCGGTGACATGACCGGTTTCGCGGCGGCCATCTACATGCGCGGCGTGCCCTTCGTACAGGTGCCTACCACATTGCTGGCTCAGGTCGACTCGTCGGTGGGCGGCAAGACGGCGATCAACCATCCGTTGGGCAAGAACATGCTCGGCGCCTTCTACCAGCCCGCGCGCGTCATCGCCGACCTGGACACCCTGGACAGCCTGCCGGACCGCGAATTGCGCGCTGGCCTGGCCGAGGTGATCAAGTACGGCCCGATCGCTGACGCCGGTTTCCTGTGCTGGATCGAGGACAACCTCGACGCGATGCTGGCGCGTGACAAGGCCGTGCTCGGCTATGCGGTGCGGCGCAGTTGCGAGATCAAGGCCGACGTGGTGGGCCAGGACGAGCGCGAGCAGGGCCTGCGCGCCATCCTGAACTTCGGCCACACCATCGGCCATGCCATCGAAGCGGGCCTCGGCTATGGTGCGTGGCTGCATGGCGAAGCCGTCGCCTGCGGCATGGTGCTGGCGGCCGACCTGTCGCAGCGCATGGGGCTGATGCCGGCCGGCTTCGTCGAGCGCCTGCGCAGCCTGATCGAGAGGGCAGGGCTGCCGGTGCAACCACCCAAGCTGGGCGCCGAACGCTATCTGTCGCTGATGCGCGTGGACAAGAAGGCCGAGGCGGGTGAGATCCGCTTCGTCCTCATCGAGGCGCTCGGCCGAGCCGGCCTGCACTCGGTGCCAGACGCACGCATCGTGGAAACACTGGCAGCGTACGGAGCGGCCTGAGATGTCGACGCCGCGTCCGGCCTACGCCGCTGACCCGGCGCGCAGCCGCGGCCGCCGCCTGCCCGAGCCAGCCGCACCCACGCGCAGCGAATTTCAGCGCGACCGCGACCGCATCATCCACAGCACGGCGTTTCGCCGCCTCGTCTACAAGACCCAGGTCTTCCTCAACCACGAGGGCGATCTGTTCCGGACGCGGCTGACACATTCTCTGGAAGTGGCCCAGCTCGGCCGGTCCATCGCACGCAGCCTGGGCCTGGACGAAGACCTGGTCGAGGCCGTGGCCCTGGCCCATGACCTCGGCCACACGCCGTTCGGCCATGCGGGCCAGGACGTGCTGGACGAGTGCATGCGCGCCCATGGCGGCTTCGAGCACAACCTGCAATCACTGCGTGTCGTCGATCAACTGGAGCAGCGCTATCCGGATTTCGACGGCCTCAACCTGTGCTTCGAGACGCGCGAGGGCATCCTCAAGCACTGCTCGCGACGGCATGCCGAACTCATCGAGGCCGTTGAACCTGACGGCATCGCGACCCGCTTCCTGCATGGCGGCCAGCCCAGCCTGGAGGCCCAGCTCTGCAATCTGGCCGACGAGGTGGCCTACAACGCGCACGACGTTGACGATGGCGTGCGCTCGGGCCTGATCGAGCTGGAGCAACTGCTGGATGTCGAGCTGGTGCGGGAGCATTGGCGGGCGTCGCTGGATGCGCATCCGGGCCTGGCCGGCAAGCGCCTGCTGTTCGAGACCATCCGCCGCATGCTGTCGGCTCAGGTCTACGACATCATCGACGCCACGCGTGCGGCGCTGGACGAAGCGGCACCCAGCGACGTCGATGCTGTGCGCCGGGCCGACAAGCCCTTGCTGCGCTTCAGCCCGGAGATGCGCATCAAGAGCACGGCGCTCAAGCGCTTCCTCTTCGCCAACCTCTACCGCCACCCGCAGGTGCAATCCACGCGCAGCCGCGCCGAGCAGGTGCTGCGCGACCTCTTTGCGGCCTATTCGTCCGATGCGACGCAGATGCCGGCGGACTTCGCCGAGCGCGCCGATCGTGAACGAGCCTGTGCTGACTACATTGCCGGCATGACCGACCGGTTCGCCATTCGCGAGCATCAGCGGTTGACGGGCAAGACGCTTTTCTGACGTCACTCCACAAAATGGGGTCGGAGTCGATTATTCTGGCTGCTCCTGCCGAGGCCGTTGTGCCGACAAGGATGCATTCATGGCCCGTCTACCTCGATTGATCCTGCCGGGTCAGCCTCACCACGTCATCCTGCGCGGCAACAACCGCCAGGCCATCTTCTTCAGCGATCACGACCGCCAGCAGATGCTGGTCACATTGACCGAGGTCGCGGCTCAGTATGGGGTGGCCGTCCATGCCTACGTGCTGATGGACAACCACCTTCACCTGCTGCTGACGCCGCCCGCTGCGGACGCTCTCAGTCGCATGATGCAAGCGCTCGGCCGCCGCTACGTGGCCTGGTTCAACACCCGTCATCAGCGCAGCGGCACGCTCTGGGAAGGTCGGTTCAGGGCAGGCTTGGTCGAGGGCGAACGGCATCTGCTGGCCTGCATCCGCTACATCGAATTGAATCCGGTGCGTGCAGGGCTGTGCCAGGACGCGGCGCAATGGCCCTGGTCCAGCGCCGCTCACCACCTCGGCCTGAACCGCAGCGCGCTGGTCACGGAGCATGAACTGTATTGGTCACTGGGCAACACACCCTTCGAGCGCGAGCATGCCTATCGCGAGTTGATGGACCAGGGTGTCACCCTGCAGGAGCAAGCGCAGTTCACTGAGGCCGTGTTGCGGGGGCGGCCAGTGGGCGGCGCAACATTCCTGAAGGCGCTGGGCGACACCCACCCGAAAGTCGCACTCAAACGGCCGCGCGGACGGCCGCGCAAAACGCCACTGGCATCGTCGGAAACCAAGCCAACCGGAGTGGCGTGACTATGGCCCCATTTATTTAACTTCACCACGTCGATGGGTAATTAATTGACTCTGACCCTAATTTAATCAAGTTGCCGCAAATGCTGCACTGCATTACGCTCCCGCCCTGTTGTGTTCCAGGAGGGCGCTATGAGCCACGCCGCGCAGATTCAAGCCGAGATCCAAGACCTAGCCGAGCACGGGCTCTACCGGCCGGGCAATGAGAAAGACGCCTGCGGCCTCGGGTTCGTGGCACACATCAAAGGCCACAAGGCGCACCACATCGTCCAGCAGGGCCTGAAGATCCTCGAGAACCTGGACCACCGCGGTGCAGTGGGTGCCGACAAGCTGATGGGCGACGGTGCCGGCATCCTGATCCAGATCCCGGACGAGTACTACCGCGCCGAGATGGCCAAGCAGGGCATCAACCTGCCGCCGCCCGGCGAGTACGGCGTCGGCATGATCTTCCTGCCCAAGGAAGCTGCCTCCCGCCTGGCCTGCGAACAGGAATTGGCCCGTGCCATCAAGGCCGAAGGCCAGGTGCTGATCGGCTGGCGCGACGTGCCGGTGGACCGTGACATGCCCATGTCGCCCACGGTGCGCGAGAAGGAGCCGGTGATCCGCCAGATCTTCATCGGCCGTGGCACTGACATCATCGTCCCCGACGCGCTGGAGCGGAAGCTCTACGTCATCCGCAAGACGGCCTCCAGCGCCATCCAGGCCTTGAAGCTCACGCACAGCCGCGAGTACTACGTGCCCAGCATGAGCTGCCGCACGGTCATCTACAAGGGTCTGCTGCTGGCCGACCAGGTCGGCAAGTACTACCTGGACCTGGCCGACCCGCGCGTCGTCTCGGCCATCGCGCTAGTGCACCAGCGCTTCTCGACCAACACCTTCCCCGAGTGGCCGCTGGCCCACCCCTACCGCATGGTCTGCCACAACGGCGAGATCAACACGGTCAAGGGCAACTTCAACTGGATGCGCGCCCGCGAAGGCGTCATGAAGTCGCCGGTGCTGGGCGACGACCTGAAGAAGCTCTACCCCATCAGCTTCGAGCACCAGTCCGACACGGCCACCTTTGACAACGCCATCGAGCTGCTGACGATGAGCGGCTACCCGCTCGCCCACGCGGCCATGATGATGATCCCGGAAGCCTGGGAGCAGCACGAAGGCATGGACGAGCGCCGCCGTGCCTTCTACGAATACCACGCCGCCATGATGGAGCCGTGGGACGGCCCTGCCGCTATGGCCTTCACCGACGGCCGCCAGGTCTGTGCCGCGCTGGACAGAAACGGTCTGCGGCCTGCTCGTTATTGCATCACCGACGACGACCTCGTCGTCATGGCCTCCGAGTCCGGCGTGCTGCCCATCCCCGAGGCCAAGATCGTCAAGAAGTGGCGCCTGCAGCCCGGCAAGATGTTCCTCATCGACCTGGAGCAGGGCCGCATCGTCGACGACGAGGAACTGAAGAACCAGTTCGCCAACGCACGCCCGTACCGCCAGTGGATCGAGAACGTTCGCGTCAAGCTGGACGACATCGCCGTGCCCGACACGGCCCGCCCCGGCTTCACGACGACGTTGCTGGACCGCCAGCAGGCCTTCGGCACCACGCAGGAAGACATCAAGTTCCTGCTCGCTCCCATGGCCGCCAATGGCGAGGAGGGCATCGGCTCCATGGGCAACGACTCGCCGCTCGCGGTGCTGTCGGGCAAGAACAAGCCGCTCTACAACTACTTCAAGCAGCTCTTTGCCCAGGTCACGAACCCGCCGATCGACCCGATCCGCGAGAACATCGTGATGTCGCTGAACAGCTTCATCGGCCCGAAGCCGAACCTGCTGGACATCAACGCCATCAACCCGCCGATGCGCCTGGAAGTCAGCCAGCCCATCCTCGACTTCGACGACATGGCGCGCCTGCGCGGCATCGAGAAACCCACCAACGGCAAGTTCAAGCCCAGTGAGCTGGACATCACTTACCCGCGTGACTGGGGCCGCGCCGGCGTGGAAGCGCAGCTCGCCTCGCTGTGCGCCTCGGCGGTTGACGCCATCAAGACCGGTCACAACATCCTCATCATCACGGACCGCCATCTGAGCCAGGACCGCATCGCGATTCCAGCGCTGCTGGCCCTGTCCGCCGTCCACCACCACCTGGTGCGTGAAGGCCTGCGCACGACGGCCGGCCTGGTTGTCGAGACCGGCACCGCCCGCGAGGTGCACCACTTCGCCGTGCTGGCCGGGTATGGCGCCGAAGCCGTCCACCCCTACCTCGCGCTGGAAACGCTCGAGGCCATGAAGGACGAGCTGCCGCCCAAGCTGACCGCCGAACAGGCCCGCTACAACTACATCAAGGCCGTGGGCAAGGGTCTGTCCAAGATCATGTCCAAGATGGGCATCTCGACCTATATGTCCTACTGCGGCGCGCAGATCTTCGAGGCCATCGGCCTGAAGCCTGACTTCGTCGAGAAGTACTTCCGCGGCACCGCCACGCAGGTCGGCGGCATCGGCGTGTTCGAGGTGGCCGAAGAGGCCATCCGCATGCACGAGGCGGCCTTCAGCGACGACCCACTGCTGGACAGCATGCTGGAGACCGGTGGCGAGTACGCCTGGCGCACCCGCGGCGAGGAGCATATGTGGACGCCCGACGCCATCGCCAAGCTGCAGCACGCGGCGCGCTCGGGCAAGTTCGAAACCTACAAGGACTACGCCCAGCTCATCAACGATCAGAGCAAGCGCCACATGACGCTGCGCGGCCTGTTCGAGTTCAAGTTCGACCCGACCAAGGCCGTGCCGCTGGAAGAGGTCGAGTCGGCTGCCGACATCGTCAAGCGCTTCGCCACCGGTGCCATGTCGCTGGGCTCCATCTCCACCGAGGCCCACGCCACGCTGGCCGTGGCGATGAACCGCATCGGCGGCAAGAGCAACACGGGTGAGGGCGGCGAAGACCCGGCCCGCTACCGCAATGAGCTCAAGGGCATCAAGATCACCGCTGGTACCAAGATCAGCGACGTGATCGACGGCAAGGTCATCGCCGTCGACTACGAGCTGAAGGAAAACGACAGCCTGCGCTCCAAGATCAAGCAGGTGGCCTCGGGCCGCTTCGGCGTGACGACCGAGTACCTGGTCAGCGCCGACCAGATCCAGATCAAGATGGCCCAGGGCGCCAAGCCCGGCGAGGGCGGCCAGCTGCCCGGCGGCAAGGTGTCCGAGTACATCGGCATGCTGCGCCACTCGGTGCCGGGCGTGGGCCTCATCAGCCCGCCGCCCCACCACGACATCTATTCCATCGAGGACCTGGCCCAGCTCATCCACGACCTGAAGAACGTCAACCCCAAGGCGGACGTGTCGGTCAAGCTGGTGTCCGAAGTCGGCGTGGGCACGGTGGCCACCGGCGTGGCCAAGTGCAAGGCCGACCACATCGTCATCGCCGGCCATGACGGCGGCACGGGCGCCTCGCCGTGGAGTTCCATCAAGCACTGCGGCACGCCCTGGGAGCTGGGCCTGGCCGAAGCGCAGCAGACCCTGGTGCTGAACCGCCTGCGTGGCCGCGTGCGCGTGCAGGCTGACGGCCAGATGAAGACCGGCCGCGACGTCGTCATCGGCGCGCTGCTGGGCGCCGACGAGTTCGGCTTCGCCACCGCACCGCTGGTGGCCGAGGGCTGCATCATGATGCGCAAGTGCCACCTGAACACCTGCCCTGTAGGTGTGGCCACGCAGGACCCGGTGCTGCGCAAGAAGTTCACCGGCCGCCCCGAGCACGTCGTCAACTACTTCTTCTTCGTTGCCGAGGAAGCGCGCCAGATCATGGCCCAGCTGGGCGTGCGCAAGTTCGACGAACTGATTGGTCGCAGTGATTGGCTGGACACCAAGAAGGCCGTCTCGCACTGGAAGGCCAAGGGCCTGGATTTCGCCCGCATCTTCCACCGTCCCAATGTGCCCGCTGACGTGGCCCGCA
Source organism: Roseateles sp. P5_D6 (assembly GCF_054049415.1). Taxonomy (NCBI): domain Bacteria; kingdom Pseudomonadati; phylum Pseudomonadota; class Betaproteobacteria; order Burkholderiales; family Sphaerotilaceae; genus Roseateles; species Roseateles sp. P5_D6. Next base: position 107,788 of record NZ_JBFUMK010000002.1, on the reverse strand, counting down.
TCCACAACGATGTGCAGGACCATGGCCTGGAGCGCGCACTGGACGTCAAGCTGATCGAGAAGTGCCTGCCCGCCTTCGAGAAGGGCGAGAAGGTGCAGTTCATGCAGGAGGTCAGCAACGTGCGCCGCTCGGTGGGTGCACGCCTGTCCGGCGAGCTGATCCGCCGCAAGCCCGAGGGCCTGCCCGACCACACCATCTTCATCCAGATGGAAGGCACCGGCGGCCAGAGCTTCGGCGCCTTCCTGGCGCATGGCATCACCTTCTACCTGATCGGTGACGCCAACGACTACACCGGCAAGGGCATGTCGGGCGGCCGCATCGTCGTGCGCCCCAGCATCGACTTCCGCGGCGACGCGACCAAGAACATCATCGTCGGCAACACCGCGCTGTATGGCGCGACGCGCGGCGAGGCCTTCTTCCGTGGCGTCGCCGGCGAGCGCTTCGCGGTGCGCCTGTCGGGCGCCACGGCCGTCGTCGAGGGCACGGGCGACCATGGCTGCGAGTACATGACCGGCGGCACCGTCGCCGTGCTCGGCAAGACCGGCCGCAACTTCGCCGCCGGCATGAGCGGCGGCATCGCCTACGTGTTTGATGAGGACGGCCACTTCGCCAAGCGCTGCAACACCAGCATGGTGTCGCTGGAGAAGCTCGCTACGGCGCAGGAGCAGGAAGCCAGCGTCGACAAGGCCATCTGGCACCGCACCAAGGGTGTCGACGGCGTGGACCGCGAGGCCCAGACCGACGAGGCCATCCTGAAGAAGCTGCTGGAAGACCACCACCGCTGGACCGGCAGCCAGCGCGCCCGCGACATCCTCGACCACTGGGCCGAGTCGCGCGGCAAGTTCATCAAGGTGTTCCCGAACGAATACCGCCGCGCGCTGGGCGAGATCAACGCCGCCAAGGAAGCCGCACAAACCATCGCTCAGGCCAAGGCGCCTGAAGCCGTCACCGCCAAGGCCTGAGGAGAGGGAGCATGGGAAAAGTCACCGGCTTCATGGAATACGAGCGTCTGGAAGAGGGCTACGAGCCCGCGCCCGCCCGCGTCAAGAACTACAAGGAATTCGTCATCGGCCTGAACGTCGAGCAGGCGAAGCAGCAGGGCGCGCGCTGCATGGACTGCGGCACGCCGTTCTGCAACAGCGGATGCCCGGTCAACAACGTCATCCCGGACTTCAACGACCTGGTCTACAAGGGCCGGCCGGAGGACTGGAAGAACGCCATCGTCGTGCTGCACAGCACCAACAACTTCCCCGAGTTCACCGGCCGCATCTGCCCCGCGCCCTGCGAGGCGGCCTGCACGCTGAACGTCAATGACGACGCGGTCGGCATCAAGTCCATCGAGCACGCCATCATTGACCGCGCCTGGGCCGAGGGCTGGGTCACGGCCCAGCCGGCCAAGGTGCGGACCGGCAAGAAGGTGGCCGTCGTCGGCGCCGGCCCGGCCGGTCTCGCGGCGGCGCAGCAACTGGCCCGCGTCGGCCATAGCGTCACCGTCTTCGAGAAGAACGACCGAGTCGGCGGCCTGCTGCGCTACGGCATCCCGGACTTCAAGATGGAGAAGTCCCACATCGACCGCCGGGTCGAGCAGATGAAGGCCGAGGGCGTCGAGTTCCGCACCGGCGTGATGGTCGCCGCCCTGCCCGAAGGCAGCAAGGTCACCAACTGGGCCAAGGAAACGATCAGCGCCGGCGAGCTGAAGAGCCAGTTCGACGCCATCGTGCTGACCGGCGGCGCCGAGCAGTCGCGCGACCTGCCCGTGCCGGGCCGGGAGCTGTCCGGCGTGCACTTCGCGATGGAATTCCTGCCGCAGCAGAACAAGATCAACGCCGGCGACAAGCTGAAGAACCAGTTGCGCGCCGACGGCAAGCACGTCATCGTCATCGGTGGCGGCGACACCGGCAGCGATTGCGTCGGAACGAGCAACCGCCACGGCGCCAAGAGCGTCACGCAGTTCGAGCTGTTGCCCCAGCCGCCCGAAGTGGAAGACCGCCCGCTGACCTGGCCCTACTGGCCGATCAAGCTGCGCACCTCGTCCAGCCATGAAGAAGGTTGCGAGCGCGAGTTCGCCATCGCCACCAAGGAATTCATCGGTGAGAAGGGCAAGCTGACTGGCGTCAAGACCGTGCGCCTGCAATGGCAGGGCGGCAAGATGACCGAGGTCGAAGGCAGCGAGCAGATCCTCAAGGCCGACATGGCCTTCCTGGCGATGGGCTTCGTGTCGCCGGTCGCCACCATCCTGGAGGCCTTCGGCGTCGACAAGGATGCGCGTGGCAACGGCAAGGCCTCGACCGAAGGTGCCAGCGCCTACAAGACCAATGTCGACAAGGTCTTCGCCGCCGGCGACATGCGCCGCGGCCAGAGCCTGGTGGTATGGGCCATCCGCGAAGGCCGCCAGGCCGCGCGTGCGGTGGATGAATACCTGATGGGTTCGACGACGCTGCCGCGCTGAGCACGCCGCCTCGCCTCCTGCAACGCGACCTCCGGGTCGCGTTTTTCATGGCGCCGTAGCAATTACTTACGGGGGCATGCCGTTCGTCGCGGCGGCATGGACGCCCGTCGAGAAGCAGTGTCGAGGTGCGCAGTTTTGCACGACATTCACGCCGGCGCTGCCGCAGAATGCCCCGAAACGACCACTTGATGGTCCTTCTACCCGGCGCTCATCGCCTCGTCGCCGCTCCACAGGAACTGCCCATGTCCCAATTCGCGTCTCCTCAGGTTCAACGTGGCTTCACGCTGATCGAGCTCATGATCGCGGTGGCCATTGTGGGCATCCTGGCAGCGGTGGCAGTCCCGCAATACAAGGACTACGTGCGCCGCGGCTCCCTGTCCGAAAGCTTCTCGCAGCTGGCGGACTACCGGGTCAAGATGGAACAGTACTACCAGGACAACCGCAACTACGGGACCACGACCTGCGTCGACGCCGCGGCCGCCCCGAGCTGGAAGACTTTCGTTCCCACCGGCGCCAAGAACTTCACCTATGCCTGCAGCCTGACCAGCTCCGGGCAGGGCTACACCCTCACGGCCACCGGCAAGACGGGCACGGTGTCGCTGGGGCATGTGTACACCATCAACGAAGCCAACGTGCAGGCCACGACCACCTTCAAGGGCGCGGCGATGACCGGCAAGAACTGCTGGCTCGCCAAGGGCAGCGAGTGCTGAGGTGAACATGAAGCGGCCGGCCCTGAGGGGCGTTACCTTGATCGAGCTGGTGGTTGTGGTCGCCTTGATGGCGTTGCTGCTCATGGCCGTGATGCCCAGCGCCAGCGCCTGGATACGCAACACCCAGATCCGCAACGTGGCCACGTCCCTGCAGGCTGGCCTGCAGCGCGCCCGCGCCGAGGCGATGCGGCGCAACACCAATGTGCGCTTCTCGCTCGTCACCCTGAGCAACTCGGCGGTGATGGACAACAGCTGCGCGGTTAAAGAGGACGGCATGTCGTGGGTGGTCAGCCTTGACGACCCGGCAGGCAAGTGCGCGACCGCGGTCAGCGACACGACAGCCCCCCGCATCCTGGACAAGCATGCCACCGGCAGCGGCAGCCAATCGGTCGTGGTGCAGGGGGACGATGCCGCCGGCGGTGACGCTGCGTTCGTCGTGTTCAACGGCTTCGGCCGCCCCGTAGACCTTACCCCTGTGGCCACGCTGACCACGCTGAACATCGACAACAGCGTCCCTGGCGATGACTTCCGCGCGCTGCGCATCGTCGTGGGGACCGGCGGCGCCATCCGCATGTGCGAGCCCAAGGTCACCGCCAGCAGTGATCCGCGCAAATGCTGACCCGCTGCACCATGGAGTCCAAGGCATGAAAGCAAGCTCGAACCTGAAGGCTGGCCGCGGCCAGCACACCGGCTTTGCGATGCTTGAAGCCCTGGTCGCGCTGCTGATCTGCGCGATGGGCGTGCTGGGCGTCGTCGGGCTGCAAGGGGCCATGACGCGCGCACAGACGTCCGCCACCTTCCGGGCCGAGGCGGCCTTCCTCGCCCAGCAGTTGCTCGGCGAGATGTGGACCGACCGCACCGGCCTCAACGCCTACGCCACGGCCAGTTGCGGGGCGGCCTGTCAGGACTGGCAGGCCCGCGTGGCGGCCCGACTCCCCAACGGCGAGTCCACGGTGACCGTGGCGGCCACGGGGGCGGTGTCCATCGAGATCCGCTGGACGGCGGCTGGTGAGTCGACCAATCGATTCACGATGGCCTCGTCCATCAACTGAGGGCCGCTGTCGTGATGGTCTTGAATTCCAAACTGCCCCCCTGCCGGACGGCCGTGCGCGGCGCGACGCTCATCGAGCTGATGATCGGGCTGCTGCTGGGCCTGGTCGTCGTGCTGGTCACCGCCCAGGTGCTGTCCTTCGCCGAAGGGCAGAAGCGCGTGACGACCGGTGGTGCCGATGCCCAGGTCAATGGCGCCCTGGGGCTGTACACGCTGCAGCGCGAAATCCAGATGGCCGGCTACGGCCTCATCGATGATCTGCCCGCGCTCGGCTGCCCGGTCGTTGCCAACCATACGAGTACGGGCGCCTTCAACTGGACGCTCACGCCGGTGGTGATCGCCGCAGGGGCCAATGGCGCTCCGGACAGCGTCACGGTCATGTCGTCCAGCCGTGCCTATGCCGTGCCGGCGATCGTGAGCGTCAATCACCCGATCACCGCGGGTCGATTCACCCTTCGGTCGGCGGTGGGGATCTCGGTGAGCGACATCGTGATCGCCGTGCCCGCCAGCAACTCCGCCACCAACTGGTGCGGCGCCTACCAGGTGACAGAGATCGCCAACAGCAACCAGGTCGTGCATGGCGCGTCGCCCTGGAACAGCGGCGCGCAGGTGGCGCCGGCTGCGGGCTATCTTGCGGGCGATCGGCTGATCAACGCGGGTCAACTGGTGCTGCGCACCTTCGCGGTGGATGCCAACTACAACCTGCAACAGCAGACCCTGGACCTGGCCACGGGCGGGATGCAGTCGCAGGAGCTGTTCCCGCAGATCGTCTACCTGCGCGCCCTGTATGGCAAGGACACCAACGCCGACCGCGTCGTGGACACCTACGACAACGTGACGCCCACCACCAACGCCGGCTGGCGGCAGGTGCTGGCCGTGCGGCTCGCACTCGTCGCTCGCAGCGGCAGCTACCAGAAGGACGAAGTGACCGTGGCCGCGCCGAAGTGGGATGTAGGCAAGGCAACCACCGTCACCGGTGCCACCACGTGCGGCAGCAGCAATTGCCTGGACCTGGTGGTCAGCGGCGTGCCGGACTGGAAGCACTACCGCTACTCGGTGTTCGAGGTGACGGCACCCCTGCGCAACGTGATCTGGGGACAAAATTAAATGACGGACTGCCACGCAACCAGGACAACGGCGACCCGCCGGCAGCGGGGGATCTCGCTGATATTTGCATTGATCGCCCTCGTGGTCATCTCTCTGGCCGCGGTGGCGCTGGTGCGGTCGGTGGACACCAGCTCGCTGGTCATTGGCAACCTCGGGTTCAAGCAAGATGCAACGTCGGCGGCCAGCCAGGCCGCTGAATCGGCCGTGGCCTACCTGAACGCCAATGCCGGCACGAATCTGCACAACGACCGGGCCGCCGCCGGCTACTACGCCAGCAGTCGCGACTCGCTGGACATGACTGGTCAGGGTTCCACCAGCAACGCGCGAGCAGTGGTGGATTGGACCGGCGGCGGCGCCTGCTCGCTTTACGCGGCGGGTAGCTTTGGCACCTGTGTGAGCCCGTCTGCCCAGATCAGCCTCAATGGTGGCGCGAATACGGCGCGCTACATCATCACGCGGCTTTGCGCGGGTGAAGGTGCACCGTCGGCAGTCGACTGCGCAGTGCCCACCGGTTCGGCGCTCACGGGCGGGGGCAACAAGGGCGTGCAGAGCTACAAGGACGGCAAGGCACAGACCATCGTCACGAATTCCCAGTACTACCGCATCGTCGTGCGCGCCACCAGTGCGCGCGGCACCGTCTCGTTCACCGAAACCATGGTCCAGCTGTAAGCCACGCAGGAGATCAAGCATGAAAACGACCTCTTTTCTCCCTGGGTTGCGGTGGATGGTTGGGGGCCTGCCCCTGCTCCTGGCCGCGTTGACGGCCAGCGCCGCCGGGCTCGCCGATCTGGCCGACCGGCCGCTGGCCAGCACGACCAATGGCACGCTGGTGCGCGCCAACCTGATGTTCGTGCTCGACGACTCGGGCTCCATGAGTAACAACTACCTGCCCGACGACGCGCCGACCGGCGACGTGTGCTTCGGCTGGGTCGGTGCCAACAAGATCTTCTACGATCCCAACCGCAGCTATCCGGCGCCCTTGAGATCCAATGGCACGTCGATGACGGACGCCACTTTCACGGCCGCCTGGAACGACGGCTACGTGAGCGGCTCGAGCACCGTCAACCTGAGCAACGACAACCCGGAAACGCCCAGTGTCGTCGGGGCGACCGTCGGCAACCCCGATCAGTCGGCCACCTCCGCGGTGTGCGGCGCCAGAAACGATCCCGCTTGTAGCATTCCCGGCAGCGGCTCCACGTCGAACTACGACAGTGCCAGCAACACGACGACCAGCGTCGTGACGTCGTACGCGCGCATCAATGCACCCGGCAAGACCTGCAAGAACAACGTAGCCAATAGCTGCTCCATCCAAAAAACCGTCACCACGACCAAGACCGAGGGTGACTATGGCTCCTTCCTCTGGGCGACGCCCAAGGCCGGGAAAACGGGCAGCAGCTGCTCGGGCCCCGACTTCGACGTCGTGCGCGCCCAGAACGCGACCGCGGCGCAGAAGCAGAACTATGCCAACTGGTTCTCCTACTACCGCACCCGCATGCTGGCCATGCGGGCCGGTGCCGGCATGGCCTTCGCCAGGATCGACGCCACGCGGTTTCGCGTCGGCTTCTCCAAGATCAGCGAGTACGCCAATAACGGCGCCGACGGCACGGGCTTCCTGAACATCCGTGACTTCGACGGCGGTACGCAGAAGACCGACTTCTTCACCCGCCTGTACGGCACGTCGGGCAACAGCGCCACGCCGCTGCGGCCGGCATTGGCGCGGGCGGGGCGCTATTTCGCCAACAAGCTGAGCGGGCAGAGCGACCCGATGCAGTACGCCTGCCAGCGCAACTACACCATCCTCTCGACGGACGGCTACTGGAACGAGGGCAGCATCACGCACAAGGACCTGGCCGGCACCGTGGGTATCGGCAACACCGATGCGGGCGCGTCGGTGGCGCGGCCGATGCGCGATGAGGGCAACGGCGGCGCCGGCTACGCCGACACGCTGGCCGACGTGGCCCAGTACTACTACGTCAACGACCTGCGCACCTCGGCGCTGGGCAACTGCACGGGCTCGGTCGCCAACCAGGACGTCTGCGCGAACATCGTGCCGGTCGACACCAAGGACAACAACCAGGCCCAGCACATGACCACGTTCGCGATGGGCCTGGGCTTGAGCGGGACCTTGACCTACGACAAGAATTACGAAACCCAGAGGAGCGGCGACTTTTTCGACATCAAGCAGGGCAACAAGGTCTGGCCCGAGCCGAAGTCCAACACGCTGACGGCCGTCGACGATCTCTGGCATGCCGCCGTCAACGGGCGCGGCACCTACTACAGCGCCAACAACGCGTCGGAAATGGCCGCCAGCCTCGTGGATGCGCTGACCCGCATCGACGCGGCCACGGGCAGTTCGGCCGCGGCGGCCACCAGTTCGCTGACACCGTCGGCGGGCGACGACTGGTTGTTCATCCCCCTGTACACCACCAAGACCTGGGACGGCACCGTCAATGCGTTCAAGATCGACACCGGCACCGGCGCCGTGATCAACCCGGGCACGCCGATCTGGTCGGCCGCCGATCGCATCAAGGCCCAGGCCTCGCGCACCATCCTGTTCAACAACGGCAGCAACAGCCTCGTCGATTTCACCGTGGCCAATCTGACCACCGCCGGCAAGATCAGCAAATTTCCGGACCCATGCGTCGGGGCGAGTCAGCTGAGTCAGTGCGCAACGATGGACCCGGGCGCCAAGCTCAAGGCCACGACCGCCAACCTCGTCAGTTACCTGCTTGGCGCCACCACCTACGAACAGTCTGCCAGCGCCGATGCCGACAAGGTGTTCCGCACCCGCGCCGGTCCCTTGGGCGACATCGTCAACGGCGCACCGGTCTACGTGAAGCAGTCGCCCATGAGCTTGAGCGATGCCGGCTACACCGCGTTCGCCGGCACCAAGCGGCCTGGCGTACTTTATGTGGGCGCCAACGACGGCATGCTGCACGCCATCAAAGTGGTGGACAAAGACAACGTGGCAGATGCCACGAGCGGCACCGAGCTGTGGGCCTATGTGCCGTCCATGGTCATGTCGAACATGTACATGCTGGCGGACGCCAACTATGAATCCAACCACCGCTTCTTCGTCGACGGCGCGCCGGTGGTGGGCGATGTGTATGACGGCACGAAGTGGCGCACTATCCTGGTGGGCGGCCTGGGCAAGGGCGGCAAGGGCTACTACGCGCTGGACATTACCGATCCCGTCTCTCCCAAGGCCCTGTGGGAGTACGCCACTGACGGCGACCTGGGCTACAGCTACGGCAACCCCATCATCACCAAGAACAAGGCCGGCAAATGGGTCGTGATGTTCACCTCGGGCTATAACAACGCTTCGGGCGTGGGCTATCTGTACGTGGTGGACGCCGTCACGGGCGCGCTGGTGGATGCAACGAGCAAGATCAAGGCCGGGACCAGTGTCGGCAGCCCCAGCGACCCCAGCAACCTGGGCAAGATCAACGCCTGGGTGGATGACGACAAGCTCGGCGTCGCATCGCGGGTGTATGGCGCCGACATGCTCGGCAACGTCTGGCGCTTCGACTTTGACGACAACTACGGCCCGGCCGGCAAGGAAAGCATGCTGCTGGGCCAGACGGGTAGCAACCAGCCCATCACGACCAAACCTGTGCTGAGCGAGATCATTGATGGCAACTACAAATACCCGATCGTTTCGGTGGCTACGGGACGCTACCTGGGCACCGGGGACGTTGGCGACACCTCGCTGCAGTCCATCTACAGCTTCAAGGACGACCTGGCGGTGTCTGGCCTGGGCGCGCTGCGCAGCAATGCCAACATGGTCCAGCAGACGCTGAAAGCCGACCGCAGCGGCCTGGAGAACGGCGCGACCATCAACTGGGCGACGCAAAAGGGCTGGTACGTCGATCTCAGCCTCAGCGCCGGCGAACGTGTCAGCGTCGACTTCGACCAGCAGCTCAACCAGCTCATCGTCGCCACCAACATTCCGCAGCCGACTGTCTGCTCGCCCGGCGGCACTTCCTGGCTCTACTACCTGGACGTCGGTTCCGGCAAGCCGCTGCTGACCTATTCCAGCACGACGCTGGTGGCGGGTATCACGACCATCGTCAGCTCCACCGGCAAGCTGCTGACCCTGGTGCAGCAGGTCGACGGCAAGAACGTCCCTCGCACAGGTGCTGACCCGATCAACCTGCCGCCGGGCACCCTGCGGCGCACCTCATGGCGCGAGCTGATGAACTGAGAGGCGCAGGCGCCAGCGGCTCGGTACGGGCGCCGTGGTGGTGCCTGGCCGGGGCGGCGCTGGCACACCTCGCGCTGCTCGCCTCCGGGGCGCAGGCGCTGAGCGACTGGAAGCGGGACCAGCTGCTGCCCAAGCCTACCGACGCGCCGGCGGCGCTGAAGGTGCGGTACGTGGCCGCGCCTGCCGTCACGCCGATTGCGGCGGCCGCCGAGCAACCGTCGCCTGCGGCCGCCATCTCTGGCCCGGCGACGGTGCCGTCGCCCCTTCCGCCTGAGATTTCCCGTGAGCCCTCGCCGCAACCCGCGGCGTCTGTCGTTGAGCCGGCCGTCTATGTGCCGCGGGCGCTGCTCAGCGTCGGGCCCGTGGCGCGCACGCCCGTGCTGCTGCAATGGCCTCTCAACTGGCCGGTGCGGCGGTCCTACAACGCCATCCTCAAGCTCTACCTGGACGAGCAGGGGCGGGTCGAGCGCGTCGAGCCCGACGGCGACGCCGTGCTGCCCGAGCCGCTGTTCGAGACGGCGCGGCAGGCTTTCATGGCAACCGATTTCAGCCCCGGTCAGCTGAATGGCCAGGCGGTCAAGTCCTGGATGCGCATCGAGGTGAACTTCGAGTCGGAGAAAGTCGCCGCTCCGCCTTGAAGGCCGGGCGTGCGGGAAGGCTTGGTGTTTCCCCTATCATGGCGCCCTTTCTCCCGCCCCCGGCTTGCAGCCTGCCTGCGTGAATCCCTTGGCAACCGCACCTCTGATTGAACTGCGCAACGTCAGCGTCGGCTACGGCGACCGCGTGGTGCTGGACGGCGTCAACCTGAAGCTGGAGCGCGGCAAGGTGCTGGCGCTGATCGGCACTTCGGGTGGCGGCAAGACCACCGTGCTGCGCCTGCTTGGCCGCCAGCTCAGGCCCATGAGCGGCCAGGTGCTGTTCGACGGCCAGGACCTGGCGCCGCTGGACCTGGACGGCCTGTACGCCGTGCGCCGGCGCATGGGCATGCTGTTCCAGTTCGGCGCGCTGTTCACCGACCTCAGCGTCTTCGAGAACGTGGCCTTCCCGCTGCGCGAGCACACCGACCTGCCCGAGGCCATGATCCGCGACCTGGTGCTGATGAAACTCAATGCCGTCGGCCTGCGCGGTGCGCGTGACCTGCTGCCCAGCGAAGTCTCCGGCGGCATGGCCCGGCGCGTGGCCCTGGCCCGTGCGATCGCGCTGGACCCGGACCTGGTGCTGTACGACGAGCCCTTCGCCGGCCTGGACCCGATCTCGCTGGGCGTGGCTGCCCGGTTGATCCGCGATCTGAACGACGCCCTCGGCCTGACCAGCATCATCGTCTCGCACGACCTGCACGAGACCTTCGAGATCGCCGACGAGGTGGCGATGGTGGCCAATGGCCGCATCGTCGCCCAGGGCACGCCGGACGAGCTGCGCCACAGCGATGACCCGCTGGTGCGGCAGTTCGTGGGTGCCGAGCCTGACGGGCCGGTGCGTTTTCACCAGCCTGCCGTGCCGGTGGCCGAGGACTTCGGGGTGGCGTCATGATGGCGCTGGCCGCCAACCTGGGCTTGAGCGTGCGCATGCTGCTCGCCGATTTGGGTGCCGCCGCGCGCCTGTTCGGCGCACTGCTCGCCTGTTCGCCCCGGGCGCTGATGCGTTTCGTGCTCGTGCGCGAGCAGCTCTTCTATCTGGGCAATCGCTCGCTGCTCATCATCGGCGTGTCGGGCCTGTTCGTTGGCTCCGTGCTGGCCCTGCAGGGCGACTACGCGCTGCAGCGCTACGGCTCCCGGGAAGCGGTGGGCCTACTGACTGCGCTGAGCCTGGTGCGCGAGCTCGGGCCGGTGGTCACGGCGCTGCTGTTCGCGGGCCGCGCCGGGACGTCGCTGACCGCCGAGATCGGCCTGATGAAGGCCGGCGAGCAGCTCACCGCGATGGAGATGATGGCCGTGGACCCGGTGCAGCGTGTGCTGGCGCCGCGCTTCTGGGGTGGGCTGATCGCGATGCCCTTGCTGGCCGCGGTCTTCTCGGCGGTTGGCATCATGGGCGGCTGGCTGGTTGACGTGCCGCTGCTGGGCATCGACCCCGGTGCCTTCTGGTCGCAAATGCAAGGCGGCGTGGATGTGTTCAAGGACGTCGGCAACGGTGTCATCAAGAGCCTGGTGTTCGGCGTGACGGTCACCTTCATCGCGCTGCTTCAGGGCTATGGTTGCCGGCCCACGCCCGAGGGCGTGTCGGCAGCGACCACGCGTACCGTCGTGCTGTCGTCGCTGGCCGTGCTGGCCCTGGACTTCACGCTGACCGCCATGATGTTTTCGATTTAGGGAGAAGGAAGGATGCAATCCTCTCGATATGACGCCTGGGTGGGCCTGTTCGTGCTGATCGGCGGCGCTGCGCTGCTGTTCCTCGCGCTCAAGGCTGGCAACCTGTTGAGCCTCAATTTCGATGCCACCTACCAGGTGTCGGCGCGTTTTGACAACATCGGCGGCCTGAAGCCTAACGCCGCGGTCAAGAGCGCCGGCGTCGTCGTCGGCCGTGTCGAGTCGATCAGCTTCGACGACAAGACCTTCCAGGCCAAGGTGCTGCTCAATATGTACAAGAACACGCAGTTCCCCAAGGACAGTTCGGCCAAGATCCTGACCTCGGGCCTGCTGGGCGAGCAGTACATCGGCCTGGAGCCGGGTGCGGATGAGAAGAACCTCGCCAGCGGCGACATCATCAGGCAGACGCAGAGCGCCGTGGTGCTGGAAAACCTCATTGGCCAGTTCATCAACAGCAAGGCGTCGGACATGGGCAGCGCCGCAGCGGCAGTACCTGCCTCGGGGAGCAAGCCGTGAACCGTATCGTCCGCATGCTGGCCCTGTTTGTCCTGGCCCTGAGCCTGGCGGGTTGCCAGACCGTCAAGGGTGTCGGCACGCGCATCGAGCGGGCTGTCGACAAGGTCATGGGCTCCAAGGGCCAGCGGCTGGATCCCTGGGAATCCTGGAACCGCAAGGTCTTCGCCTTCAATGAGAAGCTGGACGAGAACGTGCTCAAGCCCGTCGCGACCGCCTATACCGAGATCGTGCCTGCGCCCATCCGTACCGGCGTCGACAACTTCTTCGGCAACATCGGCGACGCTTGGTCGGCGATCAATCTGTTCCTGCAGGGTCGTTTCAAGGCCGGTGTGGAGCAGGGCATGCGCTTTGCCGTCAACTCGACGCTCGGCCTGGCTGGCGTGCTGGATATCGCCACCGAAGCGGGCCTGGAGAAGAACAGCCAGGACTTCGGCAAGACGCTGGGCAAATGGGGCATGGGCACGGGTGCCTATATCGTCTGGCCCTTGTTCGGCCCGTCCTCGGTGCGCGACTCGCTGGCCTTGCCGGTGGACTGGCAGGCCTCGCCGGGCGTGATCTTCGACGATGGCCGCAAGAAGGTCGCAATTACCGCGCTGAGCCTCGTCAACACGCGCTCCAACTTCCTGCGTGCCGGTGAAATGCTCGATGGCATTGCGTTGGACAAATACACCTTTTACCGCGACGCCTATCTGCAACGCCGCGGCAGCTTCGATGATGACGACGAGGTCGAGGTGCTCGTGCCGGGCAACGGCGCTTCGGCAGCGACCACCGCAGCTTCAGCGCCCGAGCCTGCGGCGTCCGAACCCGCGGCGAACGTGAAGAAGCCTGCCGAGCCTGCCTCTGCAGCGGCGCGGTGAATCCGCACGCGAACGGTTACGTCCCGAGAGCCAACCAAAATCCGGACTGGCGCGTTGAGCGCCCGTCCCGTTCAGAGAAAGCGAAACCATGACTGTGCTGAAATCCCTGCGCCGCCGCCTGCTCACCGTGGCCACCCTGGCGACCTTGAGCCTTGGCCTCGTGCATGGCGCCCATGCGGCCGATGGCGGCACGCCCGACCAGCTGATCCGCCAGCTGTCCCTGGAAACCATCGAGGCCGTCAAGGCCGACAAGGACATCCAGGCCGGCAATGTCAACAAGATCATCGCCCTGGTCGACGCCAAGGTGATGCCTCACGTCAACTTCCAGCGCATGACGGCATCGGCCGTCGGCCGCTTCTGGCGCCAGGCCACGCCGGAGCAGCAGACCAAGCTGCAGGCCGAGTTCAAGACCCTGCTGGTGCGCACCTATGCCGGCGCGCTGACGCAGGTGAAGGACCAGACCATCGGCCTGAAGCCGCTGCGCGCCCAGCCGACCGACACCGAGGTCGTCGTGAAGACCGAGATCCGTGGCAAGGGCGATGCCATCCAGCTCGACTATCGCCTGGAGAAGGCCGGTGCCGAGTGGAAGATCTATGACGTCAATGTGCTGGGCATCTGGCTGGCGGACCAGTACCGCAACAGCTTCGCCCAGGAGATCGGCGCCAACGGCATCGACGGCCTGATCAAGAGCCTGGCGGACAAGAACGCCAAGGCCGGCGCTCCCGCCGCGAAGGGCTGATCTTGAGCGGCCTGAAGCTGCCCGCACGGCTGCGCACGGACGGCGCCCGCGCCGCCTGGGCGCAGATGTCGCCCGCCCTGCGCGCCGAGGCCGCCCAGGTGCTGGCGGCGGCCGGCCGTGAGGTCAGGCTGTCGGCTGCCGAGTTGAAGGATTTCGATTCCGCGGCGCTGAGCGTATTGCTATCGGCCGGGCGCCAGTGCACCGAGCAGGGCGCAACGCTGAAGCTGGACAACGCGCCCGACAAGCTTCGCGAACTGGCTCGCGTCTACGGCGTGGCCGAACTGCTGTGGCCGCCTGCCGCGGCCGTCTGATCAGCCCGCGTAACGTTTCGCGCGCAGATTCTTCTTGATCTCCTGCAGCATGGGCCGCAGGTGCTGGCCCAGCTTCAGCGCCACGCCCGTGGTCAGGATGTCCACCGCGATCAGATGCAGCAAACGCGACACCATGGGGCTGTAGCGGTCGAAGTCCTCGGGATGGTCCACCGCCAGCAGGATCTGGCTGGGGCCTAGCGCCAGCTGCGCCAACGGCGAAGCGCTGGCCGTGATGATGATGATGGTCGCGCCCTTCTTGCGCGCGATGTCGGCCGCATCCAGCAGGTCGCGGCTGCGCCCCGAATTGCTGATGATGACGGCGCAATCGCCTGGCTGCAGCATGGTCGCACTCATGAGCTGCACATGGCCGTCGCTGGTCGCCGCCGTGTTCACGCCCAGGCGGAAGAACTTGTGCTGGGCGTCCTGGGCGACGATGCCGGAGTTGCCGACGCCGTAGAACTCGATGCGCCGGTTGTGGCGGGCCGAATCGGTCAGCGCGTCGATGGCGCGCTCGAAGGCATGGCTGGCTGCATCGTTGCGGTAATGCAGCAGGGCGGCAACGGCGTTGTCGACCACCTTGACGATGATGTCGCCCGTCTTGTCGTCCTCGTCCACGGCACGGTGCACGAAGGGCACACCTTCGTTGACGCTGCCGGCCAGCTTCAGCTTGAAGTCGGCCAGGCCGTCATAGCCGACGCTGCGGCAAAAGCGCACCACCGTCGGCTTGGACACATGCGACCGGTCGGCCAACTCGCTGACCGGCAGGCTGGCGAAGCTGCGGGCATCAAGCAGCAACAGCTTGGCAACCCGTTGCTCGGCCGGCGGCAGGGCCGGCAGGGCGGCCTTCACGCGCTCAAGAATGCTCATTGTTCTTCCGCCCAACTGAAACCATCACGCGCGACCAGTGCGCTGGCGGCGGCCGGGCCCCAGGAGCCTGCCGAATAGGGGCGCGGCCCGCTCGCGTCGGCCTCCCACGCGTCAAGGATGGGCTCGACCCAGCGCCAAGCCTGCTCTTGCTCATCGCTGCGCACGAAGAGGTTGAGGCGGCCGGCGATCGCATCCAGCAGCAGGCGCTCGTAGGCGCCGACGCGCTGCGTCGCAAAGGCCTTGTCGAAGTCCAGGTCCAGCGACACCGGCGTCAACTGTTCGCCGTGGCCGGCGCCCTTCTGGGCCAGCAGTTGCAACTCCAGGCCGTCCTCGGGCTGCAGCTTGATGACCAGGCGGTTGGGCTGGCTTGCGCCGGGGAAGATCTTGTGCGGCACGGGGCGGAAGTTGACGACGATCTGCGCGTCGCGTTCGGCCAGGCGCTTGCCGGTGCGCAGGTAGAAGGGCACGCCGGCCCAGCGCCAGTTGTTGACCTCGGTGCGCAGCGCGACGAAGGTTTCGCAGGCACTGTCGGGCGGCACCTTGACCTCTTCCAGATAGCCGGGCACGGCCTTGCCTTCGATGCTGCCGGCGCGGTACTGGCCGCGCACGACGTCGCGGGCGACGCTGTCGGGCGTGAAGGGCTTCAGCGAACGCAGCACCTTGAGCTTCTCGTCGCGGATGGCGTCGGCGTCGTTGCGCGCCGGCGGCTCCATCGCGATCATGGTCAGCAGTTGCAGCGCATGGTTCTGGATCATGTCGCGCAGCGCGCCGGTGCCGTCGTAGAAGGCGCCGCGTGTGCCCACACCCAGGCGCTCGGCCAGCGTGATCTGGATGTTGGCGATGCTCTCGCGGCGCCACAGCGGCTCGAACAGCGCGTTGCCGAAGCGCAGCGCCATCAGGTTCTGCACCGAGGGCTTGCCGAGGTAGTGGTCGATGCGGAAGGCCTGCGCTTCGGCGAAGACGCTGCGCACCGCGCGGTTGATCTCCTGGGCGCTGGCCAGGTCATGGCCCAGCGGCTTCTCCAGCACCACGCGCACCTTGTCGTGGTTCAGGCCCACGGCGCCGAGTTGCTGGCAGATGCCGGTGAACAGGTGCGGGCTGGTGGCGAGATAAAGGACGACGGTGTCGGCGTTGCGCGCGTCCAGCCATTCCTTGAGCCCGGCGTAGTGATCGGGCTGGGACAAGTCCATGCGGCGGTAGTGGATCAGCGCCGCGAAGCGCTCGAACTCCTCGTCGTTGGGACGCTTGGCGCCATCCACTTCGCGGAAGCGCTCCTTCAGCCATTCGCGATAGCGCTCGTCCGTCTGGTCGTCACGCGCGACGGCGAGAATACGGCCGCCTTCGGGCAGCTTGCCGTGCCGGAAGGCCTGGAACAGCGCGGGCATCAGCTTGCGCCATGTCAGGTCGCCGGTACCGCCAAAGAACACGAGATCGAAAGACATCTGCGGGGTCTCCAGGCCAGCGTCTCCCATGGAGCGCTAACCGTTGTGTAACTAAGTTTCGTGAAATACTATGCAGCAGTTTCTTCGTCGGGTCAATCCGTTCGACCCGGATACAGGCAGCCCATGAACCAGCTCGACCAGCTCAAAACCCTCACCACCGTCGTTGCCGATACGGGCAACTTCCTGCAGCTCGCGCAGTTTGCACCGCGAGATGCAACGACCAACCCTTCACTGATCCTGAAGGCGGTGCAGTCGCCCGACTACGCGCCGTTGCTGAAGGAGGCGGTCGAGGCGCATCGCGGCAAGCCCTTGGACGAGATCGTCGACCAGGTGCTGGTGCGCTTCGGTCTCGAGATCCTCAAGGTCGTGCCAGGCCGTGTGTCCACCGAGGTCGATGCGCGCCTGTCCTTCGACAAGGCCGCGTCGCTCGCCCGCGCCCGCCGCATCATCGGCCTGTACGAAGCTGCCGGCATCTCGCGCGAGCGCGTGCTGATCAAGCTGGCCTCGACCTGGGAAGGCATCCAGGCCGCTGCCGAACTGGAGTGCGAAGGCATCCGCTGCAATCTGACGCTGCTGTTCGCCTTCGCCCAGGCCGTGGCCTGCGGTGAAGCCAAGGTCCAGCTGATCTCGCCCTTCGTCGGCCGCATTTATGACTGGTACAAGAAGTCGGCCGGCAGCAGTTGGGATGAGGCGGCGATGGCCGGCGTCAACGACCCCGGCGTGAAGTCGGTGACGCAGATCTACGCCTACTTCAAGCAGCATGGCATCAAGACCGAGGTCATGGGCGCGAGCTTCCGCAACATCGGCCAGATCCAGGCGCTGGCCGGCTGCGACCTGTTGACCATCAGCCCCGATCTGCTCGCCCAACTTCAGGCCACCGACGCCAAGCTGGAGCGCGCGCTCGACCCGGCCAAGGCGGCGGCCGTACCCGCCATCCACCTGGACGAAGCCGCCTTCCGCTTCGCGCTGAATGAGGATGCGATGGCCACCGAGAAGCTGGCCGAGGGCATCCGCCAGTTCGCCGTCGATGCCGGCAAGCTCGACAAGCTCATCGAGGCCGCCTGACATGACGGCGCGCTGCGACCTGTCTCCCGTTTGGGCTGAACTGCAAGCCCATTTCGACCAAGACGGCGCCGCGAGCGGTCGCGGCTTCGATATCCGTGAAGCTTTCAAGGCGGATGCGGACCGCTTCGGCGCGCTGTCGTTTGAAGCGCCCGAGGTGTTCGCCGATCTGTCCAAGAACCGCATCGACATGCCCACGCTGGCCCTGCTGCTGAAGCTGGCGGCCGACTGTGGCCTCGAAGCGCGGCGCGATGCGCTGCTGCGCGGCGACCCGGTCAACCACACCGAAGGCCGCGCGGTGCTTCACACGGCGCTGCGCGCGCCGGCAGGCAGCAAGGCACCGTTCAATGCCGAGGTGCAAGCATCTCTGGATGCGATGCTGGCCTTTGCCGAGCGCGTGCGCCGCGGCGAGCGGGGCGAGATCACCGACGTCGTGCACATCGGCATCGGCGGCAGCGACCTCGGCCCGGCCATGGTCGTGCAGGCGCTGCAGGCCTTTGGTCGTCGCGATCTCAAGCTGCATTTCGTCTCCAACGTCGACGGCCATGACCTGGCGCCCGTGCTGGCCGGCGTTGACGCAAAGCACACGCTGTTCGTCATTGCCTCCAAGACCTTCACGACGCAGGAGACGCTGGCCAATGCGCAAGCTGCCAAGGCCTGGTTCCTGGCCGCCGGTGGAACGGATGTGGCGCGCCACTTCGTCGCGACCAGCAGCAACACTGCCGCCGCTGCCGCCTTCGGCATCGACACCGCCTTTGGTTTCTGGGACTGGGTCGGCGGCCGTTACTCGCTGTGGTCGGTCATCGGCCTGCCCATTGCCATCGCCGTCGGCGCCGACAACTTCCGTGAACTGCTGGCCGGCGCGCATGCGATGGACGAACACTTCGCGTCGGCGCCGCTCGACCGAAATCTGCCGGTGCTGCTGGGCCTGGTCGACGTCTGGTACCGCAATTTCCATGGCTTCACCAGCCGCAGCGTCGCACCGTATCACCAGGGCCTGCGCCGCCTGCCCGCCTATCTGCAGCAGCTGGAGATGGAGAGCAACGGCAAGGGCGTGGACTTGGACGGCAACGCGCTGTCAATCGGGACGTCGCCCGTCGTCTGGGGCGAGGCCGGCACCAACGGCCAGCACGCCTACTTCCAGATGCTGCATCAGGGCACGGACGTCATCCCGGTGGAGTTCATCGCGGTGAAGCGCCCGAATCACGGCGTAAGCGGAGAACTGGCCGAGAAGCTGGCCGACCAGCACCGCAAGCTGCTGGCCAACTGCCTGGCGCAGAGCCAGGCATTGATGCAAGGCAAGACGGCCGCCGAGGCCCTCACCGAGAAGGCGCCGACCGCGTCGGCAACGCTGGACCGTGGCGTCTTGTCCCGGCACCGCAGCTTTCCTGGTAACCGCCCCAGCACGACCCTCGTGCTGGATGCGCTGACGCCGCGTTCGCTCGGCGCGCTGATCGCCCTGTACGAGCACCGCGTCTTCGTGACCGGCGCACTGTGGGGCATCAACAGCTTCGACCAGTGGGGCGTGGAACTGGGCAAGGCACTCTGCAACCAGTTGCTGCCGCGCCTGGACTCCGGCGACACGGCGGGCCTGGACGGCTCGACCGCCGGCCTGTTGAAGCGGCTGGTGGCCGCATGAAGATCGTCTTTGATTTTGGCGGCGTGGTGTTCCGCTGGCATCCGGCCAGCTTCCTCGCGCGCATCTGGCCGCACCGCATCGAGACGCTGGAGCAGGGGGCGGCCGCGGCTGTGGTCTTTTTTCAGAACTATGGTGGCGACTGGGGCCTGTTCGACCAGGGCCTGATCGGCGCCGACGAGGTGGTGCGCCGCATCTCGGCGCGCACCGGCTGGCCGCGGGGCGACGTCGCTGCGGTCGTGCGTGCAGTGCCGGACGAGCTGATGCTGATCCCCGCTACTGCCGTGCTGATCCGCGATCTGCGCGCCGCGGGGCACACGCTGCACTTCCTGTCCAACATGCCCGAGCCGTATGCGGACCATCTCAGCCGCAGCTTTCCACTGAATGAATGGTTCGAGTCGGGCCTGTTCTCGGGCCGTGTCAAGCAGATCAAGCCGAGCGCCGAGATGTTCGCGATGGCCGAGCGTCACTTCAATGCGCCGCCGCAGGACCTGCTTTTCCTGGACGACCACCCGGCCAATGTCGATGCGGCCCTGTCACGCGACTGGCAGGCCTTCCTGTTCACGGATGCCGCCAGCGCGCGGCGTGAGCTGGTGTCGCGGCGTCTGTTGAGCGCTTGAGCGCCTGATCAGTGCACCAGCGGCTCGCCGTCCGGCCCGTATTCATCCGGGTTCTGGGGCGGCGTGGCGGGCACGCGGAACGACTCGCTGGCCCAGGCGCCGAGGTCGATCTGCCGGCAGCGCTCGCTGCAGAAGGGCCGCCATTTGTTGCTGGGTGCGAACACGCTGTCGCCGCCACATTGAGGGCAGCGCACGATGCGCTCGCCTGCGGGGTTCGTCTTCATTGGCACAAGGCGAGTTCGAAGCCGCTGTCTTCCTGTGCCAGCTTGAGCCGGCCTTCCTCGTCCTGGCGCATCAGGCGGATGGAGATCATCAGCCGATGGCCGGAGATTTCGGGGATCAGCCCGAGGCTGGGGTCGATGCGCATGCGCAGCAGCTGGTAGACGCGGCCAGGCGGCAGGCTCTGCTGGAACTGCCCCGCGGTGGCCGCCACCTTGTGCGGGGCTCCAGAGTCGCGCAGCAGGCCGAGCAGCACCTGCAGGGCCTCAGCCAGCGGCATCAGCGTCTGGGCCCAGGTCATCAGATCCTTGCGTCGGCGCACCGGCAGCAACTGCTGCCAGTTGTAATAGGCCGGCAGGTCGAACTCGCAGGTGCCGCCGGGAATGCTGATGCGGCTGCGGATGCTCATCAGCCACTCGTTGCCCGTCAGCGTCGCGCCGGCCTTGCCGGCCAGCGCGTTCAAACGCTGGAAGGCGCCGTCGATGCGGGCGACGACTTCATCCAGGCGTGCTTCGTCAAGGCCGGGGCTGCCGCGGTAACCGATGAATTGCGCCTTGTGCTTCTCGAGTTCCTTGAGCAGATCGCTCTTGAGGTCGGCACGCGAAGCGACGTCCATGATCTCGAACAGCGTGACCAGGGCGAAATGATGGTCCAGCGCGGTCTCGCGCGACATCAGCGTGCCGAGGCGGTCGAACAGATGCTCGAGGCGAAGCATCGTGCGGATGCTTTCGTTGAACGGGTACTCGTACAGGACCAAAGGTGCCTCGGGTGGACTGCGATCAGGGCCGGGCGATTGTTTCACAGCCCCAGCGCTCGGCCAGGCTGAGAACCTCGTTTCTGAGCGCAACAAGCGGTAGGCGATCGTTGTGGAGCACAGCGTCGGCCGCCGCCCTGCGGGCTTCGCGGCTGGCCTGTGCTGCGATGGCGCCCGCAATGCGTTCGCGCGTCCAGCCCGGGCGCTGCAGCACCCGTTCGATCTGGGTTTCGATCGCGCAATCGACGACGAGCACGCGGGCGACGCGCGCCCGCCAGCGACCGGATTCGACCAGCAGAGGCACGTCGAAGACGACAAGGCGGGCCGTCGCGGTCTTAGCCTGCGCCTGTGCTTCAGCGGTGATCAGCGGATGCAGGATGGCCTCGAGCCGGCGCTTGGCCGTCGGGTCAGAGAAGACCAGGGCGCGCATTCGATCGCGGTCCAGGGCCCCATCGGTGCTGATGAAGTCCGCGCCGAACTGCACTGCAATGGCAGGCATGGCCGCACCGCCGGGCGCGGTCAGGGTGCGGGAGATGGCATCCGTATCGATGAGGGCGGCGCCGGCTTCGTGTAGAAAGCCTGCGACCGTGCTCTTGCCGCTGCCGATGCCGCCGGTCAGGCCGACCCTCATCAAGGGTTCATGTCCAGCCGAGCCAGCCCAGCACCGTCGGCTGGCCGGCAAACAGCACCACCAGGCCACCGCCGGCCAGGAAAGGGCCGAAGGGCACGTAGCGGCCCTCACGCAGGCCGGCATTCATCTTCATGATGATGCCGATGACGGCACCGATGGCTGAGGCGCCGAGGACGATGGGCAGCACCATCTGCCAGCCCAGCCAGGCGCCCAGCGCCGCGAGCAGCTTGAAGTCGCCATAGCCCATGCCCTCCTTCTTGGTGAGGAGCTTGAACACCCAGTACACCGACCACAGCGACAGGTAGCCGCTCAAGGCGCCGATCAGGGCCTTGTCCAGCGGAATCGTCCAGCCCATCAGGGCGGCGGCGAGCCCGGCCCAGAGCAGGGGCTGGTTGATCGCATCCGGCAGCAACGTGGTGTCCCAGTCGATCATCGCCAGTGCGATCAGAGCAGCGACGAAGCCGCACCAGAGCAGCGTGGTCGGCTGGGCGCCGAAGCGCCAGGACAGGGCGGCGAAGGCGGCGCCGGTGAGCGCTTCAATGATGGGATAGCGCTTGGAGATCGGCGCCTTGCACGTGGCGCATTTACCGCCCAGGCGAAGCCAGCCAATGACCGGCAGGTTTTCATGCCAGCGCAACTGATGGCCGCAATGCGGGCAGCGTGAACGCGGCGCGGCGATAGTGAATGGAGGCAGGGCTTCGATCTTGGTGCCGTAGACATCCACGGCCTTGGCCAGCTTTTCAGCCTCGGGCAAAGGCACGTCAGCGACGCGCGCCATGGCGGCCGCGTCAGTGAGCTGCGCGGCCGACTCATGCAGCCACTGGCGCTCCAACATCAGCGGCAGGCGGTAAATGACGACGTTGAGAAAACTGCCGATGCAAAGACCGAAGATGCCGAGGATCCAGGGTGACAGCAGCAGGCTGTAGTCCACCGCCATCAGACCACCTGGCCGAGCTTGAAGATCGGCAGGTACATCGACACGACGATGCCGCCAATCAGGCCGCCCAGGATGACGATGATGAAGGGCTCCATCAGGCTGGACAGCGCCTTGACCGCTTCATCCACCTCGTCCTCATAGAACTCCGCGGCCTTGGCCAGCATGTGGTCGAGGGAGCCGGATTCCTCGCCGATGGAAGACATCTGCAACACCATGGTCGGGAAGATGCCCGTCGTCTGCATCGACGTCGTCAGCGCGGCGCCGGTGGAAACGTCGCGTTGGATCTGTTCGGTCGCCTCAGCGAATACCGCATTCCCCGAGGCGCCGCCGACGGAATCGAGCGCCTCGACCAGCGGGACGCCTGCGGCAAACATCGTCGACAGGGTCCGCGTCCAACGCGCGACGGCGGACTTGTACATGAGGTCACCGAAGACGGGGACCTTCAACAGCAGGCGATCCATGCGCTTTTGCATCGGCACGGAGCGCTTCCAGGTCTGCAGGAAGAAATAGATGCCACCGCCAATGCTGCCGAAGATGGCCCACCAGTAGGAGACGAAGAACTTCGACATCGCAATGATCATCAGCGTCGGTGCTGGAAGGTCGGCGCCGAAGGACTTGAACACGTCCTCGAAAGCCGGCACCACAAAGATCATGATGACTGCGACCACGATGAAGGCGACCACCATCACCGCGACGGGGTAGGTCAGTGCCGACTTGATCTTGTTCTTGATGGCAACCGTCTTTTCCTGATAGACCGCCAGCCGGTCCAGCAGGGCCTCCAAGATACCGCCGGTTTCGCCCGCTTCGACGAGGTTGCAGTACAGGGCGTCGAAATATATCGGGTGCTTGCGGAAGGCCGATGACAGGCTCGTGCCGGTCTCCACATCCTGTCGGATGTCGTTCAGCAGCCGTGTGAGGCGCGGGTTGGTCGCGCCGCGGGCGACGATGTCAAAGGACTGCAGCAACGGCACGCCGGCGCGCATCATCGTCGCGAGCTGGCGCGTGAAGATCGCGATGTCCTTCTGCTTGACCGCGCTGCCACCGCTGGAGCGGCGCTTCTTGACCTTGTTGACCAGGATGCCCTGGCGGCGCAAGGTGGCGCTGACCATGGCCTCGCCGCCGGCCCGGAGTTCGCCTCTGACGATCTTGCCATTGCGATCCTTGCCCTCCCACTCGAAGACGAAGTCCTTGACGCCTTTTGCTGCGGCAGTGGCAGTAGCCATGCGCTCTCCTCGAGACTGATTATTCGTTGGTGGCGGACAGCACTTCTTCCAGTGTCGTGACGCCGACGCGCGCCTTCACGAGGCCGGACTGGCGCAGATCGCGCACCCCTTCCTTCTTGGCCTGCTCGGCGATGTCCATCGCCGTTCCCTCAGCCAGGATGATGCGCTGGATCGCCTCCGTGACGGGCATCACTTGGTAAAGCCCGACGCGGCCGCGGTAACCATTTGTGCAGCTGCTGCAGCCGACGGCGCGATAGAGCTTCCAGCTGCCGTCGAAATCTTCCTCGACGAAGCCGGCCTTGATCAGCGCTTCGCGTGGGTAGTCTGCCGGCTGTTTGCAGTTCTCGCACAGCCGGCGCACGAGGCGCTGAGCGGTGATGAGCAGCACGCTGGACGCGATATTGAACGGCGCCACACCCATGTTGAGCAGACGGGTCAACGTTTTGGGCGCGTCATTGGTGTGCAGCGTCGACATGACCATGTGGCCCGTCTGAGCGGCCTTGATCGCGATATCGGCGGTTTCCAGGTCACGGATTTCGCCGACCATGATGATGTCTGGATCCTGGCGCAGGAAGGACTTCAGGGCCGTCGAGAAGTTCAGGCCCGCCTTGTCGTTGACGTTGACCTGGTTGATACCGGGCAAGTTGATTTCGGCCGGGTCTTCCACGGTCGCGATGTTGACGCCAGGCTGGTTCAGGATGTTCAGACAGGTGTAGAGAGACACCGTCTTGCCGGAGCCCGTCGGGCCGGTCACAAGCACCATGCCGTAAGGGCGGTAGATGCAGGCGAGCAGGCGCTCCTTCTCGATCTTCTCGTAGCCCAGCGCTTCAATGCCCAGCTTCGCGGAGGACGAATCCAGGATACGAATGACGATCTTTTCGCCGAACAGCGTAGGCAGCGTGCTGACGCGGAAATCGATGGACTTGCTGCCGAACTTCAGCTTCATGCGCCCGTCCTGGGGCACTCGCTTCTCGGAGATGTCCAGGCGCGAAATCACCTTGATGCGCGAGGCCAGCTTGTCCTTGATCGCGATGGGCGGTTGCGTGATCTCGCGCAACTCGCCGTCGACGCGAAAGCGCACGCGGTAGTGGAACTCGTAGGGCTCGAAGTGCAAATCCGAAGCGCGCAGATTGATCGCGTCGACCAGCATCTTCTGCAGGAAGCGGACGACGGGTGCGTCCTCGACGTCTGCCAGTTCGGCAGCCTCCTGCTGCGGCGTCGCATCCTCTTCGGCGATGTCGAAGTCGAAGTCGCCGCCAGCGATGCTCTCGAGCGATTCCGTCGCGCTGACGCCGCTGCTGGCCAGCATTTTGGCCAGCTTGTCATGCTCGACGATGACCCATTCCGGCTGCAGCTGGGTCGCGAACTTGATGCGTTCAATGACCTCGAGATCCGTGGGATCGGCGCCGCCGACGAAAAGGCGATTGCCGCGCCGCGACAGGGCCACGACCTGGTACTGCTGGGCCAGCTTGGCGTCGATGACGTTCTGCGGCATGCGCTGCGGGTCCATCGCCGACAGATCCAGCAGCGGCAAGGCCAGGGCACTGGACAAGGTGTGCGCCAGATCGACTGGCGAAACCAGGCCGCTTGCGATCACCGCGTTGACGAAACTGGCCTTCTTTTCCCTCGCCTGCTTGACGAGATCTTCGGCGGCCTTGGCCTGCAGCTTGCCGGCGTGCACCAGCATGCGCGCCACCCCCGACAGGGAAGACTGAAGCGGCTCGGCGAGCGTGGTTTCCACAGGCAGTTGCGTCAACGACGGAAAGAGCGAAGTCTGCCAATTGTGCCAGTCGGTAGCCGGGCGCGAGGCAAACGAATTCCAGGGATAACGTCAGGATTTCAGGGTTGCCGGTACTGTGGCCCGGTCGATTTGCGGACCCTCATCCCGAGGGCGAAGACTTGGTCGGGGTGAGAGGATTCGAACCTCCGGCCTCTACGTCCCGAACGTAGCGCTCTACCAGGCTAAGCTACACCCCGATGTCTTCTGCGCGAGCCGCCTAGGAGTGGCGCTCAACCGACTGAATTGCGAATTCTAGCAGAGATTCTGTCCACCTATTTGGAGGCAGGTGGCTGAGACATTCGGCCGCGTGCCGCGCTTCGGTTCGCGCCGCTTCCCGGGTCGATTCGAGGGCGCCGGTTGAGCGCACGATGGCAACGATATCCTGCAGTTTTTCCTGCTCGCCCTCTTCGATGGCATGCCGAAGCAATGCGCGTTGCTCGCCCGTTGCTCGCTCCATCGCGATCAACAGCGGCAGTGTCGTCTTGCCCTCGCGCAGGTCGTCCCCGATGTTCTTGCCGAGCTCCAGGGCGTCTCCTTCGTAATCCAGCACATCGTCGATGAGCTGGAAGGCCGTTCCCAGCGCGCGCCCATAGGCGGCACAGGCTTCCTCGACCTCGGGCGGGGCGTTGGCCAGTACCGCGCCGAGGCGAGCGCTGGCTTCGAAAAGCTTGGCAGTCTTGAACCGGATCACGCGCAGATAGCTCTCCACCGTGATGTCCGGGTCGTGCATGTTCATCAGCTGCAGGACTTCGCCCTCGGCAATGACGTTGGTGGCCTCTGCCAGCACCTCCAGCACCCGCATGCGGTCGACCGACACCATCATCTGGAAGGCGCGCGAATAAAGGAAGTCGCCGACCAGCACGCTCGCAGCGTTGCCGAACAGGGCGTTGGCGGTCGGCTTGCCGCGACGCAGTGAGGACTCGTCAACGACGTCATCGTGCAGCAGCGTCGCCGTATGGATGAACTCGACCACGGCGGCCAACTCAAAGCGCGCCGGCTTGGCAAAACCGAGCGCGTTCGCAAACAGCAGCACGAGCTTGGGGCGCATGCGCTTGCCGCCGGCATGCACGATGTAGTGCGCGATCTGGTCGATCAGCGCCACATCGGAGGACAGGCGCTGCGCGATGACCGCGTCGACCTGGGCCATTTCGTCGGCCAGCAGGGCGAGTACCTCAGCAACTTGGGATGGGGGCGAGGCTGACTCGACGCGCACGTGGACTCTCAGGCAAGGAATGGGGTGATTATAGAAACGGCGTCCATGCGCTTGCGGGCATGGTCGGGCCGCACTGTTGTCGTGAGGCTTGCAGGAGGCCCAGCGCGTGGAGCATTGCCTTTCGATGAAGCGTCAGGGTATACTCGCGGGCTCTTTGCAAGCCGTGTGTCTTTGATGGGTGGCGGGCAATGGGGATCAAAACCGACAAAAAGGCCCGACGAGGGCGGCGGCGCGGGCTGAATGGCTGGCGTCAAGCTGCTGGAGCCGGGTGATTGCACCCCTGAGGTGCGGAAGGATGAATATGTACGCGGTCATCAAAACCGGCGGCAAGCAATACAAGGTTGCTGCCGGCGAAAAGATCAAGGTCGAGTTGCTCGACGTGGAAGTCGGCGCTGAGGTCACTATCGACCAAGTGCTGGCCATCGGCAGCGGCGACGGTCTGACGGTCGGCGCTCCGCTGGTCGCCGGCGCTACTGTCAGCGCCAAGGTTGTCAGCCATGGCAAGCACGACAAGGTTCGCATCTTCAAGATGCGCCGTCGCAAGCACTACAAGAAGAGCCAAGGCCATCGCCAAAACTTCACCGAGCTGGAAATCAGCGCGGTCAACGGCTGATTTCAGTCGTCTTTCGCTAATTTCTAGGAGCTAACTCATGGCACAGAAAAAAGGCGGCGGTTCCACACGGAATGGCCGCGACTCCAAGCCCAAGATGCTGGGCGTCAAGGCTTACGGCGGTGAACTGATCTCCGCAGGTTCGATCATCGTGCGTCAGCGCGGCACCAAGTTCCACGCTGGCGTCAACGTCGGCATGGGCAAGGACCACACGCTGTTCGCGTTGGTCGATGGCCACGTGTCCTTCGCCATCAAGGGCGAGAAGAACCGTCAGACCGTCGTCATCACGCCGCTGGCGGCTTGATGATTGCGTGATCCGGACGGGTCGCCCGCCCGGATACTTCCAAGCCCCGGCTCGCCGGGGCTTTTGTTTTTTAAGGTCCGGCTTGCCGGAGCCTTTGCTTGTTTGATCCGGCTTGCCGGGTTTGTTTTTTGGAAAGCCCGCCGCACTGAATCGCAGCGGGCGCGCCGCAACCCAGCCAGTACGATGGCTGCTCAGCCATGAAATTCGTCGACGAAGCCACCATTGACATCGCAGCCGGCAACGGCGGCGCGGGCTGCGCCAGCTTTCGTCGCGAGAAGTTCATTCCCTTCGGTGGGCCGGACGGCGGTGACGGCGGCAAGGGTGGCAGCGTGTGGGCCGAGGCGGACCGCAACCTGAACACGCTGATCGACTACCGCTACGCACGCCGCCACGAGGCACGCAACGGTGAGGCTGGTCGCGGTTCCGACTGCTTCGGCGCGGCGGCCGACGACATCGTGCTGCGTGTGCCGGTCGGCACCATCATCACGGACCTGGAAACCGAATCCGTCATCGGCGAGTTGATCGAGTCCGGCCAGCGCATTCTGCTCGCCAAGGGCGGCGACGGCGGCTTTGGCAACTTGCATTTCAAGACGTCGACCAACCGTGCGCCGCGCCAGAAAACGCCGGGTTGGCCGGGCGAGGCCAAGAAGCTGCGCCTGGAGCTGCGCGTGCTGGCCGACGTTGGTCTGCTGGGCCAGCCCAACGCCGGCAAGTCGACATTGATCACGGCGATCTCCAACGCCAAGCCCAAGATTGCGGACTATCCGTTCACGACGTTGCATCCCAACCTCGGTGTCGTGCGCGTCGCGCCCGAGAAGAGCTTCGTTGTCGCGGACATTCCAGGCCTCATCGAAGGCGCCTCCGAGGGCGCTGGCCTCGGTCACCAGTTCCTGCGCCATTTGCAACGCACGCGGCTGCTGCTGCATGTCGTCGACCTCGCGCCCTTTGATCCCGAGGTCGATCCGGTCAAGGAAGCCAAGGCTATCGTGGCCGAGCTGAAGAAATACGACCCTCAGCTGCATGCCAAGCCACGCTGGCTGGTGTTGAACAAGCTGGACATGGTTCCAGAGGAAGAGCGTGCCACGCGCGTGAAGGATTTCGTCAAGCGCTATCGCTGGAAGGGCCCGGTCTTCGAGATCTCGGCGCTGACACGCCAGGGCTGCCAGCCGCTGATCCATGCGATCTACGAACACGTTGCTGCCGAGCAGAACGTGCTGGTCGAGCCCGATATCCGTTTCGAGTCCAACAGCCCCGCCGAATGAGTTTGCTGTCCAGCGCGCGCCGTATCGTCGTCAAAGTCGGTTCCAGCCTCGTCACCGACGAGGGTCGCGGCATTGATGCCGAGGCGATCGCGAACTGGAGCCGCCAGCTGGCGGCGTTGGCGAAAGAGGGCCGTGAGCTGATCATGGTGTCCAGCGGCGCCATCGCTGAGGGCATGAAACGTCTCGGTTGGGCGACACGCCCCAAGGAACTGCACGAATTGCAGGCCGCTGCAGCCGTCGGTCAGATGGGCCTGGCGCAGATGTACGAGAGCCAGCTCAGTGCCCAGGGCATGGCCAGTGCCCAGGTGCTGCTGACGCACGCCGACCTGGCGGACCGGGAGCGCTATCTCAATGCGCGCTCGACGCTGCTGACGTTGTTGGCCCATCGCGTGCTGCCCGTCATCAACGAGAACGACACCGTCGTCAACGACGAGATCAAGTTTGGCGACAACGACACGCTGGGGGCGCTGGTCGCCAACCTGGTCGAGGCCGATGCGCTGGTGATCCTGACCGACCAGCGCGGCCTGTATTCGGCCGACCCACGCAAGGACCCGACCGCCCGCTTCATCGATACGGCACAGGCCGGCGATCCGGAGCTGGAGCGCATGGCTGGCGGCGCCGGCTCGAGCATCGGCCGCGGCGGCATGATCACGAAGATCCTCGCGGCCAAGCGCGCAGCTGGCAGTGGCGCCGGCACTGTCATCGCCTGGGGGCGCGAGCCCGATGTGCTGCTGCGCCTGGCGCGCGGCGAGGCCATCGGCACGGCCCTGCTGGCAGCCACGCCCAAGCTGGCGGCCCGCAAGCAGTGGATGGTCGACCACCTGCAGTTGCGTGGCTCGGTCAAGGTGGATGCGGGTGCGGCGATCAAGCTGCGGGACGAAGGAAAAAGTCTGCTGCCCATCGGCGTCGTCGAGGTGCAGGGAGGCTTCCATCGTGGCGATGTCATCGCCGTGCAGACGGCCGAGGGCGTTGAACTCGCGCGTGGCCTGGCCAACTATTCAGCCTCGGAAGCCCGGCTGATTGCGCGCAAGCCCTCGTCGGAGTTCGAGGCCTTGTTGGGCTATGCGGCTGAACCTGAGCTGATCCACCGAGACAACTTGGTTCTCCGTTAAGCGCCAGCGTCAGTTGGGCGGCTCGCCGTCCGGTGGCGTTGCCGTTGCCTCCAGTGGCGCGTCCAGCGGCATTGGCCCGCTGTTGCGCTCCCGGTGCGCGGGCCGCATGCCGGCACGCAGATAGCGGTTGTGATGGTTGATGCGCGGCAGGTAGCGCGCCAGTTCCGTCAGCGCCATCTCGTAAACACCGCGCTTGAACTCGATGACGGCCTCCAGCGGTACCCAGTACTCGTTCCAACGCCAGGCGTCGAACTCCGGGTGATCGGTGGCGCGCAGATTCATGTCGCAGTCGCGCCCCACCATCTGCAGCAGGAACCAGATCTGTTTCTGGCCCCTGTAATGGCCACGCGCATCTCGCCGAATGAAATGCTCGGGCACCTCATAGCGCAGCCAGTCGCGAGTCCTCGCGATGATGCGCACATGCTCTGGCGTGAGCCCCACTTCTTCGTGGAGCTCTCGGAACATCGCCTGCTCAGGCGTTTCACCGTGCTTGATGCCCCCTTGCGGGAACTGCCACGAGTGCGTCCGGATGCGTTTGCCCCAGAAGACCTCGTTGCGTTGGTTGAGCAGGATGATGCCGACGTTGGGGCGGAAGCCTTCACGGTCGAGCATAATCAACCTCAAATCTCTAGTTGGTTCGATTATTGCATCGGGCCGCGATGGTCACAGCGCCCTCGCTAACCCGCAGAGTTCTCCCTGTTTTGTCGTGACTTCGGCCGGGTTTTCACCCGGCCTTCGCATTTGCCAGGCGCTCTCCTGGCCTTTGATCCGGTCTGCCCATGAAAGCCTCCCAGTTCTTCGTCTCCACCCTCAAGGAAGCGCCCGCCGATGCCGAGGTCGTCAGCCACAAGCTGATGATGCGCGCCGGCATGATCAAGCGCCTGGGCGCCGGCATTTACAACTACATGCCGATGGGTCTTCGTGTCATCCGCAAGGTCGAGAAGATCATCCGCGAGGAGATGGACGCTGCCGGCGCCGTCGAATGCCTGATGCCCGTCATCCAGCCTGCCGAGCTGTGGCAGGAGACGGGCCGCTTCGACAAGATGGGCCCCGAGTTGTTGCGCGTGAAGGACCGCCATGGCCGCGACTTCATCGTGCAGCCGACTAGCGAGGAGGTCATCACCGACATTGCCCGCCAGGAGCTGCGCAGCTACCGCCAGCTGCCGAAGAATTTCTATCACATCCAGACCAAGTTCCGCGACGAACGCCGTCCGCGCTTCGGCCTGATGCGCGGACGCGAGTTCACGATGAAGGACGCCTACTCCTTCGACCGTGACGTCGAGGCCGCCGGCCGCAGCTACGACAACATGTACGCGGCCTACGGCAAGATCTTCGACCGCTTCGGCCTGCAGTACCGCGCTGTCGCTGCAGACACCGGTGCCATCGGCGGCGACCGCTCGCATGAGTTCCAGGTCATCGCCGAGACCGGCGAAGACGCCATCGTCTATTGCCCGACCAGCGACTACGCCGCCAACATCGAGCTGGCGGAAGCCGTCGCCCTGCTGCCCGGCCGCGCCGACGCGCTGCAGACGCTCACCAAGACGCCCACGCCGGGCAAGGCTACGTGCGCCGAGGTGGCGCTGCTGCTCGGTCTGCCGCTCGCGCAGACGGTCAAGTCCCTGGTGCTGGCCACCGACGAGCTCGACAAGGACGGCAACATCGTCAAGACCCAGGTCTGGCTGCTGCTGGTGCGCGGCGACCACGACCTGAACGAGGTCAAGGCCGGCAAGGTCGAGGGATTGAAGGGCGGCTTCCGCTTCGCGACCAGCGGCGAGATCGACGCCCACTTCGGCTGCAAGCCCGGCTACCTTGGTCCCATCGGACTGAAGCAGCCGCTGAAGATCGTCGCCGACCGCACGGTCGCCGTCATGAGCGACTTCGTCTGCGGCGCCAACGAGGCTGACTTCCACTTCACCGGCGCCAACTGGGGCCGCGATCTGCCCGAGCCCGACGTCGTTGCAGACATTCGCAACGTCGTTGCCGGCGACCCCTCGCCGGACGGCAAGGGCCTGCTCGCCATCCAGCGCGGCATCGAGGTCGGCCATGTCTTCTATCTCGGCACCAAATACTCGGCCGCGATGAACGCGAACTTCCTGGACGAGAACGGCAAACCCAAGCTGATGGAGATGGGCTGCTACGGCATCGGCGTGACCCGCATCCTGGGTGCCGCCATCGAGCAGAACCATGATGCACGCGGCATCATCTGGCCGGACGCCATCGCTCCCTTCACCGTGGTCATCTGCCCCATCGGCATGGATCGCAGCGAAGACGTGAAGAACGCTGCTGACAGGCTTTATGGCGAGCTGAAGGCGCTGGGCGTCGACGTGCTGCTGGACGACCGCGGTGAGCGCCCCGGCGCGATGTTCGCGGACTGGGAGCTCATCGGCGTGCCGCACCGCGTCGTGCTGGGCGACCGTGGCTTGAAGGAAGGCCAGGTCGAGTACCAGGGTCGTCGCGACGAGGCCGCGACCAAGCTCGCCGTGGGCGATGTGGTCGGCCACCTGAAGGGCCTGCTCAAGCTTTGAAGCGCCGGCTGCTGCTGTCCAGCCTGCTCGCCGCGCCGCTGGCGGCGCGGGCCGGCGCCCAGGTCGAGGAGCCACTGGCTGATTCGATGCGCTCGGCGCTGACCGCCTCCATCGCCCAGGCTGCCCCGCCGCGCCCGAAGTTCGAGGCCAGCCAGGTCGATGAGCGCATGGCCTATCTGCGCTGGCTGGGCGCGATGAGCGAGCGGCTGAAGAAGCGCAAAACCGAGACGCAGATCCGTATCGAGTTCCTCGAGACGGTCTGGTACGAGGCCAAGCGCGCGGGCCTGGAGCCCAGCCTGGTGCTTGGTCTCGTGCAGGTCGAGAGCGGCTTTCGCAAATACGCGATCAGCATCGCCGGTGCGCGCGGCTATATGCAGGTCATGCCCTTCTGGGCCAAGCTGATCGGCGACGGCGATGCCGCGCGCCTCTTTCACATGCAGAGCAATCTGCGTTTCGGCTGCGTCATCTTGCGCCACTACCTGGACCTGGAGAAGGGCGACCTCTTCCTGGCTCTGGGCCGTTACAACGGCAGTCGCGGCCGGCCCGAATATCCGAACGCCGTATTTGCCGCGCGGCGGCAGTGGTTGCTGCCCGGCGAGAAATGACTCAGGGCTTTCCCGGCGTGGCTTGTGGCCGGGAGCGGTCAGGGCGTTAGGCTTTGAGGTTTCGTCCACAAGACAAGCCACCCATGCCCGCTGCCAAACGCTTCGCGCCTCTTCTCCTGACGACATTGCTGGCCACCAGCCTGAGCTGGGCTCAGCAGCCCTCGGACAACCCCCTCTTCGCGCCCAGCCCCTTGCCGCTGCAATACCCGCAGTTCGACAAGGTACGCGACGAGCATTTCGGCCCGGCCCTGGACAAGGGCATGGCTGAGCAACTGGCCGAAATCCAGGCCATCGCCGACAACCCTGCAGCGCCCACCTTCGACAACACCATCGTCGCGTGGGAGAAGAGTGGCCGGTTGCTGAGCCGCACCTCCACGCTGCTGTTCAGCCTGATCGGTGCGGACGCCAACCCCGCCCGCCAGCAGTTGCAGACCGACTACGCCGCCAAGCTCGCCGCCCATCGCGACGCGGTGCTGCTCAACCCCAGGCTGTTCGCCCGCATCGAGACCTTGTACGCGACGCGTGGCAAGGCAGCGCCCAACGCCGAAGGCAAGCGCCTCATCGAGCGCTACCGCCGCGACATGGTGCGCGCCGGTGCGCAGCTGAGCGACGAACAGAAGGTGCGCATGAAGGCCATCAACGCCGAGTTGGCGACGCTGGGCGCGCGTTTCAACAAGGCGGTGCTGGCCGAGGTCAATGACTCGGCTCTCATCGTTGACAGCGCCGAGGATCTTGCCGGGCTCACGCCGGCCCAGGTGGCCGCCGCGGCCGAAGCCGGCAAGAAGAAGAGTCTGGAAGGCAAGTACCTGTTGACGCTGCTGAACACCACCATCCAGCCGCTGGAGACCGAGCTGCAGAACCGTGCACTGCGCGAGCGCCTGCACCGCGCATCCGTCGCGCGCGGCAGCCGCGGCAATGCCAATGACACGACGGGCATCGTGTCCCGCGTGATGACGTTGCGCCAGGAGCGCGCGGCCCTGCTCGGCTATGCGACGCCCGCCGCCTATGTGCTGGAGGAGGAGACGGCCAAGTCCGCCGAAGCCGTCAATGCCATGCTCGGCAAGCTTGGGCCGGCGGCCGTGGCGTCGGCCAAACAGGAGGCTGCCGAGCTGCAAAAGCTCATTGATACCGACCAGGCCGTCAAGAAGCAACCCAGTTTCGCCCTGCAGCCCTGGGACTGGAGCTACTACTCCGAGAAGCTGCGTGCCGCCAAGTACGGCTTCGACGAAAGCCAGCTCAAGCCCTATCTGGAGCTCACCAGCGTGCTGGAGCGCGGCGTGTTCTTCGCGGCCAACCAGCTCTACGGCATCAGCTTCAAGCGCCGCACCGACCTGCCGGTCTACCGCGACGACGTGCGCACCTACGACGTCTTCGACACCAACGGCAAGCAACTCGCCATCTTCATCGCCGACCTCTACGCCCGACCCAGCAAACGCGGCGGTGCATGGATGAACGCCTACGTCAGCCAGAACGCGCTGGAGGGCACGCAGCCGGTCGTTGCCAACCATCTCAACATCCCCAAGCCACCAGCCGGTGAGCCGACTCTGCTGACCTGGGATGAGGTCAACACCTTGTTCCACGAGTTCGGCCACGCGCTGCATGGCATGTTCAACAAGGGCCAATACCCGGGCCTGGGCCGCGTGCCGCGCGACTTCGTTGAATATCCCTCGCAGGTCAACGAGGTCTGGGCCGACTGGCCCAGCGTGCTGGCCAGCTATGCCAAGCACTACCAGACTGGCGAGGCCATGCCGCGTGAACTGCTCGACAAGGTGGCGCGTGCCAAGCGCTTCAACCAGGGCTACACGACACTGTCCTATCTGAGCGCCGCCATCGTCGACCAGCGCCTGCACCAGCTCAAGGCCGGCGAAGTGCCCGCAGCCGACGGCATCATGGCCTTCGAGGCCAAGGTGCTGAAGGACGAAGGCGTTGACTTCGGCCCCGTGCCGCCGCGCTACCGCCTGCCTTACTTCAGCCACATCATGGGCGGCTACTCGGCCGGCTACTACGCCTACATCTGGAGCGAGGTGCTGGACGCAGACACCGTCGAATGGCTGAAGGCCAATGGTGGCTTGAAGCGCGCCAACGGCGATGCACTGCGCGCCAAGCTGCTGTCGCGCGGTGGCAGCGAGGATGCGATGGTGCTGTTCCGCCACCTCGTGGGCCACGAGCCCGACATCAAGCCGCTGCTGGAGCGGCGTGGGTTGGTGGTGCAGAAGCCCTGAGCGGGCCAGGGGAACGCTGAATCGGTCCCGTGATGCAGCGCGCCCTGGTTTGGGATGGACTGCAAGGCGCAAACCACAGCCATAGCGGGCTATGGCGAGGATTTGCAACGCCGCAGGCCGCCCAAAGCAGGGATGCGCTGCGCGCGAGTGACTGGTTTAGCGTTTCCCTAGAGCCCCGCCCAGGACTTGGGCTGCGCTGCCGCGACGCCGGCCAGCTCCAGTACCCGCTCGGCGGTCTCGTTGACCATCTCCTCGATCGTCTTCGGGCGGTGATAGAAGGCCGGCAGCGGCGGGAAGCAGATGCCGCCCATTTCGGTCACCGCGACCATATTGCGCAAATGGGCCAGGTTGAGCGGTGTCTCGCGCACCATCAGGATCAGCCGGCGGCGCTCCTTCAAGGTGACGTCGGCGGCGCGGGTCAGCAGGTTGTCGCCAAGCCCGTGAGCAATCGCCGCGAGCGACTTCATCGAACAGGGCGCCACGATCATGGCGGCGGTCGCGAAGCTGCCGCTGGCGATGCAGGCGCCGATGTCTCCTGGCGCGTAGGCGTGGTCGGCCTCGGCTTCCAGCGTGGAGCGGTCCAGGCCGAGCTCGTGGTGGGCGTTGAGGATGCCGGCGGGCGTGGCGATCAGATGGGTCTCGACGCCCAGCTCACGCGAGCGGCGCAGCAGCCGCAGCGCGTAGGCGGCGCCCGTCGCCCCGGTCAGCCCGACGACGAGCCTTTGGGTCATCAGGCGGCCGTCAATGCCTGCTGCAGCTCACCCGACTCGTACATCTCCATCATGATGTCCGAGCCGCCGAGAAATTCGCCGTTGACGTAGAGCTGGGGGATGGTCGGCCAGTTGGCGTAGTCCTTGATACCCTGGCGCACTTCCTCGTCCTCGAGCACGTTGAAGGTCTTGAGGTCGGTCACGCCGGCGGCCTTCAGGATCTGGATGGCGCGGCCGGAGAAACCGCACATCGGAAACTGGGCGGTGCCCTTCATGAAGAGCACGACGCGATTGGACTTGACCAGGTCGTCGATGCGTTGCTGAACGTCACTCATTGCTGTTCTCGTCAAAAGGCAAAACGGCAATTATCCGGGACGCGCCCGGTTGAGCGTCAGTAGCTGTACGCCAAGCCCAATTGCAGCAAGGGCTTGAAGCGCAAATCGCGCATGGCGTCCTCGAAGCCCTGGGCGCTGCTGCGGCCCAGGCGCAGGCTGCTGCCATAGGAGCCTGACATCAGGCCGAAGTCGGCGCTGAAGGCCAGGCCGCTCTTGTGCACGCGGCCGGTGTAGCCGATGCCGACATAGGAGAGATTGGCGTTGTCCAGCGAATAACCGTCAGGGCCGTTCAGCGACAGGCTGCGCCGCCCTGCGGAGACCGGGCCGCTCCCCAGGGCCAGGCCGCCACTGCTTTGCGACATGGACAGCGGTCCGAGCAACAGGCCGCCGGTGGCACGAAGGCCGCCGCGCAGGCTGGAGAAGCCTGAGCTGGTGAGGTAGTAGTCGCCAAGCAGGTTGGCGCTGAGCACACGGGATCCGCCGAGATGGGGCTGCTGCGCCTCGCTGCCGCTGTCGATGCTGTTCAGCTGCAATCGCGCCTGCCAGCGCGGATTGGCGTTGTCGTCGGCCTGGGCCGAGACGGCATGGATAGCACAAAGGACAGAGAGGCTCAGTACTGCAGCGCTGGCGAGGCGGGCCATGATCGTCTCCTGCGCGGTGCATCGAGTGGCACCGGGATTTGATACTACGCCGGCCAGTCAGTTACGGGAATGAAGAACTGGCAGCAATACATCACACATTTCGGGGAGCTTTCAGCTGGTTGCACGCCAGCAGCCGCCACTGGCCCGCGGCCGACCGCCCAGGTCGCGCCTCAGCGTGGCCTGGGCAAACCCCCGTGCGGCCAGGCGGGCGGCGACCGCTTCGGCCTGGTCCCAGCCGTGTTCCATCAGCAGCCAGCCGCCATCGTTGATGTGTTGCGGTGCAGCATCAATCAGGGTTTGCAGGTCGGCCAGTCCGTCACCTCCAGGCGTCAGGGCCGTGATCGGCTCATGGCGCAGGGCTGGCAGATGCGGGTCGTCGCCGGCGATATAGGGCGGGTTGCTGACGACGAGGTCGAAGCGCCGGTCGGCCAGCGGCGCGAACCAGTTGCCGTGCCGCCAGTCAACGGCCAGACCCAGGCGTTCACCATTGGCGCGAGCAACAGCCAAGGCGTCGGCGCTGAAGTCAACGGCCGTGACCTGGGCGTGCGGGCAGGCGGCCTTGATGGCCAGCGCGATGGCGCCACTGCCGGTGCCGAGGTCGGCGACGCTGGATTGGCCCGGCAGGGCGGCGAGCAGTTCCAGCGCCCAGTCGACCAGGGTTTCGGTGTCCGGCCGAGGGATCAGCGTGGCCGGCGTGACCTGCAGCATCAGACCGTGGAAGGGCTGCCAGCCGGTCAGGTGGGCCAGCGGTTCACCAGCGGCCAGCCTTTGCAGCGCGGCTTCGGCGCCGGGTGCGAGTGCGTCGCCGTGGGTGACAAGCCAGGCGCGGCCCTGGCCGGTCAGGTGGCCGAGCAGCGTCTGCACATCGCCGCGCTCGACGCCGAGCTGGCGGGCGAGGGCGAGCGCCTCATCGACTGTCACGCCCGGCCTTCTTCGAGCTGAGCCAACTGCTCGGCCGCCTGCGCCGCCTGCAGGCCCTGGATGACGTCGCCGAGGTCGCCGTCCATGATCTGGCCCAGCTTGTAGAGGGTCAGGTTGATGCGGTGGTCGGTCAGGCGGCCCTGGGGGAAGTTGTAGGTGCGAATGCGGTCGCTGCGGTCGCCGCTGCCGATCAGCCCCTTGCGCGTGGCAGCCTCCTTGGCGGCGCGCTCGCTGCGTTCCTTCTCCTGGATGCGCGCCTGCAGCACCTGCAGCGCCTTGGCCTTGTTGCTGTGCTGGCTGCGGCCGTCCTGGCATTCGGCCACGATGCCGGTGGGCAGGTGGACGACGCGCACGGCGGAATCGGTCTTGTTGATGTGCTGGCCACCGGCGCCGCTGGCACGGAAAGTGTCGATGCGCAGGTCGGCCGGGTTCAGCGTGATGACCTCGGCCTCGTCGGGCTCGGGCATCACGGCGATCGTGCAGGCGCTGGTGTGGATGCGGCCCTGGGTTTCGGTCGCCGGCACGCGCTGCACGCGGTGGCCGCCGGATTCGAACTTGAGACGACCGTAGACGGCATCGCCCTCGACGCGCACGACCAGTTCCTTGTAGCCGCCGAGGTCGGAGATGTTCTCGGACAGGATTTCGGTGCGCCAGCCCTGGCCTTCGGCGAAGCGCAGATACATGCGCGCCAGGTCGCCGGCGAACAGGGCCGCCTCGTCGCCACCGGCGCCGGCGCGGATTTCGAGGAAGGCGTTGCGCTCGTCGTCCGGATCCTTGGGGATCAGCGCGAGTTGCAACTCTGCGTCGAGCGACGTCAGTGCTGTCTCGTTGGACGCAATTTCCTCGCGGGCCATCTCCGCCATCTCAGCGTCCGCCAGCATGTCGCGTGCCGCGGCGAGATCGGCCTCGTGTTGCAGATAGCGCCGGTAGCGCTCGACCAGGCCAGACACCTCGGCCTGCTCCTTGGTCAGCGCGCGGTAGCGCTTCATGTCCGAGGCGACGCTGCCGTCGGCAAGGATGGTGTCGAGCTCGGCGAGGCGGAAGCCGAGGCGGTCGAACTGCTGGCGCAGGGAGTCTTTCATGGGCACGGAACGGGAATGCGGTCAGGGGCGGCGCAAGCGATGCACCGAGCGGCGGCTTGAGAGCGCCGCTAAGACTGCTTGCCGCGCAGGAAGAGGCGCGACACCGTCTGCGCCAACTGCAGGCGTTGCTCGCCGTCGCTGGCATGCAGCTCGGCCAAGGTTCCATGCAGCAGCTTCTGCGTGATGCCCTTGGACAGCGCATCCAGCACTTCGTCCACGTCGGCGCCCTTGGCCAGCAGCTTGCGGGCGCGGGCGATCTCCAGCGCCCGCCAGTCGTCGGCCTGGGCGTGCAGGGCCTGGATCAGCGGCACGGTGTGGCGCTGGTCCAGCCAGTGCATGAAGCTCTGCACGCCGGTCTCGACGATGGCCTCGGCCTGGGCCACGGCGGCCTGGCGTTTCTCGCCGGCGGTCTGCACCTGGGCGGCGAGCTCGTCGACCGTATAGAGATAGACGTCGTCCAGCTGGGCGACCTCGGGCTCGATGTCGCGCGGCACGGCCAGGTCGACCATGAACATCGGGCGGTGCTTGCGTTTCTTCAGCGCGCGCTCGACGGCGCCCAGGCCGATCAGCGGCAGGCTGGAGGCCGTGCAGGAGACGACGATGTCGAACTCGTGCAGGCGCTCAGGCAGGTCGGCCAGGCGCATGGCCTCGGCGCCGAAATGGGTGGCGAGCTTCTCGCCGCGTTCCAGCGTGCGATTGGCCACGGCCATCTGGCGCGGCGTCTTGGCCGCGAAGTGAGTCGCGGTCAGCTCGATCATCTCGCCGGCGCCGACGAAGAGGACCCGTGTCTTGGCCAGGTCCTCAAAGAGCTGGCCGGCCAGCCGCACGGCAGCAGCGGCCATGCTGATGGAGTGGGCGCCGATCTCGGTGGAGCTGCGCACCTCCTTGGCCACCGAGAAGCTGCGCTGGAAGAGCTGGTGCAGCGTCGTGCCCAGGGCGCCGGCGTTCTCGGCTTCACGCACGGCCTGCTTCATCTGGCCCAGGATCTGTGGCTCGCCCAGCACCATGGAGTCCAGGCCAGCCGCGACGCGGAAAGCATGGCGAGCGGCATCGCTTCCCTGCATCACATAGGCATGCTCGCGCAAGGCGCCGGCCTGCACGCCGCCGGCATCGGCCAGCCAGGCGATGGCGGGTTGCACCAGGGCTGACGGTGCGGCCACATAGACCTCGGTGCGGTTGCAGGTCGACAGGATGGCCGCCTCGGGCGTGCCGGACAGCTTCTGGCGCAGGCCGGTCAGTGAAGGGGCGAGCTGCTCGAGCGTGAACGCAAACCGCCCGCGCAGATCGAGCGGGGCGGTGTTGTGGTTCAGGCCGAGAGCAAAGACGGACATGGGCGTGAATTGTAGGATTCGCGGCTTTTCCGCATCTGACATCGGTCAAGCCCGAATGAGCCCACTTGACGCCTTTTGGCACATCGCGAATCTCTTTGCCCCAGCCTGGGGGCTGGCGGCGCTACTGGCGTTGGCGATCAAGGGCCTGTGGCGGCGGGTGGCGAAGCCTCTGGGCTGGCAAAGGTTGTGGGCCTGGGGAGCGGCGGGCGGCACGGCGGCCACCATCGCCACATTGATCCTGCTGGGCCGCGATGGCCGCATGGCGGGTTACGCCTTGCTGGTGCTTGGCGTCGCCCTGCCGCAGTGGTATTTGCTGAGCTTCAAGCGCTGAGCACGTCCTCGGTCGTGACGACCTCGCCGCGCAGCGAATGCGCGAAGGCCGTCGTGATGCGCACATCGACCAGCTGGTTCATCAGCCGCGGCGAGCCGGGGAAGTTGACGATGCGGTTGCACTCGGTGCGGCCCATCAGCTCCGAGACGTCCTTGCGCGCATTGCCGGTGACAAGCACCTTCTCGACCTTGCCCACCATGCCTTGCGAGATGGTGATGGCATGCGCCTCGATGGCCGCTTGCAGCTCCTGCAGGCGCTTGACCTTGACATCATAGGGCGTCGTGTCTTCCAGCGCCGCAGCCGGCGTGCCGGGGCGGGGGCTGAAGATGAAGCTGAACGAGGCGTCGAAGCCGACGTCGTGCACCAGCTTCATCAGCTTGGCGTGGTCTTCGTCCGTCTCGCCGGGGAAGCCGACGATGAAGTCGCTGGCCAGGCGCAGGTCCGGGCGGATGGCGCGCAGCTTGCGCACGATGCTCTTGAACTCCAGCGCCGTGTAGCCGCGCTTCATCGCCATCAGGATGCGGTCGCTGCCATGCTGGACGGGCAGGTGCAGGTGGTTCACGAGTTGCGGGATCTTGCCGTAGGCCTCGATGAGGCGGGGGCTGAACTCGTTAGGGTGGCTGGTCGTGAAGCGCAGGCGGCGGATGCCGGGGATCTCGGCGGCGTATTCCAGCAGCAGGGCCAGGTCGGCGAACTCAGGCGTATCGCCCATCTTGCCGCGGTAGGCGTTGACGTTCTGCCCCAGCAGGTTGATCTCCATGACGCCCTGGTCAGCCAGGCCGGCGATCTCGGTCAGCACGTCGTCAAACGGGCGCGAGACCTCCTCGCCGCGGGTGTAGGGCACCACGCAGTAGCTGCAGTACTTGGAGCAGCCTTCCATGATGGAGACGAAGGCCGAGGCACCCTCGACCTTGGCCGGCGGCAGGTGGTCGAACTTCTCGATCTCGGGGAAGGAGATGTCCACCTGCGGGCGGCGCTGTTCGCGGCGGGCATCCAGCATGGCGGGCAGGCGGTGCAGGGTCTGCGGGCCGAACACGATGTCCACGTAGGGCGCGCGCTCGATGATGGCCGCGCCTTCCTGCGAGGCGACGCAGCCGCCGACGCCGATCATGACGCCCTTGGCCTTCAGGTGCTTCACGCGGCCGAGGTCGCTGAAGACCTTCTCCTGCGCTTTTTCACGCACCGAGCAGGTGTTGAAGAGGATGAGGTCGGCCTGCTCGACATCGGTCGTCGGTTCGTAGCCTTGGGCGGCGCCCAGCACGTCGGCCATCTTGTCCGAGTCGTACTCGTTCATCTGGCAGCCGAAGGTCTTGATGAAGACCTTTTTTGTCACGACCTCGCTCATGGCTTGCTCCAGGTCTGGTTGCCCGGGTTGAACTGCCAGGTTGCCGACTCGGCCGGCGTCGTCGGCCAGGGTTTGTTGGCGATCTCGGCCGGGTTCAGCAGCCAGACGTCCATGATCAAGCCGCTGTTCTCGACCGTGTAGTGCACGATGAACTTCTGGCCGGTGATGGCGCCTGGCTGCACCAGCAGATTGGTGTCGCCTTTGATGCGGCTGCCGGGTGCCAGGCGCGCGTACTTGCCGTTCAACAGCACGTCAGGGTGCTGGGTGACGACGAGTTCGCCACGCAGGGTCTGAGGCGTGAAGAAGCGGTGCGTCTGGGCCTGGGCGGCCAGACAGCTGACGGCCAGCGCCAGCGGGAGTGCACAGCGGTACATGGTATGTGTCCAGTGGCTGCGGTGGAAATGAAAACGACCCGGGAGTGTCCCGAGCCGTCGGGCTCGGCATGACGAGCCAAGCGCCCGCCATTGTAGCGACGGGACCGGTTGAGCTTGGTGGCGGCTCATGCGCGGCAGTCCCCGGCATGGAAAGGATTCGGCAAATTTTTCAAGCTGGCCGCGTCGGCATCCCTTCGGTGCAAAGACGGGCAGGAAATCCTTGCCGCTGCCTGAGGCGGGAACGGCCTTTGCCAATTGAAATGTTGGCAGCCGCCTGTCCACCGCGCCCAGAGCGCATACACGGCTTGAACATGAAAGATTTACCCACCCTCCATGCCGCCGATGAGAGCTCGACCGCGGGAGTTCACGCCCGAGCCTGGCTGCAGGACGACGTGGAGGAAGGTATCCGGCGCGGAGCGGCGTACGCGGGCGACTGGCGATACAACCGACTGTTGGCAGCGTTGCTGCCGGAGCACCGCCAGAGGTGGCTGGCGCAAGCGGAATGGGTCTACCTGCGCCCCGGCCAGATGCTTCACGAAGCGTCTGCCTTCATCCAGTGGGTGTACTTTCCGATCACCGCGCTGGCGTCGCTCTCGGTGCCTGATCGCGCGGGCGCCTGCGCCGAAGTGGCGACCGTTGGCCGCGAAGGTGTCGTGGGTCTGCCGCTGATCGATGGCAACTACACGCGCAGCCGCGCCGTGGTGCACATGCCGGGCAAGGCGCTGCGCCTGCGTGCCTCTGCCGTGGCCGAGGAGTTCG
The DNA here is from genome assembly GCF_054049415.1 of Roseateles sp. P5_D6. NCBI lineage: Bacteria > Pseudomonadati > Pseudomonadota > Betaproteobacteria > Burkholderiales > Sphaerotilaceae > Roseateles > Roseateles sp. P5_D6. The sequence continues at coordinate 64,688 of NZ_JBFUMK010000002.1, read as the reverse complement.
CGCGCCACGCCACGGTACGCCGGCTGCTGCTGGCCTATTCGCAGGCCCTGGTCGCCGAGATCATGCAGACCGCCTTATGCAGCCGGCATCATGGCCTGGAGCAGCAGCTCGCGCGCCTCATCCTGCTGCGGATGGACCGCCAGCAGTCCGATGAGCTGACCATGACCCAGGAGTCCATGGCCGGCATGCTGGGTGTGCGGCGCGAGAGCGTCACGCTGGCCGCGGCTCGGCTGCAGCAGGGGGGCTATATCCGCTATGCACGGGGCCATATCACGGTACTGAATCGCAGCGGACTAGAGACGCGCACCTGCGACTGCTATCACACCATCCACCGCGAGTTTGAGCGCTTGCTGCGGCCCCGCCCGGTCTACTGACGCCGGGGCCGGCCCCGGCGTCCCTTGCGTCAGCCCTGCTTGCGCTGGCGACGGTAGCCGAGGAAGCCTGCGGCAGCCAGACCGCCCAACAGCATGGCGGTGCTGCTCGGCTCGGGCACCGGCGCAAAGTTCAGCGATCCGCCGCCCTGGCGAATGCGGAAGCCGCCCGCGAACGGCTCGACCTGTGACGGCGTGTTGGAGAAGGCCGTCAGCGCGACCGAATAGAAGGGATCGGGTGAGAAGAACGTCGGCTGGTTCAGCGCCACCGTCAGCATGGCGTTGGCCGAGGGGCTGAAGGTGCCGCCGCCGGTCGGCACCGTCAGCACGCTGCCCGAGATCAAGGCACCGCTGGCCAGGGCCACCTCACCGCTGGCTGTTTCGGTGGGCGTGTTGCCACTGAAGCCGAAGGTCGCTGTGCCGTTGTAGCCGTACAGCGTGTAGGTCAAGGTCGTGAAGTTGCCGAAATTGAACGTCGTGGTCGGATCGTTCGTCGTCGTGCCGGTACCGGTGAAGGCGAGATACAGCCCGTAGTCGGTGTTCAAGCCGGTGGGTGTGAGGGCGTTGCCGCCGAGCTGGAAGCCGGTGACGGGCAGATAGCCGGTCTCGGTGAAGTTGCCCAGTGCGTCGATGGTGACGGTGGAATAGTCCGAGATCAGTACAGCAGTCGCATGGAGCGGCGTCTGCGCGCGCACTCACACATGTCCCCCCAACACCACCCCCAATACCTTGAGCCAACGACTCAACGACTTCGGGCATGAAGGAAACCCCCCCCACCAGCGCGCTTGCATCCCGGCTGTTAGCTCCTCTAGCGAAGGAACCAAGCCGTTCCGCGGCCATGCTTGAGGCATTGATCTGGTCCCACGCGCCAAGCAGGAGCGGACCTCCTTCGTTGGCCGTCGGGACCATGCTGCACTGTCTGCAACGACGGCGGCACTTGAGCCTCAACCGCCAAGCGTCACGCTTTTTCGAGAAGGTAGGCGACGGATGCGGGGGGCAGTTTCTCCACGAACGTCGTTCGGTGATAAGGCGTCCGCCATGACAACAAGTTGCATACCAATTGGTCGAGTTTCACAGTGAAATAATTGTTGTAAGCATCAACACCAATTTTTGTTGCAATTATTGGGATGGGCCGGAAATCATAAAAAGACCGGCGCGCGACCTTGAAACCAGCCTCGTCAATTATCTTATCAAATATGTCGATTGGAATTCCCCGCTCGTTAGCAGTGAGGCCGGCCCTCGGCCTCCTCCAGTCGCCCATTGAAACAATTGGCTCTCGAATACAGAAAGAGCCGCCGACAGATAGGCATCGGTAAATCTCCTTCATTACGTGCGTAACATTGGGCACGTGGTGCATTACTCCGAAGCACGTAATTAAGTCGAAACGGTTGCTCTCAAAGGGAAAATCCCCAGATACGTTCGGCTTTACATAGGTTGTAGGTGTTTGGCCAATCGTCGAGTCCATAGCGAACGCGTCGGATGGCTCAAGAATCATTATGCTTTGCAAGCGGTCAGCTATCGGAATCAATTCGTCGCCGTAGGCACTACCAATGCCGAGCGCTTCTTTGAATCTCTTCCCTCTGAGAAATTTGTAGAACAGCTCATTATTTAATGCGTGATACTCATAACGATAGTTCGATTTGTCCTTTGCGCCAAGATTTGCATACCCATCTTCCTCGCTTTTGAACCAATCCATTATCTGTGGAGGCGTCAAATCATCTCCGTAGAGCCTTTTGCCAGAAATATATAGCTCAAATTTTCCGTCATCCATCAAGCTTCTCCTAACTGCCATAGCGAAGAATTACCATTGGTATATTGACATTGACATGATTTCAGCCAAGAGTTCGCCTCACACTTATAAAAAAACGCCTCGCGGGTGAATTGAAGCACCTCTAGCACACCGACATTGCTGCCGCCATGGCTTACAACTAACTAGCTCTTTGCTCGCCGCGATCGGTGGTATTGATGCTCCCCACATCATTCACTACGACATCTGAGTGCGCCTAACCGGAATTGTGCTCAGGCATATTCGTCCACCCGTCGTTTCCAAGGTTGCCCTCTGACGACCCAGTGCCAGGATTTCCGGCCACAGTGCAGCGCCATGCCTTAGGCAGTCCTACCGCCGAAGCCAGCTGGATAACACGGTCACCGACCGCCCAAAGTCCAGAACCGGTCGGAGCTGCTGTGCCGTGCTGACTGATTACCCCGCCTGTTCCCGGATCGTGTTCCACTACGCAGCCCAACTCATTCGTTTCGTCAACGACTGTCCCAAGATTTCCTGAGGCAGCCCCTGTGAAGGCGATCGACTGGAGATTACGACGGATCGGCCTGCGTTTCTCCACGAGCGTTATTAGTTACACAGCCGCTGCGCATCGACCTGTGCTGGTCTAATTTCCACGGACACCTCGATAGGTGGAATTCACCTGGACGAGGGACATGAGCAAGAGACAACGAAGGTACTTCGACGCGGCATTCAAGCTGCAGGTCGTGCAGATGATTCGCGAGCATGGCCTGGGCGTGAGCGAGGTCTGCCGCGACATGAAGCTGGGCGAGCCTCGCCATGAGGCGGTGGCAAGATCAGGCCCAGCTCGACGAAGAGGCGGCCGGCCGGCCTGGCATCGGCAAGCCGCTCGCCGCAGAGCAGCAGCGCATCCGTCAGCTTGAAGCCGAGAACAAGCAGCTGCGAGGCGACGTCGACATCCTAAAAAAAGCATCGGCCTTCTTCGCCCGAGAACTGCGCTGAGTCACCGACTCGTCGAGCAGTTGAGCAAGAAGGCCATCACTGTGGGCCGCCGCACGCAACTCAAGGCAGGGTTCGCCGCCAGCGGCCGGGTGTACGGCAGCCGCTGGCTGTGTGCGGCGCTGCGCGCCAAGGGTCCGCGGCTGGGGCGACACGGTGCGTCGGCTGATGCGCGAGCACCGGCTGCACGCGCTGTGGAGGCGCAAGTTCATTCACACCACCGTCAGTGGCCATGTGTTGCCCGTCTCCGACAACGTGCTGGCGAGGCGCTTTGATCCCAGCGGCCCCAACCAGGCCTGGGTGAGCGGCATCACCTACATCCGCACGCGCAGCGGCTGGCTGTACCTGGCGGTAGTGCTGGACCTGTACGCGCGCAAAGTCGTGGGTGGGCGATGGCACCGAGCATGCACGCCGAGTTGGTCTGCGCGGCGTTGCAACTGGCCATCGCGCAACGTCACCCGGCGCCAGGGCTGATCGTGCATTCGGACCGGGGCAGTCAGTACGCCAGTGCGCTGCATCAGGGGCTTCTGGCTCGCTACGGCCTGGTCGGCACATGAGCCGCAAGGGCAACTGCTGGGACAACGCGGTGATGGAGCGCTTCTTCCTGAGCCTCAAGACCGAGCGCGTCTGGCAACGCGCCTGCACTCAAACTGGGCAACCTGCCACCCAATGCCTTCGAGCAGCAATCGGTAGTCAAACAACCTATCGCTGTGTCCGAGAAAACTTGATCAGCACAATACGCCGCCCCGACGACGTACGTCCGGGGAAGTGGGGCCGTCTCGTACGTGCGGGCAGAGGCGCGCTCCATAGGCGCCTTGGGGGTAAGAAGCGCTATAGGCCGCTACTGAAGCTTAGAAAGCAGAAAAGCCACCGCTAGGGTGGCTTTCGTGTCTAAGTGCTTTCGCGCTTGGACTATTTTTGGTGGCGCTTCAGGGACTCGAACCCCGGACCTGTGGATTATGATTCCATCGCTCTAACCAACTGAGCTAAAGCGCCTGAGCCGGCTATTCTAAGCGAAGTTTTTGGAGGCTGGCAAGCTGTCGCGAAAGATCACAGCGTGGGCTCGCGCAGGCAGGCTTGCAGCGGCTTGCCCGGCAGGCGCTTCAGGCCCTCGACGACCCGGGTGGCGTTGAACACGGCGCCGGCATCGTTGGTGTGGGTGCGGGCGTCGGCGAAATAGGCGTCGACGCGCTCGGCACCGATGACGCGATAGGCCTCGGTCACCAGCATCGTCAGGTCGATGAACTGGGCGCCGTTCTCGCGCGCCACCTGCTCGCCCCAGGCGGTGTAGTTCTCGAAGTCGCGCGGCTGGCCCGTCTGCCAGCGGTCCTTGTGCGGGATGGGCGACAGCACGACGACATGGGCTCCCTTGGCCTTCGCATCGTTGATGTAGCGGGCCAGGTACCAGCCGAAGCTCTGCACCATCTCCTTGCTGCCGTCAGGCCGCGTGTCCTCGACCGCCTCCGGGCCGATGCCGGGCACCGAGCCGCGGTTCTTGCCAGCCGGGTCGCCGATGCGGGCGCCGTCGTTGTGGCCGAACTGGATCAGCAGCGTGTCGCCCGCCTTAAGTTGCTCCAGCACCGAGGCCCAGCGCCCTTCGGTGAAGAAGGTGCGGCTGCTGCGGCCGCCGATGGCGTTGTTGACGATGTTGATGCGCTGGGTGTCGAAGAAGGGTGCGAGTCGCTCACCCCAGCCATAGGCGCCGTTCTGGCCGCCGCTGCGCACGGTGGAGTCGCCAATCAGCACGAGGCTGGGCAGCTTGGGATCGCGAGGTGCTTCGACCTTGACCTTGCGAGCGTCGACGACGGGCCGGTCGTCGCTGCCGTCGGGTGCGAAGCGGCGGGTGTAGACGGCGTCCGGCAGCACCTTGTTCTGGATCAGCCCGGCGATGACGAGCTGCGCGTTGACTGCCGCGCCGAGCCAGTTGGTGTGTACGGTCTCCTGCGGCGTGTCGGCAGGGAAGAGCTTCTCGACCGTGGCCTTGCCGAGCGCCTCATAGCGCAACGCGCCCCATTCGTTGAGGTCGATGAAGGCCACGCCCTCCTGCCTGGCCACCTCGGCGGCCCAAGCCGCGAAATTACCGCCGGCGCGCGTCACCTTCACACCATCAGCCTCCCAGCGCTTGCGGATCACGGGCGAGCAGACGACGGGTGTGGCGCCGGCCGCGCGGATCTCGGCGATGTAGCCACGCAGGTAGGCGCCGTAGGTGTAGACCGTCTCCGGCTTGCCGGTCAGCTGGTTGTCGATGTCTTCCTTCTCCGACCCCGTGCCGCGCAACACGCCGCGGGCGCGGCTGTTGTCGTTGACGGGGCTGGCGTCGTTGTGGCCGAACTGCATGACGACCCAGTCGCCTCGCTTGATGAAGGGCTTGGTGCGGTCCCAATGGCCGCTGCTGCGATAGGTGCGGCTGGAGAGGCCGCCCACGGCGCGGTTGACGACGTTGATCTTGTTCGTGTCGAAGTAGGCGGCGATCGGGTTGCCCCAACCCCACTGACCTTCGGCTCCCTTGCCCTGGCCGTCGTCCTGACCGTTGCGCACTGTCGAGTCGCCGATGAGGATCAGCGACGGCAGTTCGGGCTTGGCTGGCTCGGGCAGCTTGACCTGGGCGCGGGCGGGGTCGGTGCTGGCGGTGAAGGTCTGGGCCTGTGTCAGGGGCAAGGCGAACAGTGAGAGCAAGGCGATGAGCGTGCGGATCATGGCGCGCATGCTAGGAGCAGGCCGGGCCAGGACGGCGCAAGTTCTTGAGCGATTGAGGCCCAGCAACATCGCGCAACAGAGCGAGTCCTAGAGTCGCGCCACTTCTACCGGGCACCCATCATGTCGCTTCGCAAGACCTCCCTGCTGCTGTGCCTGCTGTTGGCCACGGCGTCCACCTGGGCACAGATCGGCCAGCGCTTCCCGTCCGAGAAGCGCGTCGTGCCCGACCCCGTCACCGGCGCGCTGCTGACCTTCCTGACCACACAGCCGCGCGGCGACTCCAAGATCTACCCCAGCCATCCGCAGTGGACGGCCGACGGCCAGTGGCTGGTGTTCCGCTCCAACCGCGTCAAGGGCGAAGCCATCGCCGTCAGCGAGGCCAGCGGCGAGATGGTGCAGGTCACCGAGGGCGGCTACGACGGCATGCTCAACCTCGCGCAGTCGGGCGGCAACAAGCTCTACTTCCTGCGGCCCGACAGGAAGGGCGCCCCCAAGGCCATGCAGGCCATCGAGGTCGACCTGGACCGCGTCTTCGCCGACAGCCGCGCCGGCATGATCAAGCCGGCCAGCAGCTACCAGCGCGTCATCGGCACGCTGCCGCCCGAGCTGGAGGCCGTAGGCGACAACGCGCTGGATGCCGACGGCCAGTGGTTCTACTTCCGCATCCAGGGCAAGGCCTACGCCGGTGCCCGCCTGCCCGCTGGTACCAAGATCGAGCCACCTTTCGGCCCGCGCGGCATGGGTGCCGGGCCGCATGCCATCGGCAAGATCAATGTGCAGACGGGCGAGATCCGCCACGTCGTCTCGGTGCCCTTCCAGATCGGCCACATCCAGAGCAACAGCTGGAACCCGGGCGAACTGGTGTTCAGCTGGGAGACGGGCGGCAAGTCACCGCAGCGGACCTGGACGGTCAAGGGCGACGGCACCGGCCTGCGGCCGCTCTACCCCGAAGCACCGTATGAATGGGTCACGCACGAGGCCTTCATCGGCAAGGACGAGGTGGCGCTGGCCATCATGGGCCACCGCGCTATTCCCGGCGTCGTTGATCCGAACCGGCCGGCCGCCACCGACGTGGGCGGCGCCAACCCCGGTCAGGACGCCGCCTGGGGCGATGCCGGCACGCGCGAGAAGCCGACGGGCCTGGCCATCGTCAACCTGCGCACGCGGGAGATGACGATTGCCGGCCAGACGCCCTCGGGCAGCGGCCTGTGGCATGTCCACGGCTCGTCAGACGGGCGCTTTGCGGTTGGCGACGACTTCAGCCGCAGCCTCTACCTGATCGACCGCAAGACGCGCGAAATGATCCTGCTGACCACCGGCCACAAGACCACGGCGCGCGACCACCCGCACCCGACCTTCAGCCCGGACGGCAAGAAGATCCAGATCCAGTCCGCCATGCTCGCCGCCGACGGACGCGAGATGAATATCTGCATCGTGCCGGTACCCCAGGCTTGGCTTGAGCGCAAGCCGTGAGCTTGTACGCTGACGGTTCGACGCCAATATTCAAATATTGATATTCGATTCGTTCGAATGAAACCGCCGCGGGCGGGTTTGTTGATATTGAAAATCAGGCGTCATATTGCCTAACGCTCAAATTGCCGGCACGCGGCTGGCGCATGGCCGCATCACTGGCCATTGGGCCGTTGTGCGCTCAGCCGCTGGGCCGGGTTAATCAGGAATTTGCGCGAATCTGCGCCTTTCAAGGGTTTTTGCGGAGCCGAAGCAATCACGGTCGTGATTCTTTGCCGGCATGTGAACACGGCAGGAAACCGGCCTCTAGACTGTCTTCGGGGCAATAAAGAGAGCCTTTTCGAGTTCTCCCCGGTTGATATTTTCGGAGACAGACAAAATGCTGAAGAAGATTCACGGTGGTTCGCCGGTTTCGCGTTGGACGCCGCTGGCCCTGGCTATCTCGGCGGCCCTGGCCGGCCAGGCGCACGCCCAGCAGCCCGCCGCGCCGGCTGATGCCGCTTCGGCACCTGCGGCCGCCGACAAGGCCAAGGCCCAGCAGCTCGACACGGTCACCGTCACCGGCATCCGCCGCTCCATCCAGAGCGCCATCGACCGCAAGCGCAACGCCTCCACCGTCAGCGACAGCATCGTTGCGGAAGACATCGACCAGTTCCCGGACAAGAACGTCGGTGAGGCGCTGTCGCGCATCACCGGCGTGCAGCTGTCGCGCTCGTTCGGCGAAGGCTCGCAGGTCTCCATCCGCGGCGTTGAGCCCAACCTGAACCGCGTCGAGATCAACGGCATGTCGGTGCTGGGCACCGCCGGCACCGCGGGCCGGGGCGCCGAGCTGCGCGAGCTGGCGTCGGAGCTGATCGCCTCCATCGACGTCATCAAGGGCTCCACCGCCGACCTGACCGAAGGCGGCATCGGCGGCACGGTGCGCATCACGACGCGCAAGCCGCTGGACTTCACCAAGCGCACCATCGCCGGCACGCTGTCGGCCGAGCAGGGCAGCCTGCGCGGCGGCACGCAGCCACGCGGCACGCTGCTGCTGGCCGACAAGTTCCTGGACGGCAAGCTGGGCCTGATGGCCAACCTCGTTTACGACAAGATCTACACGCGCGGCGACTTCTCGCGCAACACGTCCTGGGCCTTCCTGCGCGACTGGGACTTCTCGGCCGACAAGACCCTCACCAGCCTGAACGCCAACGCCGCGGCAGTCACCACTTCGGCCGGCTGCAACAGCCTGGCCGCCGCCGACCAGGCGCCCTGCCGGAGCCAGTGGTTCGACTACTCGCCGCGCATCTCGCGCTACGGCATCTGGACCCGCGACCACGAGCGCAGCTCCGCCGAACTGACCGCTCAATACCAGTTCACCAAGGAACTGGACGCCTACGTGAGCTACCAGGCCAACACGCAGGCGCAGCGGCTCAACGACATGAACTACGGCACCGACTTCTCGGCGGTGACGCGGCTGAACTCGGCGGGCAATGCGCCCGTCTACTCGGCCACCGGCGTTCCGTCGGGAGGCACCTGCGTGGCCGCGCCGGCGGCCGCCACGCCGGCCGGCATGACGGTGGAGAACCACCACGTCACGCAGTTCACGGTGGGCAACTGCCTGAACGTGGCCGGCCAGGGTGGCCAGGGCGCGTTCAGCACGTCGGCACGCGATTTCGCGTTGGACGTCAAGTCCAAGTACACCTCCGCGGGCTTCAAGTTCAAGAACGACAAGTGGCGCGTCGAAGGCCTGCTGGGTGACTCCAAGTCGGACTACAAGAGCGAGAGCAACAACATCGTGCTGACGCAGAACGCGCCCGGCCTGGTCGTCAAGCTCGACGCCAACCACCTGCCGCAGTTCACCTTCCCGACGGCCTACAGCCCCGACAACGCGTCGTCCTATGTCCAGGCCCAGCTGCAGTACCGCCCCTCGGCCACGAAGAACACTGAGCGCCAGGGCAAGCTGGACTTCCAGTACAACTTCGACCACAACTTTTTCCAAAGCCTGTGGTTCGGCGGTCAGATGCGCGAATCCACCTCGCGCCAGTACAACGGCGGCGGCTACCTGGTGCAGAACAACGGCAGCCTCGCCGCCACCAACGAGGCGGTGGACATCAACGCCCGCACGGCCAACGTCAACCAGACCCTCATCTGGGACCCGCTCTACACCGGCGCGGCACAACGCCCGAACGACGCGCAGACCTTCATCAACAGCGGCTTCAAGACGTCTTATGTGACCGGCGCGCGCATGCAGGAGGTCGTCAACACGATCCGCACGAAGTCGCCCGGCACCTTCATGGGCGGCTATGGCGACGTCTCTGGCGTTCCCACCAACTGGACGGCCCCGAGCTACGCGGCCACGGTGGCATCGAACATCTTCGATACCAGCGATTTCTCCCACAAGTACCTGTACGAGACGCCCGGCAGCGACGGCAAAACCTATCCGCAGATCCCGGCCTTCGACATCACCGAGAAGATCAAGTCGGGCTATGCCCGGCTGGATTGGGGTACCGAGATTTTCGGCCTGCCGCTGGACGGCAATGTCGGCGTTCGCTACACCCGCACCGACGTTACATCGACCGGCTTGCAGGTGGATCGCACCTGCGATCCGGCCGCTGTGTCGACCTGCTCAGTCCTTGTGAACAGCAACAAGGTGGTGTCGCTCAGCAACAGCTATAACGACGTGCTGCCCAGCCTGAACGCCACGCTGCAGTTGCTTAACGGCAAGCTGTTGGTGCGCGGCGGTGCGGCCAAGGTGATGGCGCGTCCGGCGATCGACCTGCTGGCGCCCAACGTCACCTGCACGACCGGCAGTGGTAGCCCCGCGCGCCCTGGCGGCGACGGCACCGACGACTGCACGGCCGGCAACCCCGACCTCAAGCCCTACCGCGCCACCAAGTACGACCTGAGCCTGGAGTACTACCCCAGCCGCGACACGCAGGTCAGCCTGGCCACCTTCCGCACCAACATCGGTACCTATGTCCGCACGGGTGTCATGAGCCGTGGCGTCGATTTCTACGGCGACGGCCGCATCTTCGACGTGACGCAGCCCGTCAACGGCGAGGGCGCCAAGACGCAGGGCCTGGAGCTGGCCGGCCGCACGGCGCTGTCCTTCCTGCCGGGCTTGTTCGGCAACTTCGGCGTGGATGCCAACTACACCCACATGACGTTCAGCTACGCCAAGGGCAACGAGCTCATCAGCCCGCTGGACAACTCGGTGCTGCCCTATCCAGGCCTGTCGAAGAACTCCTACAACTTGGGTCTGTGGTACGACGACGGCAACTTCAACGCGCGCCTGGCCTACGCTTATCGCGACAAGTACTACACCGGCGGCAACGACGTGTCGGGCAACCCGAACTTCAGCGACAAGACCGGCTACCTGGACGCCAAGATCCAGTGGAAGGCGACGAAGAACTTCACGCTGGCCCTGGAAGCCAAGAACCTGACCAACCAGGCCGAGCTGACTTATGCCGGCGACCTGGGCCGGCCCAACGAGCTGGCCTGGTCGGGCCGCCGCTACTACGTCACACTGGGCTACAAGCTCTGACCTGAATTGGACTCCCGGGCCGGCATGGCCTCTGTGTTGCGCTGATCGCGCACCGGCCCCCGCCTCCGCTGGGGCCGCTTTTTTTGACCGCCACCATGAGTCTTCTGCGCCATCTCCTCGTCTGCTGCCTGTTGTTGGCCGGCGCAGCTCAAGCACAGCCCAGGCAGATGGAGAGGCTTGATCGCGGCGTCGTTGCGTTGACGACTTCGTCCGGCGTGTTCGTCAGCTGGCGCCTGTTGGGCACCGAGCCGGCCGGCGTGCGTTTCAACGTCTACCGCGACGGCCAGCGCGTCACCCATGAGCCTCAGGCGCTGACCAACCTGGTCGATGCACAAGGCCGCAGCGACAGCCTCTATACCGTGCGCGCCGTTGTGGGCGGCCAGGAGCAGCCTGCGTCCGCCGCCGTCGCGCCGTGGAGCCAGCCCTATCTGCGCGTGCCGCTGCAAAAGCCCGAAGGCGGCGTGACGCCCGACGGCTTGGCCTACCGCTACGAGGCCAACGACGGCGCAGCGGCCGACCTCGACGGCGACGGCCAATACGAACTCGTCGTGAAATGGCAGCCTACCAACGCGCATGACAACTCGCACAAGGGCCACACAGGCCACACGCTGCTGGACGCCTACAAGCTCGACGGCACGCGGCTGTGGCGCATCGACCTTGGCCAGAACATCCGCGCCGGCGCCCACTACACCAGCTTCCTTGCCTACGACTTCGATGGCGACGGCAAGGCCGAAGTGATGATGAAGACGGCCGACGGCACGGTGGATGGCGCGGGCATGGTGATTGGCGACGCCAAGGCCGACTACCGCAACGAGGCGGGCTATGTGCTGGCCGGGCCGGAGTTCCTGACCGTATTCAACGGCCTGACCGGCGCGGCTATGGCCACCGTGAACTACACGCCGCCGCGCGGCGACGTGCAGGCCTGGGGCGACGCCTACGGCAACCGCGTCGACCGCTTCCTGGCCGGTGTGGCCTACCTCGACGGCCAGCGCCCCAGCGCGGTGTTTTCGCGCGGCTACTACACCCGCGCCGTGCTGGCCGCCTGGGACTGGCGCGATGGCAAGCTGACGCAGCGGTGGGTGTTCGACAGCGACGCGGATGCTGCGAGCAAGCCCGCTGCGGGCCAAGGCGCGCATTGGTTTTCGGTGGTCGACGTCAACGGCGACGGCCTGGACGACATCATCTACGGCGCTGCCACCATCTCCGGCACCGGCAAACTGCTCTACAGCACCGGCCTGTGCCACGGCGACGCGCTGCACGTCAGCGCCTTCGACCCGGCGCGCGAGGGCCAGCAAGTTTTCATGGTCCACGAGACTCCGCGCTGCTACGGCGAGCATGGGCTGGAGATGCACGACGCCGCCACCGGCAAGCTGCTGTGGAGCATGTCCGGCAAGAACACCGACGTAGGCCGCGGTGTCTGCTTCGACATCGACCCGGCCTACCCCGGCGCCGAATGCTGGGGCTCTGTCGGCGGCCTGATGAGCGCTGGCGGCAAGCTCATCAGCGAGCAGCACCCCAACCGCTACAACTTCGCCATCTGGTGGGACGGCGACCTGCTGCGCGAGTCACTGGACCATGTCGCCATCGACAAGTGGAACCCCGCCACCTTCAAGTTCGAGAACGTGCTGAACGGCAAGAAGTTTGGTGCGGCGTCCAACAACGGCACCAAGGGCAACCCGGTGTTGTCGGCCGACCTGTTCGGCGACTGGCGCGAGGAAGTCGTCTGGCGCAACGAGGACAGCACGGCCCTGCTGGTCTTCTCGACGGCCGTGCCGACTGAGCACCGCCTCGTCACGCTGATGCACGACCCGCAATACCGCGTGCAGGTGGCCGCGCAGAACGCCGGCTACAACCAGCCGCCGCACACCAGCTTCCACCTCGGCCACGGGATGAAGCCGCCGCGCTACTTGGCCGTCACGACGCCATGAAGTTCATTGCGCTGTTGCTGCTGGCACTGCTTGCCGGCTGCGCTGCTCCCGAACCGGCACCGCGGCCGCTCTACCGAGACCCGGTGCTGGACGGCGCGGCCGATGTCTCCCTCGTCTTCAACCGTGGCCTGAAGCGCTGGGAGATGTTCTACACCAACCGTCGCGCGACGATGCGGCTGGACGACCCCAAGGACGTGACCTGGGTGCACGCCACGCCCATCGGCATCGCGACGACGGACGACGGCAACCGCTGGCGCGCGTCGGGCGAGGCGAAGTTCCCTGCCGAGTGCACCGGCGCCACGCTGTGGGCGCCAGAGATCCAGGACTTCGACGGCGTGTACCACCTGTGGCTCACCATCGTGCCCGGCGTGCACAAGAGCTGGACGGGCGAGCGGCGCATCGAGCACCTCACCAGCACGGACCTGCGCAACTGGACCTGCGCCGGCAAGGCGGAGCTGGGCTCGCCCAAGGTCATCGACGCGTCCGTCATCCGCGCGCCGCAGGGCGGCTGGCGCATGTGGTTCAAGGACGAGCAGGGCGGCAGCAAGCTCAAGGTGGCCGACAGCCCCGACATGAAGACCTGGACCGTGCGCGGCCCGGTCAGCCCGCTGCCCGGTGAAGGGCCGACGGTGTTCCAGTTCGCCGGCAAATGGTGGCTGGTGGCCGATCTGTGGAAGGGGCTGCTGGTGCTGCGCTCCGACGACGCCGAGAACTGGCAGGAGCAGCCCACGCGACTGCTGGCCGGCATCGGCGAGCATCCCACCGACCGCGCCAAGGGCCAGCACCCGGGCGTCACCGTTGTCGACGGCCGGGCTTACCTCTTCTACTTCACGCACCAGAGCGGCGAGCCTGAAGCGAAGGCCGACGACCGCTGGCACCAGCGCACCGTCATCCAGGTCGCGGAGATGAAGCTGCAGGACGGCTGGCTGACCGTGGACCGCAACGCGCCGCCGCCCGATCTGCGGTCTGCATTCAAGGCCCGCTGATGCGCGCGCTGCTGCTGGGTCTGTGGATCGGTCTGGCTGGCACCGCGCAAGCCGGGCTCAACGTTGCAACCAAGGCCACGCCGGGCAGCGTGCCGCTCGACGGCGCCGTCATCGTCGCCGCGCCGGATGCCGATCCGCTCGAAGCTTTTGTTGCCCAGGACCTCGCGGATGACCTGAAGCGCCTCGGCCTGCGCGCCAGCATGGGCAACAACAAAGGCGCCGTGCAGATCTGGGTAGGCGCCGCCGGCCACCACGCGGCCATCGACGCATCAGGTCTGGACCTCAGCAAGCTCAAGGGCTGCTGGGAGTGCTTCCAGATCGCGTTGTTGCGCGACCCCGCACCGGGCGTGAAAGCGGCTCTCGTCATCGCCGGCGCCGACCGCCGCGGCACGGCCTATGGTGTCTACACGCTGAGCCAGGCGCTGGGCGTGTCGCCCTGGCATTGGTGGGCGGACGTCGCGCCGCTCAAGCGCGGGCCATTGCATGTCAGCCTGACCGAGCCGCTGCACGACGGCCCCGCCGTGAAGTACCGCGGCCTGTTCATCAACGACGAGGACTGGGGCCTCTTCCCCTGGGCCTCTCGCACCTTCGAGCCCGAGGCCCGCACCATCGGCCCGCGCACCTACGAGCAGGTCTTCCGCCTGCTGCTGCGCCTCAAGGCCAACACGCTGTGGCCGGCCATGCACCAGGTGTCGGGCGCCTTCAACGCCGATCCGCGCAATGCCGAGCTCGCGCAGCGCTATGGCATCGTCATGGGCTCATCCCACGCGGAGCCGATGCTGCGCAACAACGTCGCCGAGTGGAAGGCGGCGGCCGAGCAGTACAACTACGCAACCCATCCCGAACAGGTGCGCGACTACTGGGCCGAGCGGCTGAAGACGAACGGCCGGTTTGAGAACCTCTACACGCTGGGCATGCGCGGCATCCACGACTCCGGCATGCAGGGCGGCGGCACCGTGGCCGAGAAGCAGGCGCTGTTGAACCACCTGATTGCCGACCAGCGCGAGCTGCTCGCCAAACATGTGGGCGACCCGACGCAGTTGCCGCAGGTCTTTGTGCCCTACAAGGAAGTGCTGCCTTTGCTGCCCGGGCTGGCCCTGCCCGACGACGTGACGCTGGTCTGGCCCGACGACAACTTCGGCTACATCCGCCAGTTCCCCGACGCGGAGCAGACCAAGCGCTCAGGCGGCTCGGGCGTGTACTACCACCTAAGTTATCTCGGCGCGCCGCTGTCCTATCTGTGGCTGTCCACCACGCCGCCCGCACTCGTCGCCGAAGAAATGGGCCGCGCCTTCGATGCCGGCGCGCAGCGGCTGTGGATCGCCAACGCCGGCGACATCAAGCCGCACGAGGTCAACCTCAGCCACTGGTTCGACCTGGCCTGGAACCCGGCCGCCGTGCGGGCGCAGGGCCAGCAGGCCTACCTTCGTGAGCTGGCGCAGCGGCTCTTCGGCGTTGCTGGCATCGCCGCCGAGATCGCCGCGAGTTGGGACGGCTACTACCGCCTCAACTTCGAGCGCCGCCCCGAGCATCTGCAATATCACCTGCCCGGTGAACGCGTGAAGCGCAGTGGCCTGGCGCCGGCCGTCATCGACGAGCGCCTGGATCGCTTCGCCCAGCTGCTTGCCCGCCTGGACGCCGTGCGCCCTCGGATCGCCGCCGCGCAGCGCGACGGTTTCTTCCAACTGGTCGAATACCCGCTGCGCGCTTCGGCCCTGGCCAACGAGCGCTTCTTCGCGTTGGAGCGCTACGCGGCGACGATGGAGCGCGATCCCGCTGGTGCCCGCCGCTTCGCCGCCCAGGCCGTGCGCGCCGATCAGCGCCTCAAGGCCTTGACCGCGCGCTGCAACGGCGGCCGCTGGGCCGGCATCCTGGCCGAGGAACCGGCCGATGGCCTTTGGACCAGCTACCGCCAGCAGGCGCCGTTGCTACCGGCCGCCGGATTGGGTGGCAGCACGGCCGATGCGCTGAGCGACATCGCGAAAGCCGCTGCCGACCTCGCACCCGTGGCCACGGCCGCTGCAGCGCCACCCGCGCTGCGTGTGACCGCCTCGCAGGGCTGGCGCCTCATCCCCGGCCTCGGTCGCGGCGACGGCGTGCTCGCCGCACAGCAGCCCGGCTCGACCTTGGCGCTGCAAGCGCAGGCACCCGCCGGCGCCAGCTGCCTGCGCGTCTACGTGCTCCCCACCTACCCGTTGACCGCAGGCGAGCCCTGGCAGGCTGACGTGGTCGTCGACGGCCAGACCCACCCACTGCGCTGGCCGCGCGGCGTGCAGGACGCCGCCTGGGGGCAGGGCGTGCTGGCCAATCGACTGAGCGCATCCCTGACCCTGCCAGAACGCGCCGCCGGAACGCTGCGGCTGCAACTGGCGGCCGGCCAGCGCGACCTGATGTTCGATGGCGCCGAACTGCTGCCCGGCGCCTGCCGCTCCTGACCGCGAGTCAGAATTCCCA
This sequence comes from Roseateles sp. P5_D6, assembly GCF_054049415.1. Classification (NCBI taxonomy): domain Bacteria; kingdom Pseudomonadati; phylum Pseudomonadota; class Betaproteobacteria; order Burkholderiales; family Sphaerotilaceae; genus Roseateles; species Roseateles sp. P5_D6. The sequence goes on along the minus strand of NZ_JBFUMK010000002.1, from coordinate 48,516 downwards.
ACCTTGTTGACCCCACCTCCCCATGAGAGCACGCATCCCAGTCACGCTGATCCCTTGTCTGCTGGCCCTCACAGGCGCCGCTCATGCGCAGACGACTTGCGTCGCAGATTTCTCGGCGTTCGGCCAGGGGCGGTTTGCCGTCGAGATCAAGGCGAGACCGGACGGACGATTTGATGCGGTGGTCAACGGCAGCACGACGAACGCGGCCACCTCGCCCGTGGACGAAGTCGTCCGCCCCGGCTTGAACCTCGCTGCCGATCCCCATGGCAAGGAGGTTGCGCAGTTCAATGCCGCCGAACGCTCGCTGGTGCACCTGCAGGGTCTTCGCGAATCCCCGAAGACGCGTGACTTCGTCAATCTGCCGTTCTCGCCCGCCGACGTGCGGCGGCTCAGGACGTTCGACCTCATCGGCAAGACGGACAAGTTCGGCGGCCAGGTTCTGATGGAGGCCTTCGACGAGCAGGGTGCCTCGCTCGGCAAGGTGCTCCGCCGCGTGCTCGTCGCAACGTGCCGGTAACCGCTTCTGAGGTGACCTCGTGAAACTTGCTTCGCTCGCCCTTGCCGCCCTGCTCGCCGCCTCGGCCTGCCAAGCCCAGAACCCGCTGGCCCTCGGCAAGGACCTGCGCACCGCCGATCCCTCCGGCCACGTCTGGCCCGACGGCAGGATGTGGCTCTACACCTCGCACGACGAGGAATGCCAGGCCGACTTCCACATGAAGGACTGGACCGCCTTCTCGTCCACCGACCTCGTCAACTGGACGAACCACGGCGCGGTGCTGTCGGTCAAGGACCTGAAGTGGGCTGACGACTACGCCTGGGCGCCCGACGCGGCCTACAAGAACGGCAAGTACTACCTCGTCTTCCCCGCCGGCACCGGCGTCAAGGACCGCCAGAACCCGAAGAACAGCACCAAGTGGATGGGCATCGGCATCGCCGAGAGCGACTCACCCGCCGGCCCCTTCAAGGACATGATCGGCGCGCCGTTGTGGCGCAAGCCCTACGCCAATGACCCGGTGCTGTTCGTCGACGACGACGGCCGCGCCTACCTCTACAGCCGCACATCAGGCGTCAACTACCTGGTGGCGGAGATGGCTGACGACATGCGCAGCATCAAGGGAGAGCTGCAGAAGATGGACATGGGCGGCTACGAGCCGCCGATGGAAGGCCCGTGGGTGTTCAAGCGCAATGGCCTGTACTACTTCACCATGCCCGAGCACAACCGCATCCTGACCTATTACACGGGCACCTCGCCCAAAGGCCCGTGGACCTACCGCGGCGTCATCATGGACGCCGAGGGCGGCAACAACCACCACTCCATCGTCCAGTACAAAGGCCAGTGGCTGCTGTTCTATCACCGCTGGCTGGACGTCTCCGGCGCGGCTTGCGCAAAGAAGCAGCGGCACGTGGCGGCGGAGTACCTGCACTTCAATGACGACGGCACGATCCGCAAGGTCGAGCGCACGGAGCAAGGCGTGGGCGACTTCCCGCAGCGCGCCGCGAAGCGCTGAGGGGGAGCGATGAACGCTGATGAATCGATCAACGCGCTGGCGCGGCAGGCCCGCGCGCATTGGGAGGCCGGGCGCCTCGACGCGGCCGAGGCCTGCTTTGTCCGAGCCATCGCCGCAGCCGGCGGGCAGGCGGGTGTCGCCGACCTGCACGGCCAGCTGGCGGCCGTGATGGACGGTGCCGGCCGTCTGGCCGATGCCGTCGCCCAATCCGAACTGGCGCTGGCGGCAGAACTGGCGCTGGGGCAGGGGGACTCGCAGCCCAGCGTGAAGGTGGCGCGCTACTTTTTGGCGGACCGGCTGCTGCGCCTGGCGGAGACCGGGCGGGCGCTGAAGGTGCTGGCGCCGTCGCTGGCCGCCCTGCCCGATGACTGGCTGCTGAACACCGCGCAGGCCGAGGCGCTGCTGGCCGTCGGCCGCGCCGACGAGGCCAGGGCCGCGGCCCGGCGTGCGCTGGCGAATGCCGGCTCGGACGCCAAGCGTGCCCAGTTGGCCGAACGCCTGCAGGCGGTACTGCGGGATTGATGGCCCGCTCGCTATCGCCGCTGCAGACGGGTCATCCAGAGCAGCAGTACCTTTAGCCAGCGGCTCGTCCGGTGTCTCTTGTGCCTCGCTCGGCCAGGGTGCGCCACACCGTCATGGTGCGAGCCGTGCGGCTTGGCGGCTTGGGGACTCGCCCGGGCGTCAGCAGGTCCATGGCCTGGATGGCGCGAACCAGGAAGGGCAGGGCGAAGAGCAGCGGCATGGCCATCAGGCGGAGCGCCTCGGCCGTTCCCGCCGGGAACTGGAACAGCTGATGGACGGAGAACGGCAGCGTGTGCACGTGCTGGGCGAGCTGCATCGTGACCGCCTTGTGCCAGCCGGCGTCCACGCCGCTCATCTCGCAGCGCTGGCGCCGGCTCAAGTGGAAGTCTGGCGGATCGTTGCGCCGAAGGCGCAGGCGCAGCTCTGCCTGCTGCACGGCCGGCAGCGAGGCCATGTACTCGTGCGCTTCCAGCGCCAGCTGCAGCCGCGCTGCATCGGCCAGGATGCCGGCGACCGCCGGGTTCGTCGAGCCGGTGCCGCCGAGGATCTTCAGGCGGCGCGTGGCGTCATGCAACTCCCAGAGCCGGATGCGGAAGCTGCGCTCGGACTCCGGCACTTGATGACCCGCGATGTACTCAAAGGCGTCATGGGCCTCGATGACGCAGCGCGCCAGGGCGCTCATGGACGGCAGATCCCACAGATCGAGAGGCGGCTGCTGGGTGGGGTCAGGCGCCAGCCGGCGCAAGGCGGTGCCGTGGGACAGCAGCTTGGCGAAGATCTGTTCGCCATAGCTGACATGCACAGCCGAGAGGGGCTGGCCGATCAGGGCCGCGGAAACCGCCTTGCCATGTTCGAGCACGGCGTCGAACTCGCGCAGCTTGGAACGGTAGTCAGCCCAGGTATTGATCTCTTGCAGCATGCTTGCTTTATTGCCCCGACAAGCGCGCAAGGTTAGGCGAAGTTTGGGTTGCCCAGTTTCTCGCCCATCCAGCGGGCTGCCAGCGCTGGCCATTGATCCTGCGTGCCGGCCAGTTCCCGCAGCGCGAAGCCGTGTTCGGCCTGCGGGAAGACATGGGCCTCGACGTCGAGCCGGTGTTGCTGGGCCGCGGCGATCAGGTTGAGTGCATGGGCGACGGGCACGACGGGGTCGTGCAGCGCATAGGCCAGGAACACCGGGCAGCGCGGCAGGCCGTGGGGCTCGCTCGCGATGCCGATGGGCCAGGCGTCGTAGAAGGCTTGCTTTTCGGGCGGCGGAAAGTCGGGTTTGCCGGGCGGGAACTTGTGGTCACGGTGGTTGGCGTTGAGGGGAGCGTAGGCGATGACGGCGCCCGCCGATTCCCGCTGGCAGGCCATGACGCCGGCCAGATGGCCGCCGGAGGAGAGGCCCACGTGCAGCAGCGGCAGCGGCGGCAGCGTGGCGAGGTGATCCAGCGCGAGCAGACCGTCCTGCAGCGCGATGTCGAAGGGGTGGCCGTCCTGACCGGGCAGGCGATGCACCAGCACATGGGCGTCCAGCCCCAGCGTGTTCAGCCACTGCGCGATCTCGACGCCTTCCTTGTCGTGCATCAGCTGCAGGTAGCCGCCGCCGGCATAGACGAGGGCACGGCCGCGCGCCGGTGAGGGCGACGGATAGGCGTGCAGCTCGGCCCGCGTCGGGCGGCGGCAGATGCGGTCGGGCGATTCGCCGTCAAAGACATTCGGCGCGCCGGCTGACAGAGCAATGAGGTTCATCGTTTCTCGGGCAGCGGCAGGCCGAAGTCCGGCATGCCGTCGGCCGTGAACGCCAGCGGCTGTACGCGGGTGGCGCGACCGATGTCCTTCAGCGGGTCGCCGACGATGTCGCGGTAGTTGCGGGCATGGAAGACGTTCAGCACGCTGCCATCCGGCTCGGTGACGAAGCTGTTGTGGCCGGGGCCGTAAATGCCGTTCTCCGGGCTGCTGGTGAACACCGGGCCGGGCGACTTGCGCCAGTTCTTCGCGTCCAACAGGTCGGCGTTCTCGTCGGCCCACAGCAGGCCCAGGCAGTACTCGGCGCCGGTGCCGGCGGCCGAGTAGGTCATGAAGACGCGGCCGCCGTGGATGAGCACAGCCGGCGCCTCGTTGACGAAGTGGCGCACCTTCTCCCAGGCGTAGTCGGGCTGGCTCAGCCGCACCTGCGGGCCTTGCAGTTCGGTCGGGCTCTTCATGCTTGAGATGAAGATGTCGGTGCTGTGGTTCTTCTTCGCCAGGTCGGTCTGGGCCCAGGCCATGTAGCGCCGGCCGCGATGCTCGAAGACAGTCGCGTCCAGCGTGAACGTCTCCCACTGCGTCCTGATCTGGCCGCGCTCGGTCCACTCGCCCTGCATGGGGTCGGCAGAGGCGTTCTCCAGCACCCACAGGCGGATCTTCCACGGCTCCTTCGCTTCACCGGCGCTGAAGTAGATGAACCAGCGGTTGTCGATGAAGTGCAGCTCGGGCGCCCAGACGTGGTGGCTCATCGGGCCCTGCTCGTGCCGGCGCCAGATCACTTTCGGCTCGGCAGTGGCGAGGCCAGCGATGCTGCGCGCGCGGCGCAGCTCCAGCCGGTCGTATTCGGGCACCGTGGCCATCAGGTAGACCCAATCGCCGCGGCGCAGGATCTGCGGGTCGGCGCGCTGGGCGACCAACGGGTTGGGCCAGGATGTGGGCTGGGCGCCGGCGGGCAGGGCCGTGGCGAGCAGTGCAGTGGTCAGCAGCTGGCGGCGGGTGAGGTTTGCAGCAGACATGGTTCAGGGCAGGCGGTAGAACTCGGCCTCGACGATAGACAGCACGCCGCGGCCGAGGCGGCTGGCGCCGGTGTCGACGATTTTCTGGTTGGCGACTTCGGTATTCGCCGTTTCGGTGCCGCCTTCGGCCTCACCGGCCAGCTCGATGCCGACCGTCTGGCCGCGCTGGGGCTTGAGCGGCAGCGTCACATAGCCCAGGCTGCGCTCGGTCAGGCCGCGCCAGACCTCAGTGCCGTCGACACTGACGCGCAGCGGGTAGCGCCGCTCGCGCCAGCCGCCGAGCTTGAGCGTGATCTCGGTCAGCGTGGCCGGCTCGGCCAGCTTGAAGCGGATGGCACCCTTGCCGGACTCGCTGGTCCACGAGGTCGACTCGTCGTCGTCAATGGCCTGGCCGGGTGTGCCGCTGTCGGCCTCGACAGATGCGACGGCAACGGCCAGGCGGCTTGCCGTAAAGGAAGGTGTGGCCGGCGTCGTTCCCCGTGTGGATTGCGGCGCCAGGCCGTCCGCAGGGAAGCGGGTGCTCAAGCCGCCGATGACGGGCACGGGCTGTGAACGCAGTTCCAGCGTGGCCGGAGCCAGGCCGGGCGCCTCGGCGCGCAGCCGGATGACACCCGCGTCGGTCGTGCTGCGCACCAGCACGCGGTTGATGCCGCCTTCCACCGGCAGCTCGCGCGCCAGCACGAAGTTGCCCGGCCCCTGCGCAATGCCGCCACGCCACTCGGCAGGACCGTCCAGCGTGAACTTCACCGTGTCCAGCGCGATGGGGTTGCGTCTGCCGGCAGCGTCCACCACTTCGACCTGCACCAGCGCCAGGTCGGCGCCATCGGCCTGCAGGCCTTGCGGGTGGGTCTGCGCCGTCAGCTTCAGCGCCGCGGGCGCTCCCGCGGTGGTGCGGATGTCTTCGCAGACCTTGTTGCCGGCCTTGTCCAAGCCCACCGCACGCAGCTCTCCGGGCTCGAAGCGCACGCCGTCGAAGCGGAAGACAAAGGGCTCGCTCGCCGCGGTCGCGCCGAGGGGCTTTCCGTTCAACGTCAGCATCACGCGGGCCGCGCTGGAGATGACGGTGACGGTCTTGATCGCGCCGGTCGCGTAGTTCCAGTGGCCCAGCAGATGGGCTCGCGGCTGCTCGATGTCGACCCAACCATGCCACATCACCTGGTGAGCGAAGAAGCCCTCCTTCGGAATGCGCATCGCATCCACCTCGCCGCTGCGGCGGTAGTTCTCAGCGCCGCGGTGGTGGCTGTTGCTGTCGCTGAAGATGATGTTGACGCCGCCCGACGACACGCGCGTGCCGGTGCCCGGGCGCTCGCGCCAGAAGTCCACCCAGCGGCGCACGTCTTCCAGTGCGTGGGAATCCTGGTTGCGGTTGTAGGCCGCAGCGCTTTGGCCCTTGTGCTCGGGGCCGTCGCCGTCGCGATGAAAAGGCGGCGAGAGCTCGTCCCAGAACTTGCGGGCGCCCTCGTCGCGCGAGTACTCCATGGCCCACATCGGCCGCCGCGCGCTCTTGTTGACGTAGAGCATTTCGCCGCCGTACTCGGCCACGTCCTGCAGGGCTTGGGACAGCATCTCGCGGCTGCCAGCGGCGCGGCCACCGTTCGGGTCGAAGCGGTCACGCAATGCGGCCATCTCGCGCATGTGCTCGGCGCTGACGCCGCGGTTGCCCGACTCGTACATGAGGATGCTGGGGCTGTTGCGGAAGTAGACGATGGCGTCGCGCATGGCCTCCATGCGCTGCTCCCAGCGCCGGCCGGTCACGTCGGCCTCGGAGTCGCCCGCGGGCATGGCCTGCATCAGGCCTACGCGGTCCAGCGATTCGACGTCCTGCTTCCACGGCGCGGTGTGCATCCAGCGCACGAAGTTGGCATTGCTGGCCAGCATCTGGCCGTTGCTGTAGTCGCTGAGCCAGGGTGGTACCGACAGGCCGATGGCCGGCCACTCGTTGCTCGTGCGCTGGGCATAGCCCTTGAGCTGGATGACACGGCCGTTGAGCCTGACCATGCCTTGCGTGAACTCGGTCTGGCGAAAGCCCGTGCGCGTGACGACACGGTCAACGGGCTTGCCATCGGTGCTAAGCGTCGTCTCCACGTCGTAGAGGGCGCCGTGGCCCCAGCTCCAGAACTGCAGGCCGGTCACGAGCGCCTTGGCGCTGACGGTGACGGTGGCGCCGGCGGGAATGGTTTGGGTGGGCGCCCTGAACGTCGCGATGACGCGGCCGCCCGGCTCGCGCAGCGTCACCTCATAACCAAAGCGGCGCGGCCGGCCGTGCTCGTTGCGCACCTGGGCTTCGGCCGTGATGGTCGCGCGGCCGGCCTTCTGGTCGAAATCCTTGGCATAGATGTAGACGCCGGTCGTGCCGAGGTTGGAGAGCAGTGGCAGCGTCTGGTAGAGCCTGTCGGTGAGGTGCAGCCGCAGGTTCTTGGGCAGGCCACCGTAGTTGGCGTTGAAGTTGCGGTCAGCCCACTGATAGCGCTGGTTGGTCGCCTGCTCGCGGTAGTCCCAGCGGTTGTCGGTGCGCACTGCGATGAGGTTGTCGCCGGGTTTCACGGCCTGGCTCAGGTCGAAGCCGAAGGCGGTGACGCCGTTCTCATGCAGGCCGATGCGCTGGCCGTTGACCCAGACCTCGGCGGCCTGGCGGGCGCCTTCGAACTCGATGAAGACCTTGCGGGTGGCAACGTCGGCGGGCAGCGTGAAGCTTTTGCGATACCAGGCGATGCCGGTGCTGTGGTCGACGATGTCCTTGGCGAAGGCATCGTCCTCGTTCCAGGCGCGGGGGAGGGTGACGGGCTTCCAGCTGGCGTCGTCGAATGTCGTGCTTTCGGCGCCCGGCGCGTCGCCGACGTGCAGGCGCCAGCCGGGGTTGAAGTTGTAGGTCTCGCGGGCGGCTTGGGCCGACAGCGCCGCCGCGGCCAAGGCGAGGGCGGCCAGCCATCGCTTCATTTCGCCTGCGCCTTGTAATGCTCGGCCAGCACGTCAAACGCCAGCTTGCGCTGCCCGGTCTCGGAGATCAGGCCCTTGCGGTTCCAGCCGTTCTGATAGACCGGGTGCTCGCGGCGCGGCGAGCGGAAGTCCTTCAGCACCCAGGGCGACAGGCCGCGCAGCGTGGGCACGTTCGCCGCCATGGCCAGCGTGGCGCGGTAGTAGTCGGCCTGGTAGTCCTCGGAGAACTTCGGCTTGAGCGCCGGGTCGCGGAAGCCCGCGAAAGCGTCGGCACCGAACTCGGAGAACAGCAGCGGCTTGTCCGCAGGCACATCCCAGCGCAGCCGGCGCACCGTGTCCAGCGTGTCGTCGCCATACCAGCCGGCATAGGTGTTGACGGCGATGACGTCGAGCTGCGGTAGCAGCGGGTCGGCGATGTGGATGGTGTCGCCCTTGCGCTCGACGAGCAGGGCGGCGCTGACGAGGCGGCTCGGGTCGAGCGCGCGCACGGTTTCGGCCAGCGCGGTGTGGAAGCGCGTGCGGTTCTCGGCCACCGGCGTCTCGTTGCCGATGCTCCACAGGATCAGCGCCGCGCGGTTGCGGTCGCGGTAGATGGTCTCGGCCTGCATGCGGCGGCCCTTGTCGAGCACGGCGGGCGTGTCCCAGTCGATGCTCCAGTAGACGGGGATCTCGCTCCAGACCAGCAGGCCCAGTTCGTCGGCCACGCGCAGCATGGTCTCGTTGTGCGGGTAGTGGGACAGGCGCACATAGTTGCCATGCAGGCCGTTCTTCACCTCGCCGAGCAGGCGGCGCGCGGCGGCCTCGTCGATGCGTCGCGCCGGGTTGGGGCCGAGCTCTTCCTCATGGATGGAGATGCCGCGCAGCGTGATGGGCTGGCCGTTCAAAAGGATGTCGCTGCCGCGCACGGCGATGGTCCGAAAGCCCATGCGGTCGCGCACGTGGTCACCGCCGGCCTCGAACTCGACGTCGTAAAGCGTCGGCGACTCGGGCGACCAGCGCTTCAATGCCGCCGGCGCGGTGGTGTCGAAGCGGGCCTCGCCGTTCGCGTCGGTGCGGGCCCGCAGCGTGAGGTTCAGCGCGCCTATGCGCAGGCTCACGGCCTGGTTGGCCGCCTGCGGGCCGTTGAGTTGCAGGCTGCCGACGATGCGGCCGGCCTGGGTCAGGCGCAGCGTGGCGTCGTCGATGAAGGTGGCGGGCGTCTGGAACAGCTTGACCGGCCGCGTGATGCCGCCGTACAGATCCCAGTCGGTGATCTCGGCCGGAATGGTCTGGGCGTCGTGCTTGGAATCGACGCCGACGACCAGGCGGTTGCCCGTCTCGCGCAGGGCCTGAGTGACCTCGACGACAAAGGGCGTGAAGCCGCCTTCATGCTTGCCGACCTCCTGGCCGTTCAGGAAGATGGTGCTGCGGTAGTTGACGGCCTCGAAGCGCAGGAAGCTGCGCCGACCCGGCTTGACGGGGGCATCGAAGCGGCGCTGGAACCACATCAGGCCATCGAAGTAGCGCAGCTCGGGAACGGCGGAGTTCCAGGCGCCCGGGAGTTCCATCGTCGGCGAGCGGTCGAGGTCGTATTCGAAGAAGCCCGCGCCGCCCTTGGCCTCGGACGCGGCCACGTCGACATCCCGAAAGCGCTGCATGCGCGGCTTGGCGGGCCAGCCGTTGATGTCGGTGAATCCCGTCCGGTAGAGGTCCTTGGAATAGGTCCAGCGGCCCGACAGATCCTGGTCGGCGGCGCGGGCCGTCAGCAGCAGGGATGGGCGCAGCGAGTCGGCGGCGAGCGTCGGTAGGGCGAGGGCCCAGGCCAGGGCGAGGGTGATCCAGGTGCGCATGACGACCCGCCTTCAATTGAAGTGGAAGAGGGGCTGCAGCGGCCACTGGCGCGGCTTGTTGTCGGGCTCGACCTCCATCAGGTCGGCCATGTAGTCCCACCAGCGGCGCATGACGGGCCGCTGGGGCAGGGCGTCGAAGGCGGTGCCTGGCTTGCGCTTGAGCACGGCAAAGAGGGACAGCGTGGCTTCGTCCAGGAAGATCCAGTAGTCATGGATGCCGGCCTCGCGCAGGGCCGCGGCCAGGTCGGGCCAGAGCTCGTCGTGGCGGCGCTTGTACTCCGGCACGACGCCGGGCTTGAGCTGCATCTTGAAAGCCAGGGTCTCGTCGCTCATCGTCATGTCTCCTTGTCTTATTGAACGTCCTGCTCGGCCATCGGCAGGGCCGACACGTCGCGGCGGCGCAGGGCGGGATCATGTCTCCAGCAGGCGCTGCTCAGGCCATCGAGTTCGATGTCTGTGCCAACGGCGATGGGCTCTCCAAGCGACATGCGACTGTCCGCAAAGCGCCAGTCCACGGCGTCCAGCACATGGCCGCCGCGTTGCGCCTCGATGTCCAGCCCCGTGAAGTGGAAGCCCCGCAGCGGCGTCTCGGCATAGGCGTCGACCTCGAAGGCGACTGCCGCGCCGCGCGCCTTGAGGCGCTCGATGCGCACACCGTTCACCTGCACACGGCCCTGCTCGGCGGGCACCGGCGTGGCCAGGTTGAGCCAGTGCGCGGGTGCGCCGGCACGCTCGGCGGCGGGGATGCGGGCGCAGCTGAAGGCGGGGTTCCAGTTCATCGTCACGCGCAGCGCGGTGGGTACGTCGTGCAGAACGAGATCGCTGATCGTCACGCCCTCGATGAAGCCGCCACGGCTGGGCGCGGACTTGAACAGCAGGCCCACCGGCACCGGCGCGTGGACCTCGATGCGCCGCGCCGTGATGCGCTGGAAACCGCCCGAGGTCTCGCTGCCGAAGGTCAAGCCCGCGGCGCCCTCGCGGACGATGCAGTCGCTGATGCTGATGTCTTCGCAGGGCCGCGCGACGCGCAGGCCGTCGGCGTCGCGGCCGGCCTTCAGCACCAGGGCGTCATCGTTGACGGCGATGTCGGCGCGGCGGATCTGCACACGGCGCGAGGAGTCGATGTCGATGCCGTCGGTCGATGGGCCGCGCGCGCCACCGTCGTTGTTGCGAATGGTGATGGCGTCGACGGTCACGTCCTCCGAGTAGCAGAGGTGCAGCGTCCAGAAGCCGGAGCGGCGCAGCAGCAGGCCGTCGCCAATGTGGATGCGAGCCGCCTCGAACACCTGGATCAACCGGGGGCGCCGCGCGTCGTAGTCCGACGCCCAGCGCAGGCTGCGCGGCTCGTACAGGGCGCGCAGGGCCCAGTAGCTGTCCCAGAAGACCTGGCCATCGCCGTCGATGCAGCCTTCGCCGACGAGGCCGACGTCATGCTCGCCGTAGATGTTGACCAGCGCCGCCGGCCAGCGCATCTCGATGCCTGAAACGCGAGTGGCCAGCAGTGGGTAGTCGGCCAGGTTGCGCGAGCCCAGCAGCGTGGCGCCGCGATCCAGGCGCAGCGTCATGCCGCTTTTCAGGAACAGCGAACCCGTCAGGTAGGTGCCGGGCGGGATTCGCAGCGTCGTGCGCTGCAGCGCCGCGGCATCAATGGCGGCCTGCAGCGCCCGCGTGTCGAGCGTGAGGCCGTCACCGCGCGCGCCGAAGTCCTGCGGGCTCACCTCAAACGATGCCCGAGCCGCTGGCGCCTGCCTTCGGCGGGCGCTTGACGGCGGCCTTCTCGCGGTAGCCGCTTGCGCGGTAGGCCGCGACCGGGTCGATCGCGCCGCCGGCACGCAGGCGGGCCATGGCGAGGATGGGGCTGACGTCGGTGCGGAAGGCCTTCTTCAGCGCCTGTGCGGACTGCAGCGCATCGTTGGCTTCCTGGAAGCCGGCCAGCGCCTTGCGGTCCACCAGCGCGGCCTGCACGAAGGCGCGCTGCACTTCCACCGCGCTGCTCATCAGGCTCTCGATGGGGTCGGTCACGTTGTGCGACTGGTCCAGCATGTAGGCGGGCTTGAAGGCGCTGCCGTCGCGCGATGCCGCATCGGCCAGCTCGTTGAAGACGAGGAAGAGCTGGAAGGGGTCGATGGAGCCCGAGTCCAGGTCGTCGTCGCCGTACTTGCTGTCGTTGAAGTGGAAGCCGCCCAGCTTGCCGAACTGCGCCAGGCGGGCCACGATCATCTCGATGTTGGTGTTGGGCGCGTGGTGGCCCAGGTCCACCAGGCACTTGGCCTTCTCGCCCAGCGTTTGCGCGGCGGCGAAGCTGGTGCCCCAGTCGGCGATGACGGTGCAGTAGAACGCTGGCTCGAACAGCTTGTGCTCGATGTACATCAGCCAGTCGTCCGGCAGCGCGGCGTAGATGCCCTTTGCGCTGTCGAGATAGCGCTCCAGCGAACCGCGCAGGTTGTGCTGGCCGGGGAAGTTGGCGCCGTCGCCGACCCACACTGTCAGGCCCTTGGAGCCCAGCGTCTTGCCCAGCTCGATGCAGTCGATGTTGTGCGCCACGGCCTGCTCGCGGGCGGCCTGGCTTTGTGCAGTCAGGCTGCCGTATTTGTAGCTGTGGGCCTGGCCGGGCTGGTCCTGGAAGGTGTTGGAGTTGACGGCGTCAAAGCTCAGGCCCAGGCTGTCGGCCTGCTGGCGCAGGGCCTTGGGGTCGCTCGGCTTGTCCCAGGGGAAGTGCAGCGACACGGTGGGCGTGGCGCGCGTCAGCTGGTGGATGACGGCGCAGTCCTCCAGCTTCTCGGTCACGTCACGCGGCTCGCCCTTGCCGGGGAAGCGCGCGAAGCGCGTGCCGCCCGTGCCCACGCCCCAGCTGGGCAGGGCGACGGCGAAGGTCTGGGCGGTGGCGGTCAAAGCCTCGATGTCGACGCCGCGGCGGGACAGCATGCCGCCCAGCGCGTCGTAGTCGGCCTGCAGCGTGGCGCGCTGGCTGGCGTTGTGCTGCTCGACCTGGGCCGTGTCGATGATGTTGGTTGTCATGGTTGTCTCCTGGCCGCCGTGTCAACGAGTAAATGCGGCGGCGTTGCCCGCGTCAACGTTGAGGACGTTACCCGTGCTCTTGCCGGACTTGTCGCTGGCCATGAAGTAGACCGCTTCGGCGATGTCCTCGGGCAGCACGCTGAGCTTGAGCATGCTGCGCTGGCGGTAGAACTCTTCGATGTTGTCGCTGTCGATCTTGTTGGACGCGGCGCGCTCTTCCTTCCACTTGCCGTCCCAGATGCGCGAGCCGCGGATGACGGCGTCGGGATTGACGACGTTGACGCGCACGCCGATGGGCGCGCCTTCCAGCGCCACACAGCGGGCCAGGTGGATCTCGGCCGCCTTGGCTGTGCAATAGGCCGAGGCGCCGGCGGACGCGACGAGGCCGTTCTTGCTGGCCACGAACACCATGCTGCCGCCGATCTTCTGCTGCTTCATCAGGCGGAAGGCACCGCGGCTGACGAGGAAGTAGCCGGTGACGAGGATGTTCTGGTTGCGGTTCCAGATCTCCAGCGTGGTGTCTTCCAGCGGTGCGGCCGAGGCGATGCCGGCGTTGGAGACGAGGATGTCCAGGCCGCCAAAGCGCAGCGCCGTGGCTGACAGCAGCGCTTCCACTTCGGCCTCGGACGTGATGTCACCGCGCACGGCAGCCACGTTGTCCTTGCCACCGGCCTTCAGCAGGTTCTGGCGGGCTTCTTCCAGCGCCTCGGCGTCGATGTCGGTCAGCATCACGCAGGCGCCTTCCTGCAGCAGCTGGCGCGCCACCGCCTGGCCGATGCCACCGGCGCCGCCGGTGACCAAGGCCACGCGGCCGGCCAGGCTCTTGGGCTTGGGCATGCGCTGCAGCTTGGCTTCTTCAAGCAGCCAGTACTCGATATCAAAGGCTTCCTGCTCGGGCAGGCCGACGTATTTGTCGACGCCGTTCGCACCGCGCATCACGTTGATGGCGTTGACGTAGAACTCGCCGGCGATGCGGGCCGTGGCCTTGTCCTTGGCGAAGGACAGCATGCCCACGCCGGGGATCAGGTAGATGATGGGGTTGGCATCGCGCACGGCCGGGCTGTTGGCGCGCTTGCAGCGCTCGTAATAGGCCACGTAGTCGGCGCGGTAGTCTTCCAGCGCCTTGTCCAGGCCGGCCAGCAGCGCGTCGACGTCGGGCTGGGTCGGGTCGAAGTCCAGCACCAGCGGGCGGATCTTGGTGCGCAGGAAGTGGTCGGGGCAGGACGTGCCCAGAGCGGCCAGGGCGGCCAGGTCCTTGCTGCCGACGAACTCCAGCACCGCGGCGCTGTCGTTGAAGTCGCCCAGCTTGCGTTCGCTGGCGCTGATGCGGCCGCGCAGCGCGGGCATCAGCTTGGCGGCGAGGGCTGCGCGCTCTTCGGCGGGCAGGGTGATGGTCTTGACGCCGCCGAACACCGGCTGCTTGATGTTCTCGGCCAGCCACTGCTCGGCCAGGCGGATCATCTCCAGCGTGATCTCGTAGCAGCTCTTGGCCGTGTCGCCCCAGGTGAACAGGCCGTGGCCTTCCAGGATGATGCCCTTCAGGTTCGGCTGCGACGTGGCCAGGGCTTCGAGTTTGAGGCCCAGGTCGTAGCCGGGGCGCTGCCAGGGCAGCCAGCCCAGCTGGCCGCCGAAGATCACTTCGGTCAGGCGGCGGCTATCGGCACAGGCGGCGATGGCGATGATGGCGTCAGGGTGCATGTGGTCGACATGCGCCTTCGGGATATAGGCGTGCAAAGGCGTATCGATACTCGCCGCTCGCGGATTCAGATTGAAGGTGCAGTGCGGCAGGTAATCCACCATCTCGTCTTCATGTTCCAGGCCGCGATAACGTTGCTTAAGCGCCTGCAGCTTGTCCATATAGAGCGTGGAGAAACCATCCAGCTTGATGGACCCCAAATCGCCGCCCGAGCCCTTGACCCACAGTACCTCGACATCCGCGCCGGTCAGGTGGTCGCGCATCAGAACCTTGGCCGAGGTATTGCCGCCGCCGAAATTCGTCACGCGCAAATCGGAGCCCAACAGATTGGAGCGGTAGAGCAGCAGTTCGGGTTCGCTCAACTTGGCTGCCACGGCATCGTCCCACTTGGAGACGATGGGAGCCGTATCTGAGAATTTGGCGGGAGTTTGGGAATTTGCAGTCATCAGCTTGCCTGTATTCAGTCCGTCATTCATCTCCGTGAGCGCAGCCTGCGACCCGGAGCCCGCCATTCGCGGGATTAGCGGAGCGCAGTGTGGGCCGAAACAGCGCGCCATGGTCGGCGCCGGTGCAGTAAATCAAAAGGATGAGCGAATGCATCGGCCGCGGCACCTCCGCTCACGAAACGCTCATGGCCGTGAGCGTTTGCTGATTGACCTTGTCACGCAGCTGACGTAATCTGCACTTGGAACAGCGTTTCACCCAGGCTTTGATTGCTTCTGAGCGTGAGTGGATTGGGCTGTTGCTGCCGGCGCCTACGCTCACCGGCTGCGATCAAGGAGCCGGCCTCAGCCGGGCCGCCAAGCCAAGCGACGCCTGCCCTTCAGAGGCTGGGTGCCATAAATACGAGACAACGGTCGCCGCCGATTCTCCGGGGCGCCCGATAAAGGTGATCCACATGATCAATCACAAGCGTCACAAGCGTCTGCTCAAACTGCTGGACGAACGCGAGCACGCCAGCGTTCAGCAATTGATGGACTGGTTGTCGGCCTCGGCCGCGACGGTGCGGCGGGATATTTCCTGGCTGGCCGCAAAAAACCAGTTGACCCGCACTCGAGGCGGCGCGCAAAGGTTGGAGCAGAAGAAAAAGTCATACACGCTGTCCAGCGAGACTTTTCAAAACAATGCCCAGCAACATACCGCCGCCAAGCGCGCCATCGCGCGTTATGCCACCTCGATGTGCAATGACGGAGAAACCATCATCATCAATGGCGGTACCACCACCTTCATGATGGCGGAGTTTCTCGTCGAGAAGCGGCTGAAGATTCTCACCAACTCCTTCCTGATGGCCGAGCGCCTGCTCGTCACCAGCGACAACGAGATCATTCTGCCCGGCGGCAAGGTTTACCGCGAGCAGAACGTCATCCTCAGCCCGTTCGAGAACGACGTGGCCCAGCACCACTACGCGGCCAAGATGTTCATGGGCGTCTACGGGCTGTCCATCCTGGGCCTGATGGAGGCCGACCCGCTGCTGATCCAGGCGGAGAAGCGCCTCATCAGCCAGGCGGAGGAGCTGATCGTGCTGGTGGACAGCTCCAAGTTCCAGCGCAAGGCGGGCCTGGTGCTGTGCGGCTTGAACCGCGTGTCCACCGTCATTACCGACACCGGCGCGTCCGACAGCGCCGTGCAACTGCTGGAGCACTACGGCGTGCGTGTCATCACCGTGGAGCCTGAAGCCGTGGACCCTCGCGTGGTGGAGGCTTCGGCGCTGAGCTCGCATGACTATGCGGCCGTGCTGGAGTCGGGCTCCTACCACCGGCACGCGGGGCTGGTGTCTTGAGCCCTGCGGCCGGCGATCTCGTTTCAGGCACCGTCGTCCTCGACATCGGCAAGACCAACGCCAAGCTGACCCTCATCGACGCGGCTGGCAAGACGCTGGCCGAGGCGCGCACGCCCAACACCGTGCGGCGAGACGGGCCTTATCCGCACCACGACACCGAGAGGCTGTGGGGCTGGCTGCTGGGTCAACTGCGCGAGTTGTCGACGCTGGCCCAGATCCGAGCCATCGTGCCGGTCACGCATGGGGCGACAGCGGCGTTGAGCGACGATGCGGGCCTGGTGCTGCCGGTGCCCGATTACGAGCATGTGCCGGGCGATGCCACGGACGCCGCGCGGTATGACACGCTGCGGCCGCCGTTCGACGAGAGCGGTTCGCCGCGGCTGCCGGCCGGCCTCAACCTCGGCCGCCAGCTGGACTGGCTGCAGGCGCGCTTCCCTGAAGAGTTCGCTCGCACCCGGCATGTGCTGATGTACCCGCAGTACTGGGCCTGGCGGCTGTGCGGGGTGGCTGCGAGCGAGGTCACTTCCTTGGGTTGCCATACCGACCTGTGGCGTCCCCGGGTGGGCCGCTGGTCCAGCCTGGTCGAGCGCCTGGGCTGGGAGAAGCTGTTCCCGCCGCGCCGCGATGCCTGGTCGCGCTTGGGCAAGCTGCGGCCCGAGCTGGCCGCGGACACCGGCCTGCCCGGCGACTGCGAGATCGTCTGCGGCATCCACGACAGCAATGCCTCGCTGCTGCGCCATCTGCTGACCCTGCAGCAGAGCGGCCCCTGCACGGTGCTGTCCACCGGCACCTGGGTCATCGCGGCGGCCCTGGGTTCGGCGACCCAACCTCTCGTCGAGGCCCAGGACATGCTGGCCAACTGCGATGTCTTTGGCGACGCAGTGCCCTGCATGCGCTTCATGGGTGGGCGCGAATTCGGTGCCATTGCCGGCGCGCAGCCAGCCAGCTTCGGCCTGGACGAACTGCAGCGCCTCATTGCGCAGTGCACCCTGGCCTTGCCCTGCTTTGCCGAAACCGGCGGGCCGTTCGCCGGCCAATCCGGTCGCGTCACAGGCCCTGCGCCGAGCACGCCCGCCGAGCAGGCCGCGCTGGCCACGCTCTACGTCGTGCTGATGGCCGACCATTGCCTGGCCGCCCTGGGCACCACCGGCCGTGTCGTCGTCGAAGGCGCATTCACGGCCAACCGCTGGTTCGGCCCGCTGCTGGCCGGCCTGGCCGAAGGCCGCGACGTGACCGTGTCGGACGACAGCAGTGGCACGACCTGCGGCGCCTGGCTGCTGGACGCCTGGGGCAGCGCGCCCGAGGCGGCAGCCGCGCCGGTGGCCGCATTGAACCTGCCGGGATGGCGGGCCTACCGCGACGCCTGGCGCACAAGCACCGGCGCGCACTGATCTGCAAGCCACGAAGAAGAAGGGCCGGCCTCCCGCGAGGCCGGCCCTTTGACTTGGGGTCGCGGTGGCGTCAGCCGCGTCGGCGGCGCCTGATGCCGGCCACACCCAGCCCGGCCAGCGAGGCCAGGGCCAGCGAGCCCGGCTCGGGAAGAGTGAAGGCGCGCACGCTGTCGATGGCTGGCACGCTGTAGCCGCTCGTGTCGGTCGCGCTGTCGAAGGCATAGACCCGCACTTCGTCAAAGCCGACGGCGTCACTCAGCCCGAGTACGCCGCCAATGCCCGCCGCGCCCAGGGACACGCGGCCATTGCCGGTCTGCACGCCGTCCAGCCAGGTCTGCCACATCAGGTAGATGTTGGCGTAGCCCGAATCGACGGCGAACTCGATGCCGTTGAGGTCGCGTGCCGCGCTGCGGATGGACAGGTAGGCGTTCATGCCCGCGGTGGCGAAGTAGTTGCCCGCGAAGGACTGGCTGTAGGTCTCGCCGGCGCCCAGGTCCACGCAGTTGCCACCGGCATAGCCGCAGCCGCCGTTGTCATTGGCAAAGCCCGTGTGGCTGAACAGCAGGCCGCCTTCTGACCAGGGGCTGTCGAAGTTGACGTTGGCCTCGAAGTCGGCAGCGGAGGTCAGGTGCGCTGCGCTCGGCGTGGCGCTACCGGCGCCGGTGGTCTGCACGACGGCGGCGCTGACGTGGGCTGCCAGCAAGGCAGAGGCGAGGAGGGTGATGGTTTTCATGGGAAGAGCGTTCATTGCGCGGCAATCAGATCGATGGCATCGAAGGACAGCGCCGGGCTCAGGAAGGCGGCACCGGCGGTGCCGCTGACGGTGTTGATGGTCAGCACGTTGGTGCCGACGACCAGCTGCGCGGCGGGGATGTCGAAGCTGTAGGTGCGGTTGAAGCCGCGGTAGGTGCCCACGGTGAGGTTGCGCGACACCTTGGGCGGTGCGGCGGGAATGGCCGACGTCCAGCTGTTGACCGTGACCTGTGGGCGGGCGCCGGCGAAGTCGGCCGTGGTGCCGAGGCGCAGCCGCAGCGGCACGGTGTTCTGGCCGCGCTTGAGCGTGAAGCGCACCTGCAGGCCGTTGTTGACGTCCTTCCATTGATAGGCCGGCCATTGCGTTGCGGCATTGGATTGGCCGATGACGAAGGGACTGACATTCCACGACGCCATGCGCACGTCGGACGGGTGCATGAAGGTCAGCTTGTCGCCGTTGATGAACTCCTGCGGCGTGCCGTCCCAGTGGCCGATGCGCCACAGCGCCGGCGTGGCCTCGGGGTCGGCCGTGATGGCCACCGGGTTCAGCGCGTACGTGGCATTGGCGGTCACCGTCACCGAGCCGGTCTGCACGGCCAGCTCGCCCTTGTAGACCGTCATCGTGTAGACGCCCGGCAGCATGCCCGTGGCCGTGAAGTGGCCGTCGACGGGGTCGGCGTCGGCCCAGTACTGTGCCTGCGCGTTGGCGAAGCCCACCGTGTAGGGCAGGCCGGCGATGCGGCCCGTGAGGCCGGCGCCGCTGACCGAGCCTCGGCCCACCGGAGGCACGTAGCCCAGCAGGCCCACGTTGCCGTACCAGCTGGTGTCGGGGCGGGCCGTGGGGGCCGTGCCGTCGTTGAAGATCATCGTGTAGGTGTTCAGTACACCCATGCGGAAGGCTTCCGTCTGGGCCTCGCCGTAGTTGACGATGTAGGTCAGCTCGTTGGTCGTGTCGGTGATCTGCTGCAGCAGGCTGCGGTAGAAGGGGCCGCCGGAGCCGCCTTCGTTGTTGTCGCGCCAGAACCAGATGCCCACGCCAGGGCCGGAGCCGCCGACGAACTCCCAGTCCTTCAGCCGGCGGTTGGCGTAGTGCTTGGAGCGCGACTGGCCGTATCGCGCATCGGTGGCCGGGAAGCCGAACACGTCGCTGGCCTCGATGGCGCCGCTGGTGCCGCGCAGGTCCTCGGCCCAGAAGCTCTCGCCGTTGTAGGTGCGCAGGCCGCCGGCCGCGTTGACCGGGCCGCCGTTGGGCAGCTTGGCGATGGGGATGCGGGCGATGAAGCGCACCAGGCCGTGTACGTCCGGCTCTTCGGTGAAGTGCGTGCCCATGTGGATGTTGGACTCGCCCTTCTTCACCAGGTAGTAGTGCGTCAGCACGCCGCCCTTGGTGCTGGTGCTGGTGAGGGTGACGCGGATGTAGTCGCTCGCGTTGACCACGCCGCCGTTGCTGCTGGAAGCCGGCGTCACCGTGCCGTTGGCGCTGACGGCCTCCACCTTCAGGCCCACGGCGCTGACGCCGTTGTAGAGCCAGTCGGCCCCGGAGTTGAGCTGCGTGCCGCGGGCGGGGTCGGCGTACTCCACGCCCTTGTAGACCATGCTGGACAAGTCGCCGATGGCCGTGGTGCTGCTGCTGTCCCAGCCACGCACCTTGAACACCAGGCCGCCATCGGTGTCGATGACGTACTGCGGCCGCGCCGCGTTGTTGTTGTCGTGGACGGTGGTAATGCTGAAGGCGGCCATCGCGGCCGGTGCCGCTGCGGCGAGCAGGCCTGCGGCCAGCCAGTGCGCCATAGGCCGGCGCGAGCTTGTCGTGTTCATGAAGTCTCCTGGTCTTGTGTCGTTGTTCACGGTTTGCGGGCTTGCCCGCAGCCGGAGCGGAATGTAGGCAGCGCCTGACTCCGCGTGTACTCAACCAGATGAGCGTTTGAACAGCGCCGCTCGTGCGCCCGCGACTCTTCGCTCAGATGAGCGCTATCACCGCGTTTGCCATAGCTGCGCGGTATAGCGCGCGCTTGCGGATCACTTGATCAGCGCCTGATACGTCAGCGTGCGCACGCGCAGATGCAGCGTCGAACTTCCCGCGGGCCGCAGCTGCGTCATGAAGAGGATGACGAGGCGCTCCTTCGGGTCCACCGTGTACTGCGGGAAATAGGCGCTGCCCCAGCCAAAGGCGCCTTCGCTGCCCAGTTCCTTGAAGCCGCCGCGTTTCACGTTGACCCAGAAGCCCAGCCCGAAGCCATCGGCATCGCCGCCGGATTTGGAACCGAGATGGTCGGCCGTCATCAGCGCCACGGTGTGGGGCGCGAGGATGCGCACGCCATCCAGCTCGCCCTTGTTCAGCAGCATCTGCAGGAAGCGCGTGTAGTCGCCCGCGGTGCTCAGCATGCCGGCGCCGCCGGACAGCAGCTTGCGCGGGCCGTTGACGAAGTCGCTCTTCGCCGACGTTTCCATCAGCTTGAGCCGGCCGCCTTCCAGCCCGTAGACGTTGGCCAGGCGTTCCAGCTTTTCCGGTGGCAGGAAAAAGCTCGTGTCGGGCATGTGCAGCGGGTTGGTGATGCGCTCCTTGATGAAACGGTCCAGCGGCTGGCCGGAAACGACCTCGACGAGGCGGCCCAGCACGTCGGTGGCGTAGCCGTAGATGAACTGCTCACCCGGCTGGCTCTGCAGCGGCAGCGCGGCGAAGCGGTCGGTCCACTGCGCCAACGTCTCGTCGTTGCCGACGAGGTACCAGTCCTTCATGCCAGCAGCGCTGTAGGCCGCCTGGGCCGGGCCGCTGCCGTAGCTCATGCCGGCCGTGTGCGTCAGCAGGTCGTGGATGGTCAACGCGCGGCGCGGCTTCTCGGTGCCGCCTTGGGCCAAGGCGACCTGCATGTGGGCGAAGGCCGGCAGGTAGCGCGCCACCGGGTCCTTCAGCAGGAAGCGGCCTTCCTCGTAAAGGATCATGGCCGCCACGGTCGTCAGCGCCTTGGTCATGGAGGCGGTGCGGAAGATCGTCTCCGTGCGCATCGGCCTGGCGTTCTCGATGTCGCGCTGGCCATAGGCCTTGAACACGACCGGCTTGCCGTCGCGCAGCACGGCCATCACCCCGCCGGCGAGCTGCTTGTTCCTGATCTGCTCGTCGATGGCTGCGTCGAGCCGCAGCAGGCGTTCCGGCGAGAAGCCTTGTGCGGTGACCGCAGCGGCCTTGGGCGGTGCGGCCGAGGTCGCCGGGGCGTGGGCCAGCGCGGCGCAGGCCAGCGCCAGGGCGGCAAGGGTGGTTCTCATTCGGCTCAATCGCCCAGAGGGCGCTGCTGGGTGAAGCCCGGGCTCGCTGCAACGTGGAACTGCTCCGGTGGCAGCGGCCTGGCGGGGTCAATGGCGCCAAGATCATCGCGCAGCTGTGCGGCCACCGGCACACGGGCTTCCCGCAAACCCAGGGCCACCAAACGAGCCAACTGCATGGCGCCGTAGTTGTTGTGGTGGGTGTTGTCGAGCTTGCCGTTGTTCATCGGATGGGCGGCCTGGGAGCGCTCGGGGCCGAGGGCCGCGTAGAACTGCTGGCTCATCGCGTTGAGGTCGATGAAGGCCAGCTTCATGTCCTGCGCGACCGCGCGCGCCGCGTCGGCGTACTCGGTCAGGCTGGGCCTGAGCTTTCCCTCGGGGTCGAAGTTGCGCCTCTCCATCGACGACACGACGACCGGCACGCCGCCTCGCGCCAGGATGCGCTCGGCATGGGTGCGCAGCTCGGCCTTGTAGGTCTGGGCGTTGCCGCTGCCGTCCTTCTGTTGTTTCTGGTCGTTGTGGCCGAATTGCAGCAGCACGGTGTCGCCCGGTTGCATGACGGACAGGATCTTGTCGATGCGCCGGCGTGCCAGCGAGTCGCGGAAGGTTTCGCCCGACTGCGCATGGTTGGCCACGGCCACGGTGGGCTTGAACAGGGCCGTCAGCATCTGGCCCCAGCTGCTGTAGGGCTCGCGCGACTGGTCGGCCACGGTGGAGTCGCCCAGCAGGAAGACGGTGGGCACCTTGACGGGCTCAATGACGAGACTGCGCAGCGCCGGCCGGCTGCCGTTGATCTCCAGCGTCAGGCGCTGGTCCCAGGCCCAGATCTCATCCTTGCTTTCGCGCGGTTCCTTGAGCTTGACGACGCCTGCTTCCACACCCGGCACGGCGGCGATGCGGGCGGTGCGCACGTTGACGATGAAGCTGCGCGTTTCAGTTGCACCGGCAGCCACCCCCACGCTGTCCAGCATCAGCCGACGCAGCTCGGCTTTGATGGTCGTGTTGCTGGCGGCGGCGGCGCCGAGCGTCGCGGTGACGCGGTAGTTGCCTTCCGCGGGCACGTCCACCGTGAAGAAGCTCGGCTGGCCGGCGGCATTGAGCGCGGCGCCGGGCTCGAAGCCGGCGCCGCGGTCACGGCTGTAGGTGGGCGCGGGCGTCGTGGTGAAGTCGAAGCTGAGCGGTTCGGCCGCGCGTGGCTGGGAAACACAGCCACTGAGGCACAGAGACACAGAGAAGAGCATGGAGAGAAAGGGCAGATTTCCTCTGTGCCTCTGTGTCTCTGTGGCTGTGTTCATCGATGTGGTCATGTCAGTCAGTGAGCTGGTCGCCGATCAGGGCCAGGTTCTGGATGGCGGCCAGTCCCCACTGCGCGGTGTCATTGGTGCTGATCCAGGGCGCTTCGTCCACCGGGTTCAGCGCCAGCGGGCCGGCGATGCGCGTGGTCTTCAGCGTCTTGTGGCCGCGCGGATCGTCGGCCAGGAACTCGCGCCAGGCGCGCTGGGCCAGGGCCTTGTCCTGCTTGCTCTTGGCCGCGTAGGCGCTCAGACGCGAATGGCCCACGCTCAGCACCGTGCCGCCGCCGTGCGGCGCGCCCAGCGCCTTGACCTGCTGGTCGCGCGGCGCGTTGTAGAGCTCGCAATACTGCAGCCAGGCCTGCTTGAACTCGGGCTCATCGATCAGCTCCACCAGTTCGGCCATCATCTCCACAGCACCAAAGACGGCGCTCAGGTGGCTGGCGCTGAGCTTGTCGCCGCTGACGTTGTGAAAGGCGCCTTCGTTCGGCCCCGTGGGCTCGTAGCCACCGCTGCCGGTGAAGAAGCCGTGGGGCATGGCGGCGATGCCCTGCATGCCGCGCAGCAGCTTGTTGCGCCAGCGCACATCGCCGGTGCGCTCCCACTCGGTCAGCACGTTGGCGACGACCGAGCCCCAGTCCGTGCCGAAGCCGATGCGCGCCGGCCAGGGGCCCTTGTCCACGCGGCCGGCGATCTTGCGCACGGGGTCGACCTCATCCATCTTGGTGTCGGCGCTGAGCACCTCGCGCATGACGTCGCCGATGCGCTCGTCGGCCGTCAGGTAGTAGTAGAAGCGGCGGTAGGCCGCCGTGGAGATGCGCGCCTGCTTGGCGCTGCAGCCCCAGTGCTGCACGTTGTGGCGCGTGCCCAGGCCCTGGAAGCGGCCGGCGTGATAGATGTCGACCTCGCTGGTGTGGCGCACCATGGCCTCGGCGAAGCGGAAGATGTCGGCGCGGCCGCTGCGCAGATAGGCGTACCAGAGCCACAGGTCCGGCGACAGCTCTGAGTTGTCCCAGGCAAAGCCGCCGACGTCGTAACGCCATTCGTGACGGTCGCTGTCGTAGGTGTGGCGGATGTCGCCGTAGTCCCAGAAGCCGTACCAGTGCCGCTGCTCGACCTCCTTGGCATAGAAGCCGAACAGGAAATCCAGCTTGTCCTCGATCTTGACGCGCATCGGCGTGCTGCGGTCAGGCAGGCTCCACAGCTTGCCGAACACGCCGGCCTGCAGATAGCGCTGTGGCGAGGCGGCCAGTTGCGGCGGCGTCTGCACGGCGGCGGCCATCTGCACGAGGCGTTCGCGGGTCGGCGTAGCGGCCAGCGCCCACAGCGTGATCTCGCTGCTGCGTGCGATGCCCACCGGCGTGCCGAAGCCCTTCTCGTAGTCCTCGTAGGTCATCTCCAGGCCTTCGAGCTCCTGCTCGTGGGTTTCCTGCCCCAAGCCATCGTGATAGAAGCGCAGGTCCATGGCCGACGCCTCGGGCGAGTGCATCCACAGCGTCACCTGCGCAGCGTCGGTGTGGGCGTTGCGGATGTCCAGCTGCGTCGGGTGGCGCTGCCAGAAGTCGCGCAGGCCGAAGGCCACGCCACCGGTGGCGCCGCCGATATAACCGCTGCCCGGCGCCCGCTTGCCGAAGGCGGCGGGAATCCAGCCATGGCCGGCCTTGGTGCGCTTCTTGATCTGGAAGCCGTCGGCGCTGAGCTGGCTTAAGGAGTAGTCGCCCCAGGCGGGGATGCGATGTTGCAGCTGGCGCACCTGCGTGCCCCATTGCGCCACCGGCGGCGTGGCGCGGCCGGCCAGCTGGGCCTCACGCACGGCAGCACCGGGGTCGCGGCGCAGCCCGGTCAGGTTGCGCACGCCCTCGGCCCACAGGCCACCGGATTCGCCGGCAAAGCGCACATGACGGTCGTAGAGGGCGTCGCGCAGCGGCACCTCGAAGCGCAGGCCGATACCGCGCAGGAAGTCCTTCTGATCGTCGCCATCGAAGACGAAGGTGTGCATGACGCGCAGCGATTCGGCGCCGGCGTAGAAATAGAAGCGCACCGAGAAGGGCAGCCATTCGCGGCCGGCGGCGCTGCGGTGTTGGCCGTCGACCTTGATGACGGCGCGCACCGGGCCGGTCTGCTCGACGGTCAGTTTTGCGATGCGGCTCTGGAAGGCGGTCTGCGTGACGGCGCCCTGCTCGGCATCGGGCTTGTCGTCGGTCTGGGCGATGAGGGTGCAGGAACCCAGCACCTCGCGGCCGTCGCGCTCGATGCCCTGGATGAGCTTGGCGCCCTGGCGTGGCAGCCTGCAGCGGATGACGCCGGTGTCGACCTCGATGAAGTCAGCCTCCTCGCGCACCTTCACGGTGGCACCTGCGGCGGCAGCACCCTTGCCCGGGCGGATGCTGGGCTGGGCACCGGCATCGACGCCGGCTGGCAGCGCATGCGCCGTCCACTTCAGCGAGCCATCGGGCCACCAGGCCAGCGGCCAGGTCTGCAAGGCCAGTGGCTTGCCCTGCGCGTCCAGCGCGTGGAAGGCCTGATCCTTCCTGTGCTGGCCGCGCGGCCAGGGCAGACCCAACGTGGCGCCGAGCGCCAGCGCGGGGGCGGTGCCATCCAGCCAGCGCAAGCCGAGCAGGTCGTCCGACGTGGCGACGGTCGGTGCGGGCGCCGATGCAGCATCGGCGGTGGTGGCCAAGCCGGTCAGACCCAGAGGCAGGGACGCGGTCTTGAAGAAGTTGCGGCGGCTGAAGTCGGTCATGGGCGGGCTTGCAGAGGTTGCAGCGAGGAGTCGGCGGCGTGGCCGCTGCCGCGGCCCCAGAGGCGGTCGTAGGGCCAGCCGGTCAGGTCTTCGACGATGCGGCCGCTTTCCGGCGTCTCGGCTTCGGTGGCGCCGTTGCGCAGGCGATCGACCTCGTTGACGAGGACGGCATGCGTGCTGGCATTGAGGCGGAAGGTCCAGGAGGCGATCAGGCCGAACAGCATCATCAAGAGGGGCCCGCCCACCATCAGCCCGGTGATGGTCTGGATGGCCTCGGGGCTTTGCACGATGACCTCGCCGGGGCGGCTCTTGGGCGAGATGTAGCCGCCCAGGTCGATGATCCAGCCGCTGGCGATGATGGCCGCGCTCTGGGCCATCTTGCGCACCAACGTCATCACGCCGGCAAAGATGCCCTCGCGGCGTTGCCCGGTGACGGCCTCGTCGATGTCGGGCAGGTAGTTGTAGACCGACCAGGGCACGAAGTTCAGCGTGCCGCGGCCCAGGCCCGCGAGGACGATGGGCGCGAAGATCCAGAACACCAGGCTGAAGCTGCCGCTTGCCGGGTTCAGCGCGGTGAAGAGGTTGGTGTCCAGCGCCTTGAAGCCGGCGTCGAAGCCCTCGGGTCGCACCAGGAAGAAGCCCAGGTACAGCAATAGCGCTGCGCCGAACAGGGAGATCGCCAGGCGGTAGGCCAGCACGGGCCCGGTGCGGATGACGATCTGGATGGCCACCATCACCGAGATGAGCTGGGCCACGTACATGACCGTCATCAGCTGCGAGATGATAAGGGTGGCGCCCATCAGCACCGTGGCCACGAAGATGGGGAAGGCAGTGTTGAAGATGTCCTGTGACAGATAGCCGCCCAGGTAGATGGACAGGTGCTGGCGGAAGGCGCGGATCTTCAGCGTCGAGAACAGGTCGCCGAACATCTTGAGCGGCAGGGCCAGTGCGGCCTTCAGCGTCACGCCGCCATAGGTCTGCGACATGACCGCCTGCGCGCGCGTGCCGTAGGGGCGCTCCCACGTCGTCAACACGACGATCGTCACGACGACCGAGAAGATGCAGCCAAAGATGGCCGCCATCCAGAAGAAGGTGTCGGGCGAGTCCTTGCCGCCGAACTGGCTGATCAGCAGCGTGGGCAGGTAGGAGGCCAGGATGGCCGAGCTTTGCGCGACGATCATGCGGGCGCCGGCGAACTTGGCCTTGCGCTTGTAGTCCTTGGTCATCTCGGCCGCCAGCGTTTCCCAGGGGATGAGAAACATCGTGTACAGCAGCTCGAAGAAGATGAAGGCGAACAGGTAGTAGTAGAAGGTGTGGCCGGCGCGGAAGATCAGCGCGAAGCTGGGCAGCAGCGGGATGGTGATCAGCAGGAAGAGCTTGCGCCGGCCAATCTTGCGGCCCACCCAGGTGTGGCGCAGGTTGTCGGAGACGTAGCCGATGAGGGGGCAGGTGATGGCTTCGAGCAGTCTCGGGAGGCCGAGGATCAGTCCCGCGTCGACGGCGCTGAGGCCGCAGAAGGTGGTGAAGAAGTAGAACAGCCAGCCGGTGATGACGGCCTGGGCGCCGGCGCCCAGCATGTCGCCGCTGCCCCAGCCCCAGTAGTTGATCCAGGTGGGTTCTTTGGCGGCTGGGTGGAGGTTTCGGGTTGTCATGTCTGTGCTCTTTGAGCGCTTGTCTCAGCTGCTCTTGTTTTCTGCTGCGAGTGGTGCGGGGATTTCGCCCCCGCAGGCGAGTCACTTTCTGGGCCGCCAGAAAGTAACCAAAGAGCTCCCCCCTGACCGCCCCGCCCTACGCTTCGCTGCGGGTCCCCTGCGGTACTCAGCCCCGAAGCCCCGCGCCGAACTCGCGTCGCTACGCTCTGCTCAAACAGGCGTCGCGAGTCAGTTCTTGAGGTTCGCTGCGCGAACGGGCTTCGGGTCTTCCGTTCCTCGGCGGGGCTAAAAGGGGGCAGACAGAAATACATCCACCACCCGGATTTCGGGTTTGGCTGTTGGGGCTGTTCGGAGCCTCCCCTTCTAAACCGCCGAGAAGCGCAGAAGCCCGAGGCGCGTGCGAAGCACGCTTCGACAACTGACTTAGCGCAGTTGTCTGAACGCAGCGTAGCGAAGTGAGTTCTGCGCGAGCCTCGGGCTTCGAGCATCGCAGGGGACCCCGCAGGGGCGGTTTCGCAGGGGAGAGCTTTTTGCCTACTTTTTGGCGGCGCAAAAAGTAGGTCGGCCGCCGGGACGAACCCCCGGCTGGGCCTAGCCATAAACCCAAAGCAGCGCATAGCAATCGAATCAGATGAAGCGAACCAACAACTCGCCCATCGCCAACAAAGCCATCGCCTGCCCAAACGGCATCGACGTCAGCGGGATGTCCTTGTATTCCTGCAACGTGTTGAACACCGGCGTGCCGAAGCTCACCTGAGTCAGCTCGCCCGCATCGTTGATCTTCGACCGCACCGCCAGCGCCGCCTTCACGCCGAAGGCCTCGTAGTCCTTGGAGATGTAGCCCTTGCGGACCGCCTTCAGGATGCCGTAGGCGAAGCCGGCCGACGCGGCGGCTTCGTCGTAGGACGTCGGGTCGTCCAGCAGCGTGGGCCACAGGCCCGATGGTGACTGGAACTGGGCCAGGGCCTTGACCTGCGCTTCGAGCGTCGTGATCAGGAACTGGCGGAAGGCGTCGCCCTCGGGCAGGTTCAACAGCTCGATGAACTCTGGGATGACGATCGTGACCCACGAATTGCCACGCGCCCACAGCGCATTCGCAAAGTTGTGCCGCCCCTCGAAGGTCCAGCCGTGGAACCACAGCCCCGTCTTGCGGTCGGCCAGGTATTTGATGTGGACGAGGAACTGGCGCTTGGCCTCCTCCACGTAATGAGGCCGGTTCAGCAGCAGGCCGAACTTGGCCAGCGGCAGCACCGACATCATCAGCGTGTCGTCCCACAGCTGCTGATGGTTCACGCTGTTGTAGACGATGTGCTGGAAGCCGCCTTCTTCGGTGCGCGGCAGCTCGTTGTAGACCCACTCGGCCCAGCGATCGATGTAGGGCAGGAAGCGACGCTCGCCGGTGCGGTCGAACAGGTAGGCCAGCGTCAGGAAGGGCGCCACCGTGTTGATATTGCGGCTGGGCATGCCCTCCGCAAAGCGGGCCTCGAACCAGCTCGTCATGATGTTCCAGGCCTTGGGGTCGCCGGTCAGCTCCCAGACCTTGTAGACGCCATAGAGACCCACGCCGTGGGTCCACTCGAAGCCGTTCCAGCCCTTGGTGTCCAACACGCGGCCGTCGTCCAGGCGCAGCAGGAACTTGCCGTCCTTGTCCTCGATGTTGACCAGGTTGTGGATCAGGCGATCGATGGCGCCGCGGATGTCGTCGCGGTCCGCGCCGAGGCCGGCCGTGTGGTGGGCCAGCAGCGGGTGGATGCGCGAGGAGGCGACGGGCTTGAGGATCTGGTTGGGCATGGTCTTGTCTCGATGTGAATTCAACGCTGCAGGTTGCGCGGTTGGGGCACCGGCTCCAACGGTACGCCGCCGCGGGCGACGGCCAGCGGCACCAGGCGCACGGCCTCCAGTGCGTTGGCCGGCTGGCCGTCGGTGGTGACGGCCAATGTCAACGTGTTCTCGCCGTTCGGGTTCAGGATGCCGGGCGGCAGCACGAAGACGCGCTGCGGGCCGATATGGGCGATGAACTGGCCCATATTCCAGCCGTTGACGAAGATCAGCGCGCGGTTCTCGACCTCGGAACGTGGCTTGGTCGTGTCGCCAAAGGCCAGCCCGAGCTGCACATCGTGGCCGGCCGGCAGGTCCAGCTTGAAGTTGGTGCGCAGCCAGTAGCTGCCCGGCGCTGGCGGCGCGGCGCTCACGGTCGTAGCCTCCCAGCCGGGCTGGGGCTTGGTCGGGTCAACGGGCAGATGCCAGCCCATGCGCTCGCCGTGCAGGCCGCCGCTGTTCATCGGGCCGCGCACGAGGTCGGCGATGTCCTCGCCGCCCTTGTTGCCCTGGATCTTCCAGGCGATGGGCGTGCCGAAGCGCTGATCACCTTTGTGCGCGAGGGACGCCGAGATCAGGCCGCGGGCTTCCTTGTGCACGTCGTCGGCAAACAGGTCCCAGTTGTGCGAGTTGTTGCGTACGACGACGGCCAGCACATGCTCGCCGGCAGGCAGATCCTTCAACACCTGCCTGAAGGTGTCGGTCGTCTCGGGGAAAGGGCGGCCTGTGTCGTGCTCCTGCTGGCCGAGGAACTTGCCGTCCAGCCAGACCTGGATGATGCCGGCGCCACCACCGCCGAAGAAGAGTTCAAGCTGCAGCGGCTTGGCATCGCTCGTCGCGAAGCGGCCGCGGTACCAGACGTCGCCATGGTGGAAGCCGTAGTCGCTCATGGCCAGCACGGGCTGGCCCTTGTCGGGCGCGGTGTACACGTTGGCGGCCGACCCGCTGGCGTCGGTCTTGCGCCAGGCACTGTCGTCGAAGCCGGGGGCGGCTTCGAGGGAGTCGAAGCGGCGCGTCCAGGTGAGCTGCGTCAGGTCGGGCAGCTTGACGGCGTCAGGGCCGGGCAGGGCGGTGCGGGCGGCGAGGCTGAAGTCCTGCGCTGCGGTCGCTACGGCTTGGCCGTTGAACGTCAGCGCGTTGATGCCGTCCGGCACCCAAGCGCGCAGCGCGCTCGGCTGTGTCGTATCGCCGCGGAGTTGCAGCTTCTTGCCGTCGACCGCCGCCGTGCGAACGAGGCCCGGGCTGCGCACCAGTACGCTCTGACCACCGGCTTGCAGGCGCCAGAACTCCTGGCCCGTCTTTTCGTCAGCGATCAGCAGCAGCAAGGGGGCACGCCCGGCGCCGCTGATCAGCACTTCGATGAGGCCGGTGTGCTGGTAGTTCAGCCGCAGGTCGCCGCGCTTGGCATCCCAGTTCACCTGGGCCTGGCCGCGCAGCAGCTTCACGGTCGGCCTGGCGGCATAGCGCAGCACGGTCTCGCCGTCGTCGCCGTTGCGGCCGTAGAACAGCGCCACATCACGGGCGCCTTGCTGCAACTGCGCCTGCAGCTCGCTCGTGCTGTAGACCAGGTGCTGGTGTTCCAGTGCGTAGCTGGCCAGCAGCATCTTGGCGTCCTGGCCGGTCAGCGTCAGCTTACCGGCCTGCGGCACCTGGTAGCTGCCGTCACGCGTTTGCAGCTTGAAGCTGAACGCCTCAGTTCCTGTCAGCGCGTTGTGCTGAGCCAGCAGCACATGGCTGCCCAGCGCCTGATTGACGTTGTGATAAAGCCTGACCTTGGCATTGCCCGAATCAAGAGGCTCGCCCTTGTCCATCTGCGCCAGCACGGGCGTGGCCGCCTGCACGAAGCCGCCCATCTGCTTGAGCACCAGCGCCTTGTCGCGCATGACGCGGGCCTCGCTGATGGGCGAGCCGTAGTCGTAGCTGGTGTAGACGATGGGCCCCGGCTGCCAGCCCCAGCTGGTGCCACCATAGGCCATGTAGATGGAATGGATGGTCAGCGCGTTGATGAGGCTGCTACCGTAGAACACGCGCTGGTAGCCCGGTCCCTGGCGCTGGGCGGTGCACTCGTAGGTGCCGTTAGAGCCCCAGTAGTCGAACCAGCCTGCGCCGATCTCGGCGACGAAGCCCGGCGTGTTGGGGGAGGCCAGCGAGCCGACCTTGGGGAAGTTCTTGCCGTAGATGCCCCAGTCCGGCGCCGGTGCCGGCGTGCCGGGTTGGGCGTCCACACCGCAGACGCCGCCGGGATAGCCGTCAAAAGCGTAGAGGTCGGTCGGGCCGGGGTTGGCGAACGGCGCGGTCGAGTTCTTGGGCGTCCAGTCCGGCAGCCGTGAGGCGGCGTTGTGGAACAGCGGCACGGTGATGCCGTCGGCGCGCGCCTTGTCCGCCAGGTGCTGCATGTGGCGGATGTTCTTGGGGTTCACCGCGAACAGCTCGTTTTCCAACTGATAGGCGATGACGGTGCCGCCGCCGTTGGTGATCTGGTGGCGGGCCAGGATGGCGTTGATCTGCGTCATCCATTCATCCGCTGCGGCCTGGTACTCGGCCGCGTCGGTGCGGGCCTCGGCGCGCTGGCGCAGCAGCCAACCCGGGAAGCCGCCGGCCGTCAGCTCGGCGTTCACATAAGGCCCCATGCGGGCGATGACGTAGAGGCCTTCCTCCTCGGCCATCTGGATGGCGCGCTCGATGTTGCGCACGCCGGTGAAGTCGTAGTGGCCCGGCTTGGCCGAGTGATAGCCCCAGCTGAAGTAGAGCGACACGGCGTTGAGGCCCGACGCCTTCATCTTCTGCAGTACGTCGTGCCACAGGCTGGGCGAGGGCAGGCGGAAGGGGTGGAACTCGCCCGCGAAGATCATTTCGCGATGGCCGTCGATGATGAGCGAGTGGCGGTCCCAGGCGATGGCCTTGGGCTTGGCCTTGGGTGCCGTTGCACGCTCCAGTTGCGCGGTCTCTTCGGAGATGACCGTGAAGTGGCGCACGGTGCCCGACACGCCGCCCAGCTCCTTCTTGGCCGTCCAGGTCTGCAGGCCGTCGAAGCTGTCGGAGTACCAGTACCGCTTGGTCGTGTAGTCGTCGAAGTAGATGCGCCAGCCGCCCTTGATGGGTACCAGCGCCTGGCCTTCCGACGGGCCGCCCCAGCCGGCCCAGTCGCCGGTCTTCTGGAAGGTCCACGGTCCGTCCAGCGACGGCGCGGTGGCCAGTTCGATGAACTTGGTCGTCTCGTTCTTCGTGAAGGCGACGTAGCGGCCCTCGTGCTGGATGACGAAGGTGTCGATGTAGTTCTTCTCCAGCCCCTGCATGAGCACGGGGTCGGCGAACTTCGTGAAGCTGGCGTCAAGCGCCTTCACGGTATAGGCACCGAACGGACCTTGCGTGCCGGTCTTGGACAGGCTCATGACCAGCTTCAAGCTGCCGTCGCTGTCGCGGAACCATTCCGGCGCCCAGACATTCGAGACGCCCGGCAGCGTCACCGGCACGTCGGCAACGTGTGTCCAGTTCTTCAGGTCGGCCGACTTGGCGATGCCGAAGGTGGAGCCGCTCCAGTTGGTTGTGTAGGCGATGTAGTACAGCCCGTCCGCCGCGCGGATGATGGACGGGTCGCGCAGCAGCTCCCTGGCCGGCGTGTAGACCTCCGAGCCCAGCGAGGTGAAGTTGACGCCGTCGTTGGAACTGAACAGGCTCAGCGTGTTTTGCGACGTGGCCATGAAGGCCGACATCAGATAGGTTCGCTCGCTTTTTGCCACCGGGGACGTCGCTTGCGCCGGCGTGCTGACGGCGGTGGGCGCCTGCTGGCCCGGCAGGTCCTGCGCCTGGATCGCCCCGCACAGCAACAGCGCGGCCCACCAGCTGGCGGAGCGGGGCGACGGAGCAAACGGCAAGGCAGCGTGCATAGCGGACCGGGAGTGCGGGGAGCCTGATTCAGTGTCACCCGGTTCACCGGCGCCAAAAAATCAAGCGCGTGCGAGAAAGGGGCCTTCGCCTGGGCCGGCGAGAATGCCCCCATGTTCAGTTTCTTCAAGAAGACGGCGCCGGCGCCGGTGCCCGACGAGGCGCCCACCCTGCTGCCCGAGGGCTGGGTCACCAAGCCCGCCAGCCCGCCACCTCCGCCCGCCGCTCCCGAGCCAGTTGCACCACCGGTCGCCGCGCCCCAAGCACCCGTTCCCGCCGCGCCGACTCCCGCGCTGTCCGTCGCCCTGCCGCCGAGGGCGCCCGAACCCGCCGCTGCGCCGCGCCAGAGCTGGATGGAGCGGCTGCGTGCCGGCCTGCGCAAGACGGGCGGCAGCATCGCCGGCGTCTTCACCGGCACCCAGATCGACGACCAGCTTTACGAGGAGCTGGAAGAAGCCCTGTTGATGGCCGATGCCGGCGTCAAGGCCACGCAGTTCCTGCTCGATGACCTGAAGCGTCGCGTGAAGGACGCCCGGGCCAGCGACCCGCAGGCCGTGCGTGGTCTGCTGATCGACGCGCTCACCGAGTTGCTGTCGCCGCTGGAAAGGGGCCTGGAAGTTGGCCGTCACACGCCCACTGTCATGATGGTCGTGGGCGTCAATGGCGCCGGCAAGACGACCAGCATCGGCAAGCTGACCCGCCATCTTGCCGAAGCCGACCAGAAGGTGCTGCTGGCGGCTGCCGACACCTTCCGCGCCGCGGCGCGCGAGCAGTTGGGTGTGTGGGCCGACCGCGCCAAGGTCGAGATCGTCAGCCAGGAGGGCGGCGACCCCGCGGCCGTGTCCTTCGACGCCGTCAATGCCGGACGCGCGCGTGGTGCCGATGTCGTCATCGCCGACACCGCCGGCCGCCTGCCGACGCAGCTCCACCTGATGGAAGAGCTGAAGAAGATCAAGCGCGTCATCAACAAGGCCCAGGAAGGTGCGCCTCATGAGGTGCTGCTGGTGGTGGACGGCAACACCGGCCAGAACGCGCTGAACCAGGTCAAGGCCTTTGACGAAACGCTGGGCCTCACCGGGCTCATCGTCACCAAGCTCGACGGCACCGCCAAGGGTGGCGTGCTGGCGGCAATAGCGCGCGAGCGGCCTGTGCCGGTCTATTTCATCGGCGTGGGCGAGAAGCTGGAAGACCTCGAGACCTTCAGCGCGCGCGAGTTCGCGCGGGCCTTGCTGGAGTAAGCCGCCCGAACTCGGTGCGAATCCAGGCCTCGAACGCGTCGACGGCCGGCGCGCCGACGCGGGCCGCACCACGCAGCAACCGGTAGCCATAGGCCGAAGCCAGCGGCGCGCAGTTGGCGAGCACCAGGCGGCCCTGGGCCAGGTCCTCGGCCGCAAGCGCGAACGGCACAAGGCCCACGCCCAGCCCGGCCACCGCAGCCTGCACCAGCAGCCCGCCATGGCTGTAGCTGCGTGAGAAATCGAGATGCCGCCGCGCGGCCAGCCCCTCGCGCGACAGCAGGCGCTGCCAGGCCTGCAGCCCCCCTTCCTCGTGCAGCAGCGGCTGGCGCAGCAACTCGGCCAGTGGCGCCGGCTTGGGCGTGAGGGCAGGGCTGTAGGCGACGACCTGCTGCTCGGCGTACAGCGGCGGCTCACCCATCTTGTCGAGGGCCTGGTAGCGCAGCGCGATGTCGCAGCCCCCACCGTCGAGGTCGGCGAGCTGGTCGCTGGCCTGCACGCGCACGTCGACCGCCGGATGGGTCGCGGTGAACGCATGCAGCCGCGGAACCAGGAGCTTCATCGTCAGCGAATGCGTGCTGGATACACGCACGGTGTGCGGGTCCTGCGTCTCGCGCAGCGCCAGCACCTGCTCGCGCAGTTCGCCCACCATGCGCGTGACGCTCGCGGCCAGCGCGCGCCCGGCCGGCGTGATGGCGACATGGCGCGCGTGGCGCACGAACAGGGCCAGGCCCAGGGACTGCTCCAGCAGCTTGATCTGCTGGCTCAACGCTGCCGGCGTCTTGTGCAGCTCGGCCGCTGCCGAGCGAAAGCCATCGTGGCGGGCGGCCGCTTCGAAGTCGAGCAGGCCGGACAGGCTGGCAAAAGGCTTGGGCATGGAGCGAGGGCAAGTTTTCCTGATCCTCAGGATAGCTAAATCTCGGTTTCGCTTCTCGCCCCGCAGGGGAAGACTGCTGGCCATCACTCCACGGACGAGTCATGAGTCAAGAAATCCTGGTCATCGGCGGAACCCGATTTTTCGGCATTCCTCTTGTTGAGGCCTTGCTCGCTGCTGGCAACCGCGTGACGATCGCGACGCGCGGCCGCACGCCCGATCCCTTCGGCATGCGCGTGCGCCGCATCGCGGTGGACCGCGGCGACGCGACGGCGATGCAGGCTGCGTTCAGCGATGCGCGCTTTGACGTCGTCTACGACCAGATGTGCTACGGCCCGGATGAAGCCGCACTCGCCGCACGCCTGTTCACCGGCAAGGTCGGCCGCTACCTGATGACGTCGACGCTCGAGGTCTATGACGCGCGGCATGGCCAGCTGGCGCGCGCCTATCGAGAGGAGGATCTCGACCTGGCGCGGTCCGTGGACAAGCCGCCGACGGCCTATGGCGACGGCAAGCGTCGCGCCGAGGTCCAGCTGCTGAGGGCTCGGGAGCTGCCGGTCGCGACGCTTCGGCTGGCCCACGTGCTGGGCGGCGCGGAGGATTTCACCGGCCGGCTGCGCGGCTATGTCGAGCGGGTCCTCCGTGGCGAACCGCTGCTGCATGCGGCGGTGCCGGGCGCGACCTCCTTCATCGATGTGCCTGGCGTGGTGGCGCTGTTGGTCTGGGCTGGCCGCCAGGACTTTCTCGGCCCGCTCAACGTCGCGAGCCGCGGCACGCTGACGGCGCCACAACTGCATGCGCGTATCGCGACAAGATTGGGGCGCGAGGCGCTGATGACGCCGAAAGCTGGTGCCGGTGCGAGCCCTTTCGACTACGCCGCGCTTCACGCGCTGGACACCGGTCGCGCGACGGCGCTGGGCTGGCTGTTTGATCCCCTGGACGACTGGCTGGATGCCCTCATCGACACGCACGCAGCAGCGCTGGCTGGTGAAGGGGTGGGCGCATGAACGGCGTCCAACACCTTGGCGCCTTCCTGCTGGCAGCCTTGCTCGTCATTGTCGTGCCGGGGCCAGCGACGCTCTATGTGCTCGGCCAGGTGCGCACGGCGGCGCCTCGCGCCATGCTGGCCGTTGGCGGCCTGGTGGCCGGCGATCTGTTGCTGATCATGGCGGCTGGCTTGGGGCTGGGCAGCCTCCTGCAGCAATGGCCGGCGGCGTTGGTGGCGTTGCGGATGGTCGGCGCGCTGTACGTCGCATGGCTTGGGCTGACCATGCTGCGCAGCGCTGCGGCGCCTGCCACCATGGAGGAGAAATTCAGCGGGAAGGCCAGCGGCGCTTTCGGTCCGGCCCTGCTGCTGACGCTGCTCAACCCCAAGCCCATCCTGTTCTTCGGCGCCTTCTTTCCGCTCTTCCTGACGATTGACAACACCGACTGGCTGGGCGGCTTCATGCACCTGGGCCTGCTGTTCGAGCTGATCAACATCGGCTGGTTCGCGCTGCTGATCGCAGGTGCCGTCCTGCTGCGCCGTCGTGCCCGCATGCCCGCCGGGCCCTGGTTGAACCGCCTCGGCGGTCTGGGCTTGCTGGGCTGCGCGGCCCTGGTGATGCTCGGCTAATGCGCGTGTGGCGTATCGGCGTAGTAGCCGGATGCGCGCGGCTTGGGGAACAGCGTGTCACGCAGCCGGTCGCTGGACTCGTTCTGCCATTCCCGGTTCCACGGTGTGACCGCCAGCTCGGTGGCGCCCAGCACGCGCAACAGGCGATCCCGTTTTCTGGAATGGCGAGGCTCGTCGGCAACGGGCAGGAGAACGACGGAGCGCGCATAGCCGTGTTCGTCGCAAAGCGCGAAGTCGACGGTCAGCAAGCCCGTGCGCGACAGCCACTCGCGGTAGGAGTATTGCTTCGGCACCCGCACCAGCTTGTGCAGCGGCACATGGGCCAGCAGGAAGCCCTTGGGGTGTTCCAGT
Organism: Roseateles sp. P5_D6; assembly: GCF_054049415.1. NCBI lineage: Bacteria > Pseudomonadati > Pseudomonadota > Betaproteobacteria > Burkholderiales > Sphaerotilaceae > Roseateles > Roseateles sp. P5_D6. The sequence goes on along the minus strand of NZ_JBFUMK010000002.1, from coordinate 11,612 downwards.
GCCAGGGCTTGCGCGATGCATTTGTGGGCATGGCGCTCCGCGCTCACCAGCACCCGCGCAGCGGTGGGCGGCCACTGCATCACGGTGTCGCTGGCGTCCTTGCGAGGCGCTCTGCCTTGCCCGGTGAGGTTGCTCAGCCAGGCGCCAACGGCTCTTGGGAGGTGAAGGTTCAGCATGCGCGCGACGCTAGCGGCCGCGCCGGTTCTTGACCATGCTCCGTTGTCCCTCGACCTTGGGACCAAGTGTGTGGACTTGTGTCCCTGCTGACGACAGGCTGTCTGCGCGCGGATCGAACGAACGATCGAGAGTGCAAGCCTGCGGGTTTACATCCCCGGCAGGCCCTTCATGCCGCCCATGCGCTTCATCATCTTCATCAGGCCGCCGCCCTTCATCTTCTTCATCATCTGCTGCATCTGGTCGAACTGATTCAGCAGGCGATTGACGTCCTGGATCTGCACGCCGGCGCCGGTGGCGATGCGGCGCTTGCGGCTGGCCTTGCTCTTGCCATCCATCAAGAGGGCCGGGTGTGAGCGCTCCTTGGCGCTCATGGAACGCAGGATGCCTTCCATGCGCTTCATGTCGCGCTCGGCGCGGTCCATGTCGGCCTGGCCGGGCTGCTTGTTGCCCATCATGTTCTGCGGCAATTTGTCCATCAGGCCGCCCAGGCCGCCCATCTTCTTCATCTGCGCGATCTGTTGCAGGAAGTCATTCAGGTCGAAGCCGCTGCCGCTCTTGAGCTTGTCGGCCATTGCCTGGGCGCTAGCCATGTCGACGTTGGCCGTGACCTGCTCGACGAGGGCCACGATGTCGCCCATGCCCAGCACGCGGCCGGCGTGGCGGTCGGCGTCGAAGACCTCCAGCCCGTCGATCTTCTCGGACACGCCGGCGAACTTGATCGGCGCACCGGTGATCTGGCGCACCGACAGCGCCGCACCACCGCGGGAGTCGCCGTCGAGCTTGGTCAGCACGACGCCGGTCAGCGGCAGAGCGTCCTTGAAGGCCTTGGCGGTGTTGATCGCATCCTGGCCCTGCATGGCGTCGACGACGAACAGCGTCTCGACCGGGTTCAGCACCGCATGCAGGTCCTTGATCTCGGCCATCAGCGCTTCATCGATGGCCAGGCGGCCGGCGGTGTCCACCAGCAGCACGTCGATGTAGTGGCGCTTGGCGTAGTCCAGCGCGGCCAGCGCGATGTCACGAGGCTTTTGCTCGGGCGTGGACTCGAACCATTCGGCGCCGGCCTGCCTGGTCACCGTCTTCAACTGCTCGATGGCTGCCGGGCGGTAGACGTCGGCGGAGACTGTCAGCACCTTCTTCTTGCGCTTCTCGATCAGGTGCTTGGCGAGCTTGGCCGTCGTCGTCGTCTTGCCGGCGCCCTGCAGGCCGGCCATCAGGATGACGGCGGGCGGCTGGGCGGCGAGGTTGATGTCGGCCACGCCTTCGCCCATGGTCGCGGCGAGTTCCTTGTGCACGACCGAGACCAGCACCTGGCCGGGGTTCAGCGAGCCGACGACCTCCTGGCCGAGTGCCTTCTCCTTCACGCGGGCAATGAAGTCGCGCACCACCGGCAGGGCCACGTCGGCCTCCAGCAGGGCCATGCGCACCTCGCGGAGCATGTCCTGCACGTTGCTCTCGGTGATGCGGGCCTGCCCGCGCATCGTCTTGACGAGGCGACTCAGGCGGTCGGTGAGGTTGGATGCCATGGTGGGGAGGTGGGCTAGGAGGCTGTCGGGCTTTGGGCGGGGTGCACGTTGGATCTGCAAGGGGGCTGAGGCTAGGCGCGACGACGCTGCGGGCTCGTGCCCGCGAGGAGGAGCAACAGCGCATCAGCCCCCTTGCAGACCCAACCCGAAGGGCCGAGGCGATTTGCGGGGCCATGCGTCGTTGCCGACTCGTTGCTGGGCCCCACCCAACGCCTCGTCGACGCCTAGCCTGGCCTCGCAACTCGCCTCGGCGCGCACCCCGCCCAAAGCCCGACAGCCTCCTGGACCGCCAGAACGGCGGCAGGCCAAAAGTACACTGCAGCCATGAGTTTATCGCCCGCCCTTCTTGCCGATGCTGGAGACGCCGCAGCCGGCGCCCAAAGCCTCGGCCCCGGGCCGGCATTGGCCGTCGCCAGCGCGCTGGCGCTGCTGGGATATGTCTGGGTTGGGCTGCTGCGCGCGCGCGCCGGCGACGATGCCTCCGTGCGGCGGCCGCTGCGGTCCGTGCCGCCCATGGCCCTGGCCTGGACGGCCCAGTTCGCCGCCCTCTATATAGATATCAGTGGCTACGGCCTGGCCGAACCGGGTGCGCGCTTCGGTTTCGCGCCGGCGCTGTCGATGACGACCTGGCTGGTGCTGACGGTCTATCTGGTTGAAAGCCGCTTCCTGCCCCTGCACAGCGTGCGGCGCGTGCTGGCCTGGCTGGCGGCGGCGGCCGTGCTGCTGGCTTGGGGCTTCCCCGGCGAGAGCCGGCCGCTGGCCGCGTCGCCCTGGGCGCCGTTGCACTGGGTGCTGGGCCTGGCGTCCTACGGCCTGTTCGGCGTGGCGGTGCTGCATGCGGCGCTGATGAACCGCGCCGAGATGCAGCTGCGCCGCAAGCAGTCGGCACCGGCCGGGCTGCCGCTGCTGCGGCTTGAGCGCCTGACCTTCCAGTTCGTGGCCGCCGGCGTCGGCGTGCTGTCCCTGGCCATCCTGCTGGGATGGTGGTTCACACCGCATTGGCGCTGGGACCACAAGAACCTGCTGGCCGTGCTTGGTTGGCTGGTGCTGACCGGCCTGCTGGTCGGGCGGCGCATCTACGGCTGGCGCGGCCGGCGTGCGACGCGCTGGCTCTACGCCGGCGCGGCCTTGCTGCTGTTGTCCTATGCCGGCTCGCGCTTCGTGCTGGAGGTCATCCTGCAGCGCGGTGTCAACGGAGGCGGCGCATGAAATACCTGCTGCTGCTGGCCCTGCTGGCGGGCCTGTTCTTTGTGTTGGGCATCAAGCGCGGCCGGCCGCGCGAACCCGAGGCGCGCAAGCCCCAGCCGCCAGCGCCGCCGCAAGCCATGCTGCGCTGCGCCGAATGCGGCATGCATCTGCCCGTCGATGAGGCGCTGCCGGGCAAGGGTGGTGTCTTCTGCAGCGCGGCGCATCGCACCAGCTTCGAGGCCCGCGAGGGGCAGGCCTGACGGTGGCCGGCGCCGGCAGCTGGTTCGTCGAGCAGCCGCCGGCGGAGCCGCCGGCCGAGGCCAGCGCTTCGTTCGAGCGTCTATACCGCGCCTTCCTGTCGGCGCGTGCAGCCCTGGGCCTGGCCCTGGTGATGGCCCAACTGATCTCGGTCGTTCTCGGCACGACGCCGGCGCGCTCGACGCTGGCCCTGAGCCTGTCCTATGCCATGGCAGCCCTGGCCCTGTGGCTGGCGCCGCAGCTGCGGCGGGGCGCCTCGGCGCGCAGCCTGGCGCGCATCAGCAGCCCCCATTGGTGGAGCGCCATCGGCGTGGACTTGATCCTGTTCGGCGTGCTGCATGCGCTGGACCCGAGTGGGGTGAACTACGGCGCCCTCTTCGTCATGCCGGTGCTGATGGCGGCCGTGCTGAGCCCGCGCATGCTGGCGCTGGCTACGGCGGCGATGGCAACGCTGGGCCTGCTCGGTGCGGCCGCCTGGTCGCTGCTGGCCGGCCTGGACGTGGGCCTGAAGACGACGCAGGCCGGCTTGGTGGGCAGCGGCCTGTTCGCCGTGAGCCTGCTAGCCGGTGAGCTCAGCGCGCGGCTCGCTCGCGAGGAGAAGGCCGCACGGGGCAGCCTGGCGCTCGCCCGCCAGCAGGAGCTGCTGAACCGCCTGGTCATCGATGAGATGCAGGAGGGCGTGCTCGTCGTCGACCGGCGTGGCCGTATCCGCGCGATGAACCCGGCGGCGCGCAGCCTGTTGGGCGCCGCCAGCGGAGAGCTGAGCTGGCAGTTGCGCGGGCGGGCCGACTGGCAGCCCCTGGTGCTCGCATTGGAGCGAGCCTATGGCGGCAGCGCCGGCGAGGGGGGAGCGGAAGTCGACGTGGCGCTGGCGCTGGACAGCGGCGCCGCGCGCAGCCTGCGCCTGCGCCTGCGCTTCACACGCCAGCGCGAGGGCAGCGAGGAGCTGTGCGTGCTGTTCGTCGAGGACAACCGCGAGCTGCTGGCGCGTACCCGCCAGGAGAAACTGGCCGCCATGGGCCGGGTGTCGGCCGGCATCGCTCACGAGATTCGCAACCCGCTGGCGGCCATCGCCCAGGCCAATGCCTTGCTGGCCGAGGACGTCGCCGGCGGGCGCGCCGAGCAGCTGACCAGGATGGTCGCCTCCAATGTGCAAAGGCTCAAGCGCCTGGTCGACGACGTCAGCGAGCTGGCGCCCGGCATGCAGCCCGACACCCAGCCGCTGGACGTCAGCCTGTTGGTACAGGAGACCTGTGAGGACTGGGCCCAGGTCAATGGCGTCGAGCCCGGTGCCCAGAGTCGCTTCCGGCTGCACATCGCCGCGCCTGGGCTGATGGGGCTGTTCGACGCCGAGCATCTGCGCCGCGTCCTGGTCAATCTGCTCGACAACGCGCACCGCCATGCCGAGCCTGGCGCGGGCGCGATCCAGGCGGCGCTGGACCGCCACGGCGATGCGCTGGACCTCGTCGTGCGCAGCGCGGGCGCGCCGGTGCCGCACGAGATCGAGCGCCATCTGTTCGAGCCTTTCTTCTCGACACGCAGCCGCGGTTCGGGCCTGGGCCTCTACATTTGCCGTGAACTGTGCGAGCGTCATGGCGCCCGCATCGACTACCGCCGCGCCACTGACGCGGCGGCCAACGAGTTCTGCGTTCGACTGCGCACGCCCCCATCTGCATCCTCTGCATGACTACTGCCACGCTCCCGCGCCTGCTGGTCGTCGACGACGAGCCCGATCTGCGCACGCTCTACGAGCTGACGTTGCTGCGTGAAGGCTATGAGATCGACAGTGCGGGCACGGTGGCAGAGGCGCTGGCGCATCTGCAGGCCCAGACCTACAGCGCCGTCATCACCGACATGAAGCTGCCCGACGGCTCGGGCCTGGCATTGCTGCGCTGGCTGGAGCAGGCCGGCCGACCCGAGAAGGCCATCGTCATCACGGCGTTCGGCTCGGCCGAGAACGCGGTGGAGGCCTTGAAGGCCGGCGCCTACGACTACCTGACCAAGCCGGTGGACCTGCGCCAGTTCCGCCTCGTCGTCGGTTCGGCACTGGGCCGCGTGGCGCCCGATCCCAGCCCGGCGGCGCAAGAAAAAAGCGTGGCAATGCCGGCGTCGGCGCTGCGCTTGGTGGGTGAATCACCGGCCATCCGCGCGGTTCGCTCGCTGATCGACAAGGTGGCGCGCAGCATGGCGCCGGTGCTGGTGCAGGGTGAATCCGGGACCGGCAAGGAGCTGGTGGCGCGGGCCATCCACGACCACGGCGTGCGCGCCGGGCAGGGCTTCATCGCCGTCAACTGCGGCGCCATTCCCGAGAACTTGCTGGAGGCCGAGTTCTTCGGCTACCGCAAGGGCGCGTTCACCGGTGCCAACGAGGACCGCGAGGGCTTCTTCCAGGCGGCGGATGGCGGCACGCTCTTCCTCGATGAGATCGGCGACCTGCCCCTGGCGATGCAAAGCAAGCTGCTGCGCGTCATCCAGGAGCGTTCGGTGCGGCCGGTCGGCGCCACCGCCGAGACGCCGATCAATGTGCGCATCCTCAGCGCGACGCACAAGGATCTGTCCGCCGAGGTGGCGGCGGGGCGCTTCCGCCAGGACTTGTTCTACCGCCTCAACGTCATCCAGATCCGCGTGCCGCCGCTGCGCGAGCGCCTGGAGGACCTGGGCCTGATCAGCGCCCGGGTGCTGACCCGCATCGCCCAGGACGCTGGCGTGTCACCAGCGCCACGACTGACGGTGGGTGCGCTGCAGACGCTGTCGCGCTATACCTTTCCCGGCAATGTGCGCGAGCTCGAGAACCTGCTGCACCGCGCGCTGGCGCTGGCGGGCGGTGAGTGGATCGACGCCGACGATCTTGGCCTGCCCGACACGCTGCTGGACGAGGACCGCAGCGAGTCGCAGTTCGCCGCGCTGGACACCCCCCTGGGGGCGGCACCAGTGGCCGAGGGCGTGTCCCTGCCCGAGGAATTGCCGTCGGACCTGGCGCGCTATCTCGACGAGGTCGAGCGCGCCATTCTGCTGCGAGCGCTGGAGCTGCACCGCTTCAACCGCACGGCCGCGGCAGCCAGCCTCGGGCTGTCGCTGCGCCAGATCCGCTACCGCATGGCGCGGCTTGCGATCTCGGCTGGTGACAGCTGAAAGAAAAACCTTCTCGGGATTTGCCCTGCTTGAATCTGCGGCGAGGCTATAGAGCGCTTGCTCGGACGCAGCGCTGGCGCGGCCTTGCGGCCCGCTTCGGCCCGCCAGCCCAGTGTTGATGCGGGTTGCCGGTTGCAAGCCCCGATCTGATCGGCCAAAGGCGCGCGCAGGGCATTTGTCCAGAGAAATCGCGGCCAGGGTTTGACACTAGCGGTAGTGCTTGAGGACGGCGGGGGCCATAGATATAGTGTTCCTTCGTGATATCCTGCTGAGCCAGTCGACCCCATGACCATCCCCTCGGATTCGCTGTTTGCAGTGGCTTGGCCACGGCAGCAAAGCGCCCGGGGACCAAGCCGAAACGCCGGCCTGGCAATGGAGCGGCAGGGACGAAATACCCCACTGAAGCACCGCACGATGCGCTGGCCCGACCTTCGGGTTGATGCCGCGCATTTGCCCGTCATTTCTCGATAAAGGATCCCCTCATGCTGCATGAAGCCGCCACGGGCCAGGCCACCTCCGCCTCGCTGTCGTCGCAGTCCCCGGTCGCGTTTGGATCCGACGCCACCGCCCCCAGCGCCCCTGCGTTGTCCGGCTATCAGGCCTACCAGATCATTCGCCGCAATGGCGCCGTGGTCTCGTTCGAGCCGAGCAAGATCGCCGTTGCGCTGATGAAGGCTTTCCTGGCCGTGCATGGCACCAGCGGCGCAGCCTCGGCCAGCGTGCGTGAGACGGTGGAGCAGCTGACCCAGAACGTCGTGCGCGCCCTGCTGCGCTCGCGTCCGAGTGGCGGTACCTTCCATATTGAAGATGTGCAGGACCAGGTCGAGCTGGGCCTGATGCGCAGCAGCAACCATGAAGTCGCCCGCGCCTACGTGCTGTATCGCGAGCGCCGCACGCAGGAGCGCGCCGCGCAGGGCGAGGCCACGCGCGCCGCCGAGCCGGTGGTGATGGTGGTGGACCGCGGCGAGCGCCGCCCGCTGGACCTGGGTGCGCTGAAGTCGCTGATCGCGTCGGCCTGCGAGAACCTCGGCGCCGACGTCAAGCCAGATCCGGTGCTGGCCGAGACCCAGCGCAATCTGTACGACGGCGTCGCCATCGACGAGGTCTACAAGGCCGCCATCCTGGCCGCGCGCACGCTGATCGAGAAGGACCCGGGCTACAGCCGCGCCACCGCGCGCCTGCTGCTGCACACGATCCGCCGCGAGATCCTCGGTGGCGAGGTGCTGCAGGGTGAGATGACCCAGCGCTACGCCGAGTACTTCCCCGGCTATATCAAGAAGGGCGTGAAGGCCGAACTGCTGGACGAGAAGCTGCAGCAGTACGACCTGGTCAAGCTGGGTGCGGCGCTCAAGCCCGAGCGCGACCTGCAGTTCGACTACCTCGGCCTGCAGACCCTGTACGACCGCTACTTCCTGCACATCGAAGAGCAGCGCATCGAGCTGCCTCAGGCCTTCTTCATGCGCGTGGCCATGGGCCTGGCCCTGGGCGAGATCGACCGCGAAGCCCGCGCCATCGAGTTCTATGAAGTGCTGTCGAGCTTCGACTTCATGTCCAGCACGCCGACGCTGTTCAACGCCGGCACGCGCCGCTCGCAGCTGTCGAGCTGCTACCTGACGACCGTCAGCGACGACCTCGACGGTATCTACGAGGCGCTGAAGGAGAACGCGCTGCTGAGCAAGTTCGCCGGCGGCCTGGGCAATGACTGGACCCCGGTGCGCGCGCTGGGCTCGCACATCAAGGGCACCAACGGCAAGAGCCAGGGCGTCGTGCCCTTCCTGAAGGTGGTCAACGACACGGCCGTCGCCGTGAACCAGGGCGGCAAGCGCAAGGGCGCCGTCTGCGCCTATCTGGAAACCTGGCACCTCGACATCGAGGAGTTCCTGGACCTGCGCAAGAACACCGGCGACGACCGCCGCCGCACGCACGACATGAACACGGCGAACTGGATTCCCGACCTGTTCATGCGCCGTGTGCTCGAAGGCGGTGACTGGACGCTGTTCAGCCCCAGCACCTGCCCGGACCTGCACGACCTGTTCGGCAAGCCTTTCGAAGTGGCCTACACGGCCTACGAGGCCAAGGCCGACCGCGGCGAGATCAAGCTCTTCAAGCGCATGCCGGCCAAGGACCTGTGGCGCAAGATGCTGTCGATGCTGTTCGAGACGGGCCACCCCTGGATCACGTTCAAGGACGCCTGCAATGTGCGCAGCCCGCAGCAGCACGTCGGCGTGGTGCACTCCAGCAACCTGTGCACCGAGATCACGCTGAACACCAACGACAGCGAGATCGCCGTCTGCAACCTCGGCTCCGTCAACCTGGCCCAGCACATCAAGGATGGCCAGATCGACCAGGCCAAGCTGAAGAAGACGACGCGCACCGCGATGCGCATGCTCGACAACGTCATCGACATCAACTACTACGCCGTCAAGAAGGCGCGCGACTCCAACCTGCGCCACCGCCCGGTCGGCCTGGGAATCATGGGCTTCCAGGACGCGCTGTACCAACTGCGCACTCCCTACGCCTCGCAGGCTGCCGTCGACTTCGCCGATCGCTCGATGGAGGCCGTCTGCTATCACGCCTACTGGGCCTCGACCGAACTGGCCGAGGAACGCGGCCGCTACTCCACCTACAAGGGCTCGCTGTGGGATCGCGGCATCCTGCCGATCGACTCGCTGGACCTGCTGGCCGAGGCCCGCGGCGGCTACGTCGACGTCGACCGCTCGACCACGATGGACTGGGACGCCCTGCGCGGCCGCATCGCCAGCTTCGGCATGCGCAACAGCAACTGCGTGGCGATCGCGCCGACGGCGACCATCTCCAACATCATCGGCGTGGACGCCTCCATCGAGCCGTGCTTCGGCAACCTGTCGGTCAAGTCCAACCTGTCGGGCGAATTCACCATCATCAACGAATCGCTGGTGCGCGACCTGAAGGCGCTGGGCCTGTGGGACGACGTGATGGTCATGGACCTCAAGCACTTCGACGGCTCGCTGCGTCGCATCGACCGCGTGCCGGAGGAGATCAAGGCGCTCTACGCGACGGCCTTTGAAGTCGACACCGTGTGGCTGATCGAGGCCGGTGCTCGCCGCCAGAAGTGGATCGACCAGGCGCAGAGCCTGAACATCTACATGGCCGGCGCGTCGGGCAAGAAGCTCGACGAGACCTACAAGCTCGCCTGGCAGCGCGGCCTGAAGACGACCTACTACCTGCGCACGACCAGCGCGACGCAGGCCGAGAAGAGCACGGTGACGCGCTCGGGCCAGCTCAACGCGGTGTCCAACAGCACCGCAGCGATGGCCGCCGCACCGGTCGCGCCGGTTGCCGTCGTCGAGCCCGAACTGCCGGCGACGGACATGAAGTTCTGCTCGATCGACAATCCGGATTGCGAGGCCTGTCAGTAAATTCGGAGCGAGGCCTTCACTTGTCTATACAAGTGAAGGCCTCGGTTTCGATGCCCTCGCGCAACAAACTTTGCGCGAACGATGCAAATAGCTGTAGCTAGTTCTTGTTGATTTGCACAAGCACTGCCGATAATTCGAAGTGATAGGAAGCACACCATGCTGGATTGGGACGAAGACCTGAAGTCCACTGACACACACACCGCGAAGCCTGTCGCGGCACTGCCTTCGGCACCCCTGATGCCTGAAGTTGCTCTCGCTTCCTCTCCTGCTCCCAAGTTGTCCGGCGAACCAACCACCGCGCGTCGCGTGAAGGCTGCCGACAAGCGCATCATCAACGGCCAGACCGACGTCAACCAGCTGGTGCCCTTCAAGTACAAATGGGCCTGGGAGAAGTACCTCGCCACCTGCGCCAACCACTGGATGCCGCAGGAAGTGAACATGAGCCGCGACATCGCGCTCTGGAAAGATCCCAACGGCCTGACCGAAGACGAGCGCCGCATCATCAAGCGCAACCTCGGTTTCTTCGTCACTGCTGACTCGCTGGCCGCGAACAACATCGTGCTGGGCACCTACCGCCACATCACGGCGCCGGAAGCCCGTCAGTTCCTGCTGCGCCAGGCGTTCGAAGAGGCGATCCACACGCACGCCTACCAGTACATCGTGGAGTCGCTGGGTCTGGACGAGAGCGAGATCTTCAACGCCTACAACGAAGTCCAGTCCATTCGCGACAAGGACGAGTTCCTGATCCCCTTCATCGGCGCGATCATGGACCCGCACTTCCACACCGGTACGCCGGAGAACGACCAGACGCTGCTGAAGAGCCTGATCGTCTTCGCCTGCCTGATGGAAGGCCTGTTCTTCTACGTCGGCTTCACGCAGATCCTCGCCATGGGCCGCCAGAACAAGATGACCGGTGCAGCCGAGCAGTACCAGTACATCCTGCGCGACGAGTCGATGCACTGCAACTTCGGCATCGACCTGATCAACCAGATCAAGCTTGAGAACCCGCACCTCTGGACGGCCGAATTCAAGGCCGAGATCAAGGCGCTGTTCCTGAAGGCCGTCGAACTGGAATACCGTTACGCCGAGGACACCATGCCGCGTGGTGTGCTGGGCCTCAATGCCTCGATGTTCAAGGGCTATCTGCGCTTCATCGCCAACCGCCGTGCGGTGCAGATCGGCCTCGAAGCCCTGTTCCCGAACGAAGAGAATCCCTTCCCCTGGATGAGCGAGATGATCGACTTGAAGAAGGAACGCAACTTCTTCGAGACGCGCGTCATCGAGTACCAATCAGGCGGGGCACTGAGCTGGGACTGAAGTCCCAGCCATAACAAGATCAAGACCTGGCCAATGCAGTCACCGAGCGAAACCCGCATCAACACGCTAGACGTGGCGGGGCTGCATGGCGATCCCATTCACCGTATCGAGGCGCTCCTCCTGGGCGACTCTCGGGCGGTGAATAACCGTATCCGCACGGACCGGTCCGTGCGGGACGGTGACTTTTCCACTTGATCAAGGAGAAAACCATGGCAACTGCAAAGACCCCGGCTAAGGCCGCAGCGAAGAAGGCCGCTCCGGCCAAGAAGGCTGCACCCGCCAAGAAGGCCGCTCCGGCCAAGAAGGCCGCTCCGGCCAAGAAGGCTGCGCCCGCCAAGAAGGCCGCTCCGGCCAAGAAGGCTGCGCCCGCCAAGAAGGCCGCTCCGGCCAAGAAGGCTGCGCCCGCCAAGAAGGCCGCTCCGGCCAAGAAGGCTGCACCCGCCAAGAAGGCCGCTCCGGCCAAGAAGGCTGCGCCCGCCAAGAAGGCCGCTCCGGCCAAGAAGGCTGCACCCGCCAAGAAGGCCGCTCCGGCCAAGAAGGCTGCGCCCGCCAAGAAGGCCGCTCCGGCCAAGAAGGCTGCACCCGCCAAGAAGGCCGCTCCGGCCAAGAAGGCTGC